>PBHT01000029.1 GCA_002720285.1 Acidobacteriota bacterium | reverse complement strand
GGGTTCCCACCCACACACGATTCACTTTCACGGCTGGCATCCTCCTGAAGTAGACGGTTCCTTGCCCGAGCACGAGGTGAGGCCTGGCGAGCGCTTCGTGTATGAATTTGATGCTGAGCCGTTCGGCACACACCTTTACCACTGTCACGCTACGCCATTGCGGCGTCACATCCACAAAGGTCTGTACGGCACGTTCATCATCGACCCAAAGGAAGTGGACGGTATGGTTCGCCGCGAACAAGCGGACGAGCTTGTAATGGTAATGAATGGCTTCGATACCAACTTCGATGCTGAGAACGAGGTGTACGCGGTCAACACGGTGGCTCATCATCATATGCACGACCCAATCCGCGTGAAGGTCGGACAACTCGTCCGTATTTATCTTGTGAACCTGACTGAGTTCGATCTGATTAACAGTATTCATATGCACGGCATGTTTTTCGACGTTATGCGCACAGGTACGCAGCTAAAACCGACTGAGACAACTGACACGTTGATGTTGTGTCAAGGGGAGCGTGCGGTTATCGAGACAAAGTTCCGTTATCCCGGCGAGTTTATGTTCCATGCACATCAGAGCGAGTTTGCCGAGCTTGGCTGGATGGGGCTTTTCTTGGCCGAGGAGGACCGGCGTGACAGCTGAGATTCCAAACCCGATTGGCCGCCTTTGTTTGATTGCCCTGGCGCCATTGGTACTACTTGGAGTGCTCCTCGTTGTCATTATTCAAACGTGGCCAGGTAATGCGATCGGCGTCAGTCAGCATCCGCCGGTCGAGAAATTATCCTTTAGTGCGGCGAAATTGAGACCGAACGAGATTTCACTCACTGTCTTCAATGATGGACCCGACACGGTAACGATCAGTCAAATCCAAGTCGATGACGCCTATTGGGCTTTCACTTCGGATGCGGGCACAATACTGAGTCATCTACAGAGCGCTCGGTTGACGATTCCATATCCGTGGGTCGAAGGTGAACAGCACGCCGTGCGTGTGGTTACCTCAACGGGTGCGACGTTTGACCACGAAATTTCCGTTGCAGTAGAGACCCCTCAGCCTGATCTACGGTACTTTCTCGCGTTTACCCTTATTGGAACTTATGTCGGCGTTATCCCGGTAGCCATTGGGCTACTGTGGTTTCCGTTGGTTGCCCGCCTTGGTCGGACTGGGCTGGCGTTTCTGCTTTCGCTTACCGTTGGATTACTACTGTTCCTCATGGTGGATGCTGGACAGGAAGGGCTGGAGATGGCTCTCGTGCTACCCGAGTCCTACCAAGGCGTCATGCTGTTCGGATTTGGCGTGTTTGGTGCTTATTTAGGGCTTGAGTTGCTTGGCGGATGGCTACGCGGAAAGAGGCAAGCCACGGCCACAAGCGGGTGGGCCTTGGCACTGTTGGTAGCCATCGGCATCGGGCTGCACAACTTTGGTGAAGGGCTAGCGATTGGCGCTGCGTTCGCGCTGGGAGAAGCTGGACTTGGCACCCTCCTTATCGTTGGCTTTACACTGCACAACACTACAGAGGGGCTGGCAATCGTCGCTCCCCTAGCGCGTGACCGCGCCAAAATCGGCCAACTGGTCAAGCTTGGAGTGGTGGGCGGTGCACCGACAATCGCCGGGGCATGGTTGGGCGGGTTAGTGTACTCGCCGCTTTGGGCAGTAATGTTTTTAGGTATTGGAGTCGGAGCGATTGCTCAGGTCGTCGTACAGATCGTCCGGCAGGTAGTGCCCGACGGACCGGTGATGCGTTTTATGTCGACCGCACCCGCCCTAAGCGGTCTTAGTGTTGGATTTGTGCTCATGTACGCCACGGGAATGTTGGTGGGATGACGATGGCAAGTTTCCGAGGGATGGGCGGGAAGCCGGTCTTAGTTATGTTTCTTGGTCTGACTGGGCTGTCTCTGGCCGGATTTATGCCCCTTCTAACTGAGTCGCCACCCGGGCCTCGTGAGATAGTGGTGGTGGCGTCGGACATGGCGTTCTACGTCGATGGCGATGCTGAAGCGAATCCACGAATCCGTATGGAGGCCGGCGAGACAGTAAGACTTGTACTATGGAATAAACAGCCTGGCGTCGTACATGATTTCGTGGTCGGTGCATGGCAGGTGGCAACTCCTCGGCTCCGAGGCCATGAGCGCGACTCCCTTGTTTTCCAGGTGCCCGAAGCGATTGGTCACTATGTTTACGAGTGCAGCCCGCACAGTGCAATGATGCGGGGTACGATTGAGGTTGTCGACGTTCAGTAACCCACTGGTTTCACCTCCGCTAGGCTTTTCTTGCCTTCACGCGCACAGGATCGTTGCGTTATAGCTATCGATTACTCGGTGTGCCGAGGACTCTTTATTTGGGATTAATAGAACGATTGATGGATTCTGTATGACCAACATTGAAACGTCCGAATGGTCGGGTGAGGGCACGTTCACGCAGACGTTGATTGATGCTATGACGTCGATCGACGATGTAGGACTACTCCGTGTCGAGGACGCGCCATCGACAAGGGTTGATGTTGGCTACCAGTTTATTAGCAACGAGATCTATGTTGGGTTTTGTACACAGCCATTTCAAACTCGAGTCAGACGTTTCGGTTTTTGGCCAACGACCGTAATGGTTGAAAGAAAATGTATGTCGCTTACCGATTTGGGACGATTGTTATCTGAATTACCGGCAGTGGGTGAGGCTGACTATGTTGACGATGGAATGATGCAGTACCTCCGTACGGAACGCATCGTGCCACCGTACCAGACACGAGGGTACAAACTCGTGGAACTCGTACGGATTTACGAAGTATGAGAATGAGACTTGTCCGGCAGTTGTCCAGAATTTCAGATGGCCCCCAGCCGTCGGAGTCGGGATCGCTCGGCTTGGTCGATATCGAGTAGCTCTTCGAGAACCTTGTCTGTGTGTTCTCCGAGTGCCGGTGGTGGATTCTTAACAGAGCCTGGCGTTTCGGAGAGCTTGGTGGGAATTCCCAGAACGCGAACCTTGCCAGCGACCATGTGCTCGAGCTCAACCACCATCTCGCGTGCAGCGAGTTGNGGGTCNGCTAGGACTTGAGCGATNTTACGAACGTCACCGCACGGNACACCAGCGGCTGTCAAGTCCTCNATCCAGGTCTNCCGAGATCGCGTNCGTAGTACACGNTCTAGCAACGGTCGAAGTTCGTCGTAGGCTTGCACTCGGGCGCGATTGGTTGCGAATCGTGGGTCCGCCACGATTTCTTCGAGTCCAGCCACNCTGCAGAACTTACGCCACAGTGCATCGTTACCGACGGCGAGGACGAACTCGCCGTCGGTAGCTTCGAAGGTCTCGTAGGGCACAACGGTNGGATGACGATTACCCAGCCGTTCTGGAATGCCGTCAGTGGCAAAATGAATACCTGCCTGATAGGTCAAGAGNGCNGCCACTGAGTCGAGCATACCAACGTCGACGAGTTGTCCCTGATTGCTACGNTGGCGTGCAAAGAGGGCGAGTGATGTNCCGTAAGCCGCAAACATACCGGCCGTAATGTCAGCGATCGCCACACCCAANCGGTAGCCTGGTCCGTTGGCGTCACCGGTGATGCTCATCAGGCCACCCTCAGCCTGGATAGCTGCATCGTAACCAGGCTCCTGCCGCCGGGGTCCNGTTTGGCCGAAGCCAGAGATTGATACATATACCANCCGTGGATTCCGGGACCTCACATCGGTGTAGCCCAACCCCAGTCGATCAAGTGTGCCAGGACGAAAGTTCTCGACGAGCACGTCGGCGCGCTCGATCAGAGCGTCAAGCACTTCNCGCCCTTTNGGGGTCTTGAAATCGAGCGTGACGCTTTCCTTGTTTCGGTTCACACTTAGGAAGTAAGTGCTTTCACCGCTAACGAAGGGTGGTCCCCACCCNCGCGTGTCNTCCCCGCGTTCAGGATGCTCAATCTTGATCACCCGGGCCCCCATATCAGCTAACAACATCGTGCAGTACGGACCTGAAAGGACACGNGTGAGGTCGAGGACNGTCAATCCNTCNAGGGGACCTGGAGTTGCTGCGTGGGANTTCGGCGATGAACCCATTATTCTGCTCTGCGAGTTGGGATATTAATTGAGTTGGTTGAGTTTGGACATTCTTCTTCGAATCGTCACTAGNTCAGTCAATAAACCGAAGGCTGTCTGTGTCANNCCNCCTTCGCGNTGAGTTATCACAATCTCACCTAGAAGATCCGTCATCANCACGACCGCGTTTGCTTGGCCGTCAAGATGGGCTAGCGGATCATTAGNGTCTAGCTCTANCGGTGCGACGGTTCCNCTGACAATACCCTCGTGNCTAGCGACCGACGCTACCAANTTAAACCGCCTGCCGTGGAGAAAAGCTTCTCGGACGGTGCTCTCAGTTAGTTCCAAGAGNCCGGTTCGTGCAATNNNTCGCGGTGTCAGNCGGGCGTCCATNAGCACATTAGCCANTGCAGCGGTTTTNGCCGCTGNGTCCCATCCTTCGACGTCGAGTGAGGCATCAGCCTCGGCNATGCCTTGAGCTTGCATTTCGGCCAATGCCTCGGCCGCGCTTCCTCCTTGTTCCATTACCGTCAGGATGTGGTTCGTGGTCGAATTAAGCACACCTCGGAAGCCAGTAATCCTGANNGTTGGTAGGGTNTCACGAACCAAATTAAAAGTTGGGATGCCGTCAAGCACTGTTCCTTCCAGCANNAACGANACGCCTACTGCTTTTGCTTCATCGCNGAGAGCATGATACGCGAAGGCGGCGGGGCCCTTGTTGGTGGTNATGACATGGGCNCCAGAATTGATCGCNGCGCGGACATGCCCGATTGCTGGCTCNCCCGTGGAGACGTCGAGTGTGGTGGTTTCAACCACCACTCGAGGGTTGTCGTTTGAAAGGTCTGCNAACCGTTCGATAAACAATTGCGTGTCAGTTGGAACAGGTTNAGCTCCGGCGTCGTGTAGCNCGTCGAGCTNGCCGCCAGACTCAACGAGCCTAACCGCGCTGCGAAGGTCGAGTCCTTGGCGCCGCATCGCCGTGCCGTGTCGACCAGTAGTGATTCCAATGACACGACAGTCAAGGTGATGATCACGNAGAAGGNCTTTNCGTTGTTCCTCGAGTAGTTTGACGAANCGCCGACCAACATTGCCGAAACCTATTAGAGCGAGGTCCANCGAGACGAGTTTTGGGTCACGCTCAGGCATTAGTGACGGTGCGGTTCGTGGCAGCATCTTGCAAGCGTCAAGGGTATCGGTCGGCGGNAGACGGTTGGGCGNGTTGGTCTCCGAACGGCTGNTACGGGCACATANATGGGGGCCACAATTGTTCTCATTGTCTCAATTGTAAGGGTTCTNGAAATCAGAACGTGAATTGGGTATTNAACTGGANGTTGAAGCCTGGGGCGTCCACGCCAGAGCCGTGCCANCGATAGTTNCGGTCGGTAAGATTTTCTGCGATTACCGTTAGAGCGACCTGAGGGTGGACCTGCCAGGCTGCACGTGCNCCAAAAGTCAGGAANCCCGGTGTCTTGACGAANAGTGGAATGCCCTCAGNGCCGCCAAGCACCCGGGCTTGGACCTCTTCTAGGGTCTCACCGGTCGCCGTCAATCTTCCGTTTTGCACCAGACCNAAATTAGNAGCACCACCNGTAAAGAATTCTNCGATNGANGCGCGCGTGCGCCAACCCCCAATCCGAGCATCGGTGACATCCCCTGGGCTNAGCCTGGTCTGNGCGAATGCGAGGCTCGATGTAATTTCGATCCAATAGTTCTGTTCGACNGGTTTCCACCGGATGCGAAGCCCGCCGAATGGGGGCGGCATACGTCGGAGGTNGTGNCTATTGTGTAGTTCTCGCCCGTTGACAAGNGAGAAATATCCNGCAGCTAGCCAACCCGGCGCCATCTGCATTTGGGCGTCGGCTTCTATNCCGACCACCCGGGCGCGGTCACCGTTNGCGCGNGAAACAATTGGNCGTGGATCATCTTTAATGAAAGCACGTCCGGCTGCATCTTGCCGTATAACCGTGAACCCAGCAACGGTTGTGCCAACGATAGGAAGAGGAAAGATGGCTGTCCGTCGTTGAAGGACGTCGCGCAACTCAAGATTGAAAACGTGCAGCGAGCCCGAGANTCGCGGTGTCCTCAGTTTGATTCCCGCTTCGACGTTAATTGCAGATTCCGGTTTGAGACCGGTGATAGGGAGNCCNGTGCTCACTGCATCAGCGCCATCACTGTCTCCNAGAAGGCCTCCGAGTTCGCTGGCCACCTCAGAGGTTATTTCAAAACCGTTACCGCTGATGCCAATCGAACCCAAGTCGAACGCGTTCGCAGCCCGAAAACCGCGACTGACGGCAAATGTTACGTTCANGGTATCCGTCAAGCCAAGCACCGTCCCGGAATGAAACGTCAGGGCGTTGACCGGAATGCGCTGTGAGCGAACGTTAAACTTTGGAGCTGAACGTGTGCGAAAAAGAAAATAGCCGTGGCGAATACCGGCNCGGANCGTCAGGCGCCCTGGTACGATTTCGGATGCTGTCTGCAGGAAGAGCCCGCTACTCGTGTAACGCGTCCCATCGGGAATCCNCGGGCGAACTGTTGTGAGCAGCTCAGTCGAGGGATCTTGGAGTGTCCGGGCTGCCGCGATGTATTCATCATACAACTCGCCACCGAAAGCTAAAGCNTGCCGGTCNGCGATGACCCGAGCTCCGCGCACTTGATATCCGATGGCTAGGACCCGACCCTCCTGTCGCTCAATTCTTGAATTGGGATGACTCTGCTCAAGCCTGCCGTCCTGTTGCCGGTTCAGTGAGAGGCTCGCCGACCATCCGTCAAGCCAGCCCNTTTGTCCCTGCTGATAGCGGATGTAGCCAAAATCGAGCCGCTGAGGTTTAAATTCGCTCCGNTATCGACCGTCGCCACCTAGGCCTCGGTCATGTCGGCTGACCCCGAATTGTTCTTCATGGAGAAAGAATGNGTTGAGTGAAGCATNATCGCCCGCNTCAAAGGTCGCTGCGAGATGGGCGCCGGTCTGTGAGAAGTTAGTGTCTGGTAATTTGTTATAGAGCGTCTTCGAAGGTAGACCGAGAAACCGAGTAACGGCGGAATGCGAATCGCGTCCTCGGCCTGTNCGNAANTCGCCCACACGCCGGCCGCCACCGCCTAATCGGACCGCCCACGTGTCCTCTTGAACCACAACCGTGGCATTGCTACTGCCACTCAGGTCTGCTGAGCCAAAAACGCCCTCTACGACACCGGTCACTTGACGGCCTACCGAAGAGAGCGTTGGTNCCATGCTTAAGACGTTGATTGTGCCCCCGATAGCATCGCTTCCGTACTGTACTGATGACGGTCCCCGCACGACCTCCAATCGTTCAACGAGTGTCGGGTTGATCCACCCTAGGTATTGGGTGGCACCGGTCCGAAAGGTTGATGTGTTGAAGCGAACACCNTCGAGTAAATAAACAATACGNTGCGCACTNAACCCTCGAATAAAAGGGGAACCCTGTGCTGTGGTGGTCTGCTGGACNAGGACGCCNGCTTCTTCGCGTAACACTTGGGGCAAGATCTGGTGCGGGCGAGAACTAATCTCCCCACGAGTGGTTACCGTTACGGCCTCGGGAACATCGAAGCTTTGTTCGGCTGTGCCGAGTGCCGGTGTTACTACAANCTCGGTCTCGAGGGGNCCCAACGACAAGGTAAGCTTGGCGTCGACCANGGAGTTCTCCGTTAGGTCGANGTCCANGCTTAATCTGGCGAAGTGTTCCATGTCGACCGCTACAAGGCACTGCAGGGGAGGGAGACCCGGCATGGTGAACTGGCCCTNCCCATCCGNCATGCCTTCNCGCNNCTGNTCGTCACACACCACNGTGATTGTCGCGCCTGGGATTCCACCACCNAGNGCGTCTTCGACCTTGCCCGAGAGGGTCCGATCANTTGTTTGGGAGGTTTGACCGAGGCTAATAGCGACCGCCCATAGTGCAGTTAACTCAANGAACGACATCTGGGGCAGATTACTGGCTCNAAAGAAAGACTGTCAAACGGTGNCGGGACNNCTGNGGGGTNGGAAGGGCAGACGGTCTCTCTATTNGCTGGGTCTCCAAAAATGCAGAAACCCGAACTTCTTGTGAACTTGNTTCATTGACAGCAAGTCAGCNCGATTTCTATAATTCCGACTGGAACGGTCGTATATTGATGAGCCCTGTNTTACAGCAGAAAAAGATACCGTTAATGCCTGATTTGATCGGGCAAACGCCCCTCATACGGCTACGGTTGTTCGNGCGAGACNTNCCTGGAATCGAGGTGTANGCCAAGGCGGAATGGCGNAATCCAGGAGGTTCGGTAAAGGACAGAGCAGCNCNACGGATTGTNTGGGAGGCNGANGAGCGNGGCGANCTGACAGNTGGAAAGGTTTTGCTTGATGCCACCTCTGGTAATACGGGCATCGCCTTTGCGATGCTTGGTGCTGCACGAGGTTACCGTGTCAAGCTATGCGTACCAGCAAACGTGACGCCTGAACGAAAGCGAGTCTTACAGGCGTACGGCGCTGAGTTGGTGCTAACTGATCCGCTTGAGGGGTCAGATGGTGCAATCCGNGAGGCGCGCCAGCTTTACGCCTCGGCGCCNGATNNGTANTACTANGCTGACCAGTACAACAACGNTGCAAACTGGCAAGCGCACTATCACACAACTGCCNGTGAAATCATCGAACAAACCTCAGGCCGGNTGACNCACTTCATTGCCGGTCTTGGCACGAGCGGCACNTTCGTCGGCACAGGGCGTCGANTNCGTGAGTATGCGNNCGACCAAGGTCGAGAAATAACTCTGGTTTCNGTGCAACCCANTTCTCCGCTNCATGGTCTCGANGGCTTAAAGCATATGGAGTCAGCAATCGTTCCTGGCATTTANGATNCGACACTCGCGGACCGTGACCTTCGGNTTGAGACAGAGTCAGCNTATCGGATGGTCCGTCGCCTTGCACGGGAAGAGGGCATCTTGGTCGGCGTCTCCAGCGGNGCTGCNTTNGTAGCGTGTCTCGAGNTGGCCGAGCAGGGAGGCGAGGGGGTCTTTGTCACCATCTTCTGCGATTCNGGCGAACGGTATCTCACCGAGCGATTTTGGGAAGATACGAACTAAATATGNACTCTACNGTANCTACTGGGGCCNNACTACAGCGACTCNAGTTGGCACAGNCNGTTCTTGACGCGATCAGGCGTCACGGTCGGCAGGCCTACCCNNATGAGTGCTGTGGGGCCTTGATCGGGCAAGAGGATCACGTCNTTGAGGCGCTCTNCCTACCGAACACGACTGCGGAAGGACCGCGCCNGCGATTTCTCGTCAGTCCAGAAGACTACCGANTTGCTGAAGAGCGAGCGTTTNCTGCTGAGCATGAGTTATTGGGNTTCTATCACTCNCNCCCTGATCATCCGGCTCGTCCTTCTCAANATGACCTCGCACACGCTTGGCCATTCTTTGTCTACGTCATTCTGGCGGTTCNAGAAGGAGNCCCTGCCGATTTAACAGCNTGGCGGCTNCTAGACGATCGATCGGCGTTCGGCGTCGTTGAGGTTACCTNTGGCGCTTCAGGTCGCCACCGCACGTGAACTTGGTGTAATCTGATTACNATGTCGATTAAAGTANTTATNCCTACCCCACTGCGCCCGTACGCGGGTAAACAGGATGTTGTATCGATTGACGGTGCGACCGTGGGTGAGTTGCTGTCTAACCTGACAGACCANTACACCGAACTGCGCAAGCACTTATACACAGACGAGGGTCGATTGCGAAGCTTCGTCAACGTGTATGTCAACGACGACGACATNCGGTATTTGGAACGTGAGGAGACAGTAGTAAAGAGNGGCGACACGGTTAGCATTGTGCCTTCGGTTGCTGGTGGCNCAGGTTCGGCGGNGGTCGAGTCTCGNACGACGCCTGAGCTAAGTAATGAGGAAGTGCAGCGCTACAGTCGTCATCTGATCATGCCAGAGGTCGGNATGGACGGGCAGCGCAAGCTTAAGAGCGCANGGGTTTTGTGNNTTGGNGCTGGGGGGTTGGGTTCGCCGGCNGCTATGTATCTTGCAGCCGCCGGTGTTGGACAACTCGGCATTGTTGATTTTGANGTCGTTGACNTTAGCAATCTGCAACGCCANATACTTCACGGCACGCCAGACGTCGGCCGGTCGAAGTTNCAGTCGGCGAAGGACCGTCTGCAGGCTATCAATCCAGNCGTTCACGTGGAGACCTATGAAACCGCGCTGTCTTCTGAGAACGCCCTTCAACTTTTGGAGCCGTACGACGTTGTCGTGGATGGNACTGATAATTTTCCTACACGCTATTTGGTGAATGANGCATGTGTGCTACTTGGCAAGCCGAATGCTTATGGGAGTATTTTCCGGTTTGAAGGGCAGGCTTCAGTTTTTGCCTTGAANGGTGGGCCCTGNTACCGNTGTCTCTANCCCGAGCCCCCGCCGCCAGGTCTCGTACCGAGCTGTGCCGAAGGCGGAGTGCTTGGTGTNCTACCAGGAATAATCGGTACGATTCAAGCCACCGAGGCGATTAAGATCTTNATTGGGGTGGGGGAGCCACTTGTTGGACGNTTCCTCATNTTTGACGCTTTACGTATGCGNTTCCGCGAACTCAAACTCCGCCGAGACGTNGATTGTCCNGTTTGTGGTGANCAGCCAACGGTGCGAGAGTTAGTNGACTACGAGCAGTTTTGNAACGTGACAACTACNCCACAGGCAGNNGTGNCGATTAAGGAAGCCTCAGTTGAGANTCTGAAGCGTCGTCTCGATGCGGGAGACGATTTTCTTCTGTTGGATGTTCGTGAGCCGCAGGAGCACCAGATTTGTGCTATTCCTGGNTCAACACTGATTCCNCTTGGGGACCTTCCCTCTCGNCTCGTTGAACTCGAAGGGGGNCGGGAAATCGTAGTGCACTGCAAGTCTGGNGTTCGGAGTGCGAAGGCGGTGAAGCTGCTCCAGGAAGCTGGNTTTGNTGACGCAGCTAATTTGAAAGGCGGCATTCTAGCTTGGATTGAANNCGTTGACCCGTCTTTNCCGAAGTACTGACGAACTGTANGCTNTGAANGGTTNTAGNAGAAGTCCTTNTTACGCTCTTACTCGTTGGCTCAGNTTGNAGTGTTCCTATCATTAAGCATTTACNGCGNNTAGAACGATGCTGAGATTATCGAAAAAAGCTGACTACGGGCTGATNGCAATGAGACATTTGGCNTTNCTGCCAGAAACAACGGCGTCCAGTGCTCGTGAAATTGCCGNACNGTACGATATTCCNGTCGAGCTCCTCGCTAAAGTACTTCAGCGACTATCGCGTCNNGGTTTNCTCGTGTCACACCAAGGTACGAGGGGTGGTTATCACCTAGCAAGGTCCGCTANGGCAATCTCGGTGGCNGATGTGATTCAGGCAATCGATGGNCCAGTTACGGTGACCGCNTGTTCAGAGGATTCGNCTGACTGTGATCAGTACGAAAAATGTAGNGTGCGGGATCCACTGTGGCGGATTAAAGGNCGCATAGTTGCNNCNCTTTCAGCCTGCACAATATTTGAGATGGCGACTGATACGATGGANGATGAGGTTNTTCNTGNGGTTTCGGAAGAAAAGCCNGACGGAACTGCGATCNTGNTCGCGCCGACAACNGACTAGTAGGGGCACGAACTGGGTATGGACATCGACCCCGTCACTTGGTTTGATGAGCACTTTCGTAATCCTCGGCATGCTGGTTCACTTCCGGCAGGTGATACTGACGTCGGCACCGGTCGGGTGGAGGATGCCCGGAGCGGCGATGTGACACGGCTCCAGGTTAGAATCGATAAGGCTTCTCATGAGATTCTGGATGCTCGATTTAAGGCTTACGGGTGTAGCTTCACGATTGCGAGTGCGAGCTTCATCACCGACCTTGTGATCGGTCGTACGATGGTGTCAGCATTAGCAATTACCTTGGACGAAATTAATGAGGCACTAAGCCTGCCTGTTACGAAGCGGTACTGTGCTGAGTTAGCCCGCGATGCTATGCAGTTGGCGGTTGTTGACTATGAAACGAAGCAAGACGCTCAGGCTCACGTGATCTCGGAGCAAAATCGATGATTCAAGTAACCGAGGCTGCGGTTAAGCGCATTCGGACCCTCATGGCAAATCAGGGTGTTGTTGGTGGTGGACTCCGCATTAGTGTCAAGGCCGGAGGATGCTCAGGTTTGAGCTACGTTTACGACTGGGCGTCTGGCCACCGCGATGGCGATCAGGTGTTTGAGAGTAGTGATGGTCTGAAAATTTTTGTCGATTCCAAGAGTTATCCGTTTCTTAAGGGAACGGTGCTTGACTGCGATGAGAACATGCTTGGCCAATCCCTTGTGTTCAAAAATCCCAACGCTTCGACCTCCTGTGGTTGTGGTTCGTCTTTTAGTGTCTAACGGAATTCATAACTTTTGTTTTCGTTCCGTTCANCCTTCCCGTTCGATTTTTGGCTTCCATTTTTCCAAAGAATCGCTGTGCTACACTCACGATGATGGACGTAATGAGTGTGTTGCATGCAGTGAAAACCGACGTCATGCGNGGATATTACGTTGCTATTTCAGCAGGAGTCGGATTAGTGGTTAGTGCGTTCTTTCCGTGGTTATACATCGGAGACCGCACTCTAGGGGGAATCCCTGGTATCGCTGGCTTCTGGATATTTGGCTTGGGTGTGCTTGCGGTGGTGTTGGCTACGCTCAGTCTGATCACGCGAAAGAATTCCAGGCACCCGCTCTTGCTTGTCGGACTGATTGCTTTCGGTATTCTATTCGTGGGGCAGCAATTTCTTGAACGGGCGGCCAGCGAAGAAGCGTGGGCTGTCGCGCAAGCGACCGAAATCATTGTGGGACGACCGATTACCGAACCACAGGTTCCACTGGCTGGTATCGGTGCCTACGTTGGCCTTACGTCCTCCGCCGCACTCATTTTGTTCGGACTCACGATCATTGTGAGGCGGGTCGCCGATTCCTATCCAGAGTCGGAGAACGACGATCTTTGATCTGTTAGTGAACCCAATCTCTTAATACGATGAAAATTACTGTTGCACACAGTCCAGATTCTGACGACGCGTTCATGTTTTATGGCCTAGCCAGTGGTGCTGTTGCTACTGGCGGGTTCGAAGTGGAACAGGTTCTTGCTGATATTGAGACGCTGAATCGTGCAGCCTTTGAGGGTCGTTATGAGGTTACCGCTGTGTCGTTTCACGCCTACGCCCAACTGGTCGANCGTTACGCGCTGCTACCGCACGGTGCCAGCATGGGCGATCGTTACGGACCAATCGTCGTGGCGCGCCCTGATGGTCCCAAGGAAGTTAAGGGAGCGCGGGTTGCGATTCCTGGAACTCTGACGACAGCTTATTTGGTTCTTCAACTCTTTGAGCCAGATTTTGAGTATACGGTTTTGCCGTTTGACGAGATCCAACCGGCTGTGCTTGCTGGCAATGTTGAAGCTGGCCTCCTGATCCATGAAGGTCAGCTCACCTATGCCGACGATGGTTTGTGCAAGTTAATTGATTTAGGAGAATGGTGGGCGCATCAGACCGACGGATTGCCGCTGCCCTTGGGCTGCAACATTATCCGCCGAGACCTCGGTAAAGAGGGGATGCGGAGTGTTTCGAAGATGCTCCGCGAAAGTATTGCCTATGCACTTTCACACCGTTCAGAAGCGCTTGAATATGCCGGACAGTTCGGCCGTGGGCTTGATACGGCACGGACTGATCGGTTCGTTGGGATGTACGTGAATGAGCTGACGTTGGATTATGGTGCACGTGGCCGGGAGGCTGTGGCGAGGCTTTTCGGTGACGCGTTTGCCAGACGATTGATCCCGAACCAAATTCCGATTGAATTTGTCAGCTGATTGCTTCTGAATCGGGAGTTCACAAAACGAGTGTCTTCATTAGTTATCGGTTTGGCAGTGGTGCGTCGGGGTGTAGAGTGAGAGCGAATCGGGTAATGGCCTGAACAATACGCGGTCCAGGGATCACAAGATCATTTCCAGTCAGGAAAATGACGTTCTGGTTTTGGACGGCTGGCAATGAAGGTAGAGCGTTCCACACCTCTATTTCCTTTTCGATTTCGGCGTCTGGAAGCCGATTTACCGTCCTTACTTCAATTACGACCTCAGGAGCAGCCTGCAGAATCATTTCGGTTGTCACCTGCACCGCTCGGTTCAGAGTGCCGTCGAGCACATTCTTGGCCCCGGCTAGCTCGAGCATGTCATGCTGAAACCCCGAGCCACCACTGGCGAAGAGGTTGCGGAGCGAATACGGTTCCCGTGCGATAACTAGGAGTGTTCTCGGGTGATGACGTCCGGACACCGCTTCCGCGATCCCTGTTAACCCATCTTCAATGTCGAGGGCCACCTTGTTCGCTTCCATCATGTGGCCAGTGCGGTGACCTAACTGGCGGATAGTTGTGGGAATATCGGCCAATGTGCCGTGTGAGTACACGAACAGCGGGATCCCTGCTCTCGTAAGTTGGGTCGTCAGGTCGACCTGTGTGTCGTAGGGGACGACCAAGTCGGGACGCAGTGCGATGATGGCCTCGACATCTGGGTCAATTAAGCCGCCGACGCGCGGTAGATTGCCAATGTCTAGAGGGAAGTTATCGTAGCTCCCGACTCCCACTACCTGCGGACCAGCACCGATGGCGAACAAAATCTCAGTGACAGCCGGAATTACCGACACGATCCGTTGTGGTGTCTGCGTCTGCAGGTTGGCAACGAACACAAGCCACGCAACGATAACGAACCAGTTCCTTCGGCGAGTCATCGTCGTCGNACCAATAGCCATAGNAAGAACGGTCCACCGGTCAGNGCTGTGATAACACCAACTGGTAGCTCAAGCGGTGCCATNACGGAACGTGCANCAACATCACACGCAACTAGAAACGCGGCNCCGAGGAACGCAGAAGCCGGCATGACAATCCGGTGGTCGGCTCCAACGACCAGTCTAATGAGATGGGGAATCACGATACCAATGAAACCGATCGGGCCGCTTAGCGACACAGCTGCACCTGTTGCGAGNGATGCGCTCAGAAACGCCACGCGCTGAACGCGGAGAACNTCCACGCCTCTNGCGGCNGCACTGTCACTACCTAGGGTCAAGAGGTTGAGTGCGCGTGGAAGGGTCCCGAACATCACGAAGGCGATACCTAAAAGAGGCAGTGTGGCNAGGATCGGTTGGAACCCACCGACGTCNAGATTNCCCATCAGCCAGCGNACTGTCTGGAAGGTTTGTGCGAAATCTGACGAATACTGCACGAACATAATGAGCGCCGAAAAGAAAGAATTGAGCGTCACTCCCGCGAGTATTAGGACAGTCGTTGACAGTCCTCGATGTCTNAGNGTTGCCATAGCGTAGACAATGCTAGCCGCGCCAAGCGACCCGAGTAGACTCGCAATCGGTACCGCTGGGATTCCAGCCACCGCACTAGGTAGTCCGAGGGTGATTACTAACATTGCACCGAGTGATGCACCAGCTGACACCCCAAGGGTGAAAGGTGTGGCGAGCGGATTCCGCAGTAAGGCTTGAAACACGACACCTGCAACTGCTAATGATGCTCCGACGAGGATTCCNGCNAACGNCCGAGGNAGCCTNGCGATAAAAAAGATCTGGGCGTCAACGTTATCTCTGAAAGGAACTGAAGTGTCGAAAACTCGTGCCAAGGTGATTGGTGTTGGACCGANGAGTGGAGCGACGACGAGTGTTATNAGNGCAAGTCCACCGAATCCGCTAAGAGNGACTATCAGTTTGCGACGAAGACTCCAACTTCGCTTTGCCGANGGCNTGATTGGNGTNTCATNGCCAGAGCCCGAGGTTTGGTGCGATGGTCTTTTCATGGTGCCGGTCAGTTCGTTACTCATCTGTGTCCATCAGGTGCGTCGGTTGCACGCCGTGCCAATGGGGTAATGGTCAGATGTCCGGCTACGGCATGTTGCTCGACTACGGCGTCCACGTCGTAAAGGTCTTTGACGGTGTCNGGCCGGAGAATTTCGTGGATAGGTCCGGCAGCGAGGACACATCCCTGTCGAAGAAGCACGACGTAGTCACAGACACTGGTGGCGAAGTTGAGGTCGTGAGTTGAGACCACTACTGCTGTAGATCGGTCTTTGTTTAAGCGACGGATAGTCGATGCTATATCCAACTGGTAACCGAGATCGAGCGATGCGGTTGGTTCATCGAGGAGGAGCACCTCGCTAGGCCGGCGGCCAGCATCGGCTGCGCGCCGTCCGAATTGTGCCAAGGCGCTGGCGATGACAACACGCTGTTTTTCACCTCCGCTTAGCGTCATAAACGAGCGCTGCTCGAGGTCAGCTGTGCCGGTCTCAGTTAGTGCGGCACGGGCCAACTCGACGTCCTCGGGTCCCTCAACCTCGAAAGTCTGAAGATGGGGATAACGTCCCATCAAGGCGACCTCAAGGACGGAGTAGTCAAATGCTAGGTAGGTTTCCTGTGGCACCATTGCCATCCGTTTCGCTAGTCCGGCTTTAGGGATGCTATCGAGGTCACTGCCGTCGAGTACGACTTGGCCCGTGGTAGGACATAGCAGGCCTCCCAGTAGGCGCAACAGTGTTGTCTTACCTGAGCCGTTCGGCCCGAGGATGCCCAGCAATCCTCCTGAAGCTAGTTCAAAAGAGACATCATTCAGAACGAGGTGCTTGTCGTAGGCGAACGAGACATTAGCGACTTGTAGCAACTTGCACTCCAATGATCGCGCCTCTCCCAGGCGCAGGAAATCCAAAAACCTCTTCGTACCCGTGGTCGAGTAAATTGGTGATTCGTGCAAAGAGATCAAGACCGGTCATCACGGTAAGCGTGCCGCCAAGATTGACCACGCTGTGGCCAGGATTTATGAATAGACCGTCAAAAGCACCGAACGACGGCTCAACATCGAGACTTCGGCCGCGTGCAAGAAGCCGGCCGAAGGCTGTTAGAGGCCCCTTCCGATAAACCAGATCAACGGTGCTCTGATGGTGCGGTCGCCGCAGCAAGGTATCTCCAACCCGAAATGGCGGTGGAGCTTGGCCTGAGGATCGGTCGACTGCGAGGATTTCGGTGTCGAGCCAGGTNTAGGTCACCGTCGCNTCCAGNCCCCAAGGCGTGCGNGCAGAGACCGCGAGTTCGAGACCTTGCGTANGGGCGTTTGAAATNTTGTCTGTCCTGAACCGACTTGCGTCTTGAAGNGACNGGCCAACCGCCACGATTAAATCATCGTAGCGATTCAAGAATCCAGTTCCATCGANAATAATGGCNCCNCCNGCGATGGTCTGTTCGATGCCGAATTCAAGGCTGCGGTTGCGCTCGGGTTTCAGAGTCGGATTGTCAGTAAAGGCAATTTCNAACGCGTCGGGTGGTCGGATTCCCGTACCCGCGCTACCGTGCAGCCGAGTCCAATACTGCTTCTGCTGTCTCTCAGGTCGAAGAAAATANGCAACTGAGAGNTTCGGATTAACCGACACGATCGAGTCTGGGTCGAAGGCCGGTCGTGGCGAGAATGCGTTCGGGTCAGGACTCAGGNCATCGCGTCGGATTTGCTCAGCACGCACTCCAGCGGTGACGTAGAAACGTTCACTAACTTCGTAACGTAACTCTCCGAAAGCGCCGACCNTNCGGCGNTTGATTGGNGCACGGCTGGCATCTGGACCGGTGATNAAANTACTCTCTGCTTGCTCGTGGTGCAGCTCTCCGCCAGCCGATAAGCCAAGGCTCGGCGAAATCATCACGTCGGTCTGACCACGCACTGTTACGCGGCGAGACTCAGATTCCGAGACTCCGAACGGGTTAGTGAACACGCCATCGTGATTGCTCCAAGAAACGTGCAGATGTTCCGTAATACGATCATTTAATGGAACTGCGGCGGCCATTGAAAGCAGCTGCATATCGTTCTTGCCCCGCGATACTGTGTCGATCGTCCTGACGTGTCCGCGCGGGTCGCTTCCAAACGGTCCTGGAAAGCCCCGTTCGTAGGAACTCAAATGCCCAAAACCGCTGATTCGAATGTCTCGGCTGCCGTCCCACCCAAACCTGAACGAGCCAATCTTGCGCTGATAGTCGTCGTTCGAAACGGGTTCACCAGTAGCCGGTGCTTGGCCCGTGAAGCCGTCAGTGGCAAGGCGCTCACCGCTGGCACCCCAATGCCAGGCTCCATATGACCCCGAAACGGTGCCAGCAGCCCGGGAAGTCCCGAAGCTCCCTCCCTCGACGAGCCCCGAGGTGCGGTTTGGTCCGCCGCGTTTTGTGATGATCTGCACGACGGCACCGATAGCGTCTGACCCATACAAGGCACTTTGGGGCCCACGCACGACCTCGATGCGCTCGATGTCTACGGTCGGTAGGTGTGCGAAATCGAAGCCACCACCAAAAGTGTTGACACGCACTCCATCAATAATCACCAGCGTAAAGTTTGATTCGCCGCCACGTGGAAACAGTGAAGTGACGCCGCCCTTACCTCCGCCCTGTGTAACTGTAAGCCCAGGGACGAGGCGTAACCCTTCGGAGACAGTGTCAATCTGCTTGGCGCGAAGGTCGTCGCCGTCGATTACCGTCACGCTATCCGGTGTGTAGGATAGCGGACGATTAACTTGTGCCGCGGATACGACTATCGATTCAGCGATAGCGCTGATGCGTAGTGAAACCGTTACATATTGCACCATGCCAGCCTCGACATGGACCGGCACCACTTCACTGCGGAAACCGGGAACCGATACGTGGAGTTTGTACTGTCCGTTTGTGAGTTCGATAAAACTAAAATGCCCGGCGGAGTCGGTCGTGGTAGTGGTCCTTATTGTCCCGGCGCGTGATAACAACACGCTGGCAAACTGAACCGGGCGCCCGGTCGGGTCGACGACGATGCCGGAGAGGTTATTTCCAAAGGCCGTTCCCGCAAGGGGAGAAGTTAGGAGAGTGAGTAGAAGGAAACTGAACCAAGGGATATGCGGTAAACGGGACACTGAATTCCTCTTTGGCGTAATCGCGCGCCAAGATTACCCGCGGGATGAACCGGGGCATGCAGAAGAAGACGAGCCCAGGGGCCAGGTGTCCTGACTCGCGGATCGACACGAAGCGACAGCACCTTCCCATGCTCTTCACGAGCACAGTGGTGGCCATAAAATTCAAAGCACCGAGTCGCTTCGCTCCCCGCTTACAGTGGCGGTACCGTGTGGGCCTCGCACCCACTTCGCATGACCACTGGGAAGCGTCGGTTGTGCGGCGGAGTATAGCATGGGAGAATGACGAACCAGTCTGCAGGCTTTCGGAACCGTTGTTTATNAGGTTGCGCTAACGACATAGAACCGAAGTAGTTCTTGCTTGATCCATGCGACTTCGACTTGAGGCCTCACGCCTATTGGACATCGCCGACCGGCTTGAGGCTGGTGAGCGGCTTAGTTTTGACGAAGGCATGCGGCTGTTCGAAGCGCCTGATCTTCTAGCTGTGGGCTGGCTGGCCAATCGCGAACGAGAACGCCGACACGCAGATCAGACTTTTTTTAATCAAAATATTAGGATTGAAGCCACGAATGTTTGTGTAGCGAGTTGTTTGTTTTGTGCTTTCGCACGGCTGAAGCCGGGCGACCCGGGGGCCTATACGATGTCGTTGGAGGAGGCCTGGGACAAGGTTCGTGACCGTGAGGATCAGGCGTTGACGGAAGTCCACGTCGTTAATGGTCTTCACCCCGACCTTCCGTTCAGCTACTACGTTGAGCTGTTGCAGGGTTTTAAGCGGATCCGTCCAAACGTTCATCTCAAATGTTTTACGGCTGTGGAGATCGCTTTCTTTGCCGATCTCTATGGGATGTCTGACGAGCAGGTTTTACGAGAACTGATGGATGCTGGACTGGACTCTTTGCCTGGTGGTGGAGCTGAAATATTTGCCGAAAGAGTGCGGCGGAAGATTAGCCACGATAAGTGTGGAACGGAGCGCTACCTCGCGATTCACCGGACGGTGCATCAATTAGGGATGCGTTCGAACGTCACCATGTTATACGGTCATATCGAAACACCGGCCGAGCGCTTGGACCACATGCTCCGTGTCCGCGACTTGCAGGATGAGACAGAGGGGTTTCAGGCATTTATCCCACTGGCATTTCATCCCGATAACAACCAGATGCGCAAGTTGCCAGCGCCGACCGCCGCCGACACTCTGCGTGTGCACGCAGTCGCACGGTTAATGCTCGACAATGTTTCGCACATAAAGGCGTTTTGGATCGCAACCGGTGTCGACGTGGCCCAGACAGCCCTTTGGTTTGGAGCAGACGACCTCGATGGCACTGTGCACGAGGAGCGTATCTACCACATGGCTGGTGCGCGGACTCCTGAAGTGATGACGACGCACGAAATCGGTCGGCTCATTAGTGCTGCTGGCCGACAACCAATTGAGCGCGATACGCTTTACAACGTCTTGTCGGTGACTGCTTAACGCTTGTAAGTGGACCACCAAACACTACCTTTGCTGTGCTAGGATACGAATAGCGCCAGGCTCCACTCCACTTTTAGAACTTGGGTGTAGGGACTGGCCTTTTTCGCGNCCTATGATTGAGCAAAATTTCACAATCACAGGATGGAGGCATCGAATTAGACGATGGTTGTAGGTTCCACGCAACTCGAAGTGTTGAACGAGTACGAACGTCAGCAGATTGGTGAACGTCAGCCGCTCCCGGAGCGTTACCTAGGCGTATCTGACGAAGAATTGGAAGTCCGAATTTCGGCAGCGCGGGCGGCTCTTGGGGATCGGCTAGTGATCCTTGGCCATCATTACCAGCGGGATGAGGTTTTCAAGTTCGCCGACTATAGCGGTGACTCGTTCAAGCTTGCCAAGGTTGCAGCAGAACGTTCCGACACCGAGTTCATCATCTTCTGTGGCGTCCACTTTATGGCTGAAAGTGCGGATGTACTCAGTGCTCCATATCAACGGGTCATCCTACCCGACCTTGCTGCTGGTTGCTCGATGGCCGATATGGCAGCGGCAGACGAACTTGAAGTCTGCTGGCGCGAGCTCGAAGAACTAGGTGTTACCGATGTCGTGCCCGTGACATATATGAACTCAGCCGCGGACATTAAGGCCTTTTGTGGTCGTGAGGGTGGTGTTGTCTGCACTTCAAGTAACGCTGTTGCCACGCTGCGGTGGGGTTGGGAGCGTGGTGAGAAGATTCTTTTCCTGCCTGACCAACACTTAGGGCGGAACACCGCATACTCCATGGGTGTGCCGCTTGATAAGATGGTCGTTTGGGATCCACAGCAGCCGATGGGCGGCCTGAGACCAGACGAGGTAGCGGCTGCTAAGCTAATTTTGTGGAAAGGCCACTGTTCTGTCCACACTAAATTTTCGGTCGCTCAAATTGAGCAGTTGCGCTTGGCTGAACCTGAGGTGCGTGTGATTGTCCATCCCGAGTGTACCTGGGAGGTTGTGCAGGCGGCTGATGCTAGCGGCTCCACAGAGACGATCATTCAACGCATTCGGGAGAGTGCTGTAGGTTCGGTGTGGGCGGTGGGTACCGAAATTCATTTAGTGAATCGGCTTGCTAAGGAAATGGCGCCTGGTAGAACGGTCTTGACCCTTGATGGGCTTGGGTGCCTGTGTTCCACCATGTTCCGTGTGTCGCCGAACCATCTCTGCTGGGTTCTTGAATCTCTGATCGAGGGCGAAGTTCACAACCAGGTTGTAGTGCCCGATGACCAGAAACATTGGACCCGGGTTGCTCTCGACCGGATGCTTTCTATCCAGTAAACTCCAAGGTCTTCGATCCGCTGCGGCCGCACTGGTGTTCAATCGGACGCTGGATCTCACTGTAAGGAGGATTTTCGATGGCCCACGAATTGCCGCCACTTCCGTATGCCTACGACGCGCTTGAGCCTCACGTGGACGAGGAGACGATGCGTATTCACCATGGCAAGCATCACGCCGCTTACATTACGAAACTGGACGCAGCGCTCGAGAAGCATCCGGACTTACAGTCGAAGAGTTTGGACGAGCTTATGGGTGATCTCGCCAGTGTGCCGGAGGACATTCGCACAGCGGTTCGTAATAACGGCGGGGGACATTGGAACCATTCAATGTTCTGGCAAGTCATGGGACCGAATGCTGGAGGGGACCCAACGGGCAAGGTTGCCGAAGCGATCACGGCTTCATTNGGNAATTTTGACAGCCTTAAAGATCAATTCGCAAAGGCGGCGGTGGGNCGATTTGGNAGCGGTTGGGTGTGGATCGTAGTCGATGGNGACACGCTGTCGGTTGTAAGCACGCCGAATCAGGATAATCCGCTTATGGATGGNAAATGCGCGATCCTTGGACTCGACGTGTGGGAGCACGCATACTATCTGAACTATCAGAATCGGCGACCTGACTATGTCAAAGCGTGGTGGAACGTCGTCAACTGGGTCGAAGTTAACAAGCGACTCGGTTAATTAGNTCTAACCTCACGGGAGCCAGCCGTTGCTGGCTCCCTCTGCATGCCGGNAACGNCTACGATTGNTTCCGGCGCTGGATTCATGTCGCTNTCTGCAATTCTCTTTCTCTTTCTGACGCATCTCGGTATNGGAATTGCGTGGACGCTGATATTGGTGTCGCGGTCCGCCGGGGTGAAATTCTTTCGCTTTAATGCTGGGTTGGTGGTCGCGATACTGGTCGCGGGAATGGNATTTCGTCCAGACGCGGCGGTACTTGGTGGCGTGGCATCTGGCANTGGATTCANANCGCTGTCAGTGGCAACNGGTGCATTCTTGGTCTACTGGGCAACCATCGGGCGCGTCATGGTTGTACTGCGGCGCGGGCTGNTCTGGGTTGGCTTGGCCGCCGGCGCCGTCACGCTCATCGCCCAAGCCGTCGCGGTTAGTTCGTCAATGGCAATGGGTTCTACCATGTTTGTTGCGGTGAGTTTTTTGTCATCCGCGGCACTCCTTGGTGGATCATGCACGGCGATGATTCTCGGGCACTGGTATCTCGTATTGCCATCNATGGATGTATCACTCCTTCAGTCGATGGTGAAATTTCACATCGGNTCCGTCATNGTGCGGATTACGGTNGTTGCGGTGGCTGTCTGGCTTGGGNTCTCTGCCTGGGAACCCGGCNTAGAACCAAACTTCCAGCGATATGTACTTTCAAGNGCCGGCGTGTTTTTCTGGCAGCGGGTGCTGTTCGGTTTACTNGGTCCAGCCGTNCTGTCATACCTCACGTGGGAGACGGCAAAGATTCGCTCGACGCAATCGGCGACAGGTATTCTTTATGTGGATTTCTTCACCGTGGTTGTGGGNGAAATCTTGGCGAAGTATTTNTACCTATTAACCTCGGTTGCGGTTTGAGGATGGGTCGAATGGAAGTTGTCGTGCAATGCCCCNGCTGNAACGCGGCTTTACCCGTCAAGGCGTCCGAAAAACNCAACGAAATTCAGTGTGGGAGCTGTCGGAAAATTATCGCCCTAACGATAACTTCTTCTGTTGCAACCGACACATCGGTTGACTCCTGCCCAATGTGTACCGGCCAGGATTTCTATATTCGCAAGGATTTCGACCCAAAGGTTGGCCTGACTATCGTCATCTTGGGTGCTACGGTTAGTGCGGTTTTCTACTATTTCGGTATGGACCTTACCGCTTACGGAGTACTGGCCGTAGCGGTTCTCGTTGACCTTGCGGTTTATCGCCGTCTCGGCGATGTGACTATCTGTTACCGTTGTCATGCCGAGTTCCGAGGCCGTTTCGAACGAATGGCCGAGGGCTTCGACCTACACACCGCGGATGTACTGGAGGCAGAGTACGCTAAACAGGTGGGCCGTTAACGGTTCGGCGGTCTTCTCTCTACGTCGACCTAATCTTCTTAGAGAAGCTTAGAAGAGCTTCACAATGACTTCTTCGCCTTTTTCCACGATGTCGGTTTGAGCGGGGATCTCAATGTAGCCGTCGGCAAGCGACATGCTCGTAATGTCGCCGGATGCCTTAAAGGCCGGTACAGCAGAGCCGTTGCTAAGTCGGACTGTATAGAACTGGTGACGCCCGGTCGTTGACACGACTCGCTCTGTGATCGGGAGAGTTAGTTCCCGTGGTCGATATGGTGGTAGGTGTGCTATCCGTCGAAGGATTGGGATGAGTAGCATGTAGGCGTTTGATAGGCACGAAGTCGGGTAGCCTGGCATCCCGAGCACCGGAGTGCCTCCAATCCTCCCGAAAACCGTTGGTTTACCTGGCTTAACGGCGATGCCATGAAACAACACCTCGCCTTGGCTATGCAATACGTCGAGAATCAGGTCGCGCTCGCCAACAGAACTACCGCCGGAAAACACCAGTAAATCGTGAGTAGTGCATGCCTGAACGGCTGTTGTTAACGCTTCGACTGTGTCGGCTGCAGTGGGCTTCCCGACGGCTAATCCGCCATGGTTCCGCACGATGGTCTCTAGGGTAAATCGGTTGATATCGTAGATTTGCCCTGGCCCGAGCGACTGACCGGGTGGGATGATCTCATCGCCTGTCGACAACAGAGCCAGCGACGGCTTTGCGTATACCTCTAGGTCGGAAACTCCGATGGCCGCGAGTGCGCCGATACGTCCGGCGCTAAGGAAGTCGTCACGCCGGACGAGTGTCTGACCCGGCACGATGTCAGCGCCTCGGCCGCCCACGTTCTGGCGTGGGTAAACTGGTGTAAAAATTCGAACCTGATTATCGACGTCACGATCGGTCTCTTCGACCATCACCACAGCGTCAGCACCTTGAGGCATAGGAGCACCCGTCGCAATCTGAGAGCACTCACCCCGACCGACACGGCGGTTAGGTACCTGACCGGTGAAGACGGTTTCCACGCACTTCAACGCTTTAGATTGGTAACGGGTCGTACCAAAAGTATCTTCAGCGACGACCGCAAAGCCATCCATCGCCGCACGATCGAACGGAGGAACATCTTGTTCCGATACCACGTCGCGCGAGGCAACGCGGCCGCCGGCCTCCGAGAGCGCGACACGCTCGCTTCGCTCTAAGGGTTTTGTCGCTTCCTTAATGAGTGCAAGCGCTTCATCAAGCCCTATCGTTTCCCGAATGGGACGCATGTTCGTTGTTACCATGGTGGCTGTAAATCACGTACGAGCTAACGGGAAGCTTCTCGAACGAGATGTCCAAGTTCCGGAAGTATGAGTTTCGTTAACGCCAACCGAACCGCATGCTCTGAGCCCGGCAAACAGAAGATAATCTTACCTCCTGCCGTACCAGCGAAGGCTCTGCTCAACATCGCGGCGGGACCAATTTCTGCAAAACTTAAAGCGCGGAAAAGCTCGCCGAAGCCTGTGAGCCGTTTCTCCAGTAGTTCAGTGACCGCTTCGTAGGAGCGATCACGTGAGGAGATGCCAGTGCCTCCTGTCGTGATAATGGTTTGAATCTCATTATTCTTGAGTTGCGTGGCGACAGTGGTGCGGACCTGATTAGGTTCGTCCTTGACGATTTGCCGATCGACTACCGTGTGCCCTGCTGCAGTAAGTAGTTCGATAACGGTTCGACCACCCCCATCGGTTTCCTCGGTACGAGTGTCCGACACGGTTAGCACGTAGCAGCGCACGTGGGTGGGCGCCTGTGCACGGTGCTCTAAATGACTCATCGAATAGATTATACAAGGCGACGTTGCGGACCGGTGCCTTTCGAACTACCATCGGCGCATATGTCGCCTCCCCTGCATACAAGGCCACGTGCGATCACATTCGTCATACTTGCGATGGTTGTCTCGGCCGGCCTACCTATTTACAGCCAACAAAATGCGTCAACACTAGACCTAGAAGCTCGAACGTGGGTCATGAATACGCTCAGTACCATGAGTGTGGACCAACAGATTAGCCAACTGATTATGCCATCCCTGTTGTCGACCTACACAGGCAGTGATACCGAGATTTTCGATTCCTTGGTCGCGCTGGCTCACGAGCAAGAAGTGGGTGGCTTTCTAGTGTTCGGCGGACGGGAGTTGGCACCAGACGTACTACTTAATCCAACATACGGCACTGTGACACTCGGTCAGCCAATGTCAGCGATGTCACTGATCAATCGGCTACAAAAGATCGCTCGAGTACCTTTGATCTTCTCAAGTGATTTTGAGGCCGGTGTCGGTTTTCGAATCGGTGGCGGTACGGTGTTCCCTCGTGCGATGGCATTTGGCGCAGCGGGCGACGAACAGTTGGCCTATGAAGCTGGTCGGATCACGGCAATCGAGTCTCGGTCCATTGGAGTACACGTGAACTTCGCGCCGGTTGTGGATGTCAACAACAACCCACGGAATCCAGTGATTAACACGCGCTCCTTTGGCGAGGACCCAGCATTGGTGGGGCGGCTCGCTAGTGCCTACATTCGTGGTACGCACGACGGCGGGATGCTGGCCACGGTCAAGCACTTTCCAGGCCATGGTGATACCGATATCGATTCCCATGTTGGCCTGCCAATCATTCCGCATGGTCGAGAGCGGTTACAGCTGCTCGAGTGGTCCCCGTTTCGTGACAGTATTGCAGCGGGAGTGGATGGTGTTATGACTGCGCACATTGTCCTTCCGATGCTCGAGCCCGAGGAAGGAGTTCCTTCTACACTTAGCCGCACAGTTGTTGAGGGGGTCCTACGCGACGAATTCAACTTCGATGGATTAATCTTTACAGATTCGATGCAAATGGGTGCGATTAGTAACCAGTGGTCGACAGAAGACGCAGCAGTCCGAGCAATTTTGGCAGGGAACGATATTGTTCTGCACCCAGCCGACGCCGTGGCCGCGATAAATGGTATTCGTGCGGCGGTGGAGGCGGGCCAAGTATCGCTTGAACGGATCCGAGAGGCGGTGACTCGGGTGCTCGAAATGAAGGCCCGCTTGGGGCTTCATCGAAATCGCTTCGTTGATTCAGAGCGACTGCCGGAACGGGTTGGCGGACGGGAACATGGAAGCGTTGCCGACCGGGTGAGCGAACAAGCGATGACTCTGCTTTCCGATTCTCGTGGTGATATACCGTTCAGGCTATCGCGAGATGCCACAATTCTTTACCTGTCGGTTCTTGATCGCCCATCTGGTTGGCGGATCGGTGCACCCAGTCGAACTTTCATTGCGGAGTTACGAGACCGTTGGCCGAATGTCACGGCTGTGGAAATTTCTAATCAAACCTCGCGTCAGGCAATCGATCTTCTGCGATCAACCTCTGGACAATTTGATGCGATCGTTGCGTCAGTTTTTGTACGGACGACTCCTCGAGACGGTGGAATGGACCTTGCGCCCTCGCTTGTCTCACTACTCGAACGACTGGGTAGTATGACCGAGGGACGACACCAACCTTACGCAGTGATTTTATTCGGCAGTCCCTACACGGCTCTGGCACTTCCTTCGGTCCCTGCTCTTTTACTGACCTACGATTTCTATGATAGGGCAGAGCGTAATGCCGTACGTGCACTGGCTGGCGAGTCACGTATCGGCGGGAGGCTTCCGGTCAGCCTGCCTGAGATGTTTCCTCGTGGCCATGGCTTGGAGCGGTAGATGTGTTTGCGAAGCGGCATTAACGGATATACGTGCATGCTATAATCCGGGGTTTCCGTGATCGAGAGTAGACTAGCGGACCCGTAACATGCGACGGGCGCCCTTAGCTCAGCTGGATAGAGCGTCTGGCTACGAACCAGGAGGCCGCAGGTTCGAATCCTGCAGGGCGCGCCAAACTAACCCGACCGCCACGTAATGAAACGGCTCGCTTGGTTTACCCCACTACCCCCCGAACGTTCAGGAATTGCGACCTACAGTTCCGAGATCTTGGGACTGCTCACCGACGTCTATGATGTCGACATTATCGTCGACTCGTTACCACTGCAACATAACGATGAGCGACACATCAGTGCATATGATTTTTCTTGGCGGCAGGTTAAGGATCCCTACGATTTAATCGTTTACCAGCTTGGTAATGCAAGATGTCATGACTACATCTGGCCGTACATGTTTCGTTACCCAGGCCTTGTAGTTTTACACGACGGCCAATTACACCAGGCTCGGGCCCGCCTGTTGCTTCAGCAGAAGCGTTATGAAGACTATCGTGCTGAGTTTGAATACAACCATCCTGATGCAAGAGCCGACATTGCTTATCTTGGAATTGCCGGCCTCTTGGGATCTCTACACTACCTCTGGCCAATGTTACGAACCGTTGTGAACTCGGCGAGAATGGTAGCCGTACACAATACGACACTCGTTCGAGAGTTACAGGACAGGTTTCCCGAGGCACGTATCGACCGAATTCGAATGGGTGTGCCGGATGCTTCCGATGCCTCAAGAGCAAAGCACATCCGGGCCAGACACAACATTTCTCAAGAGACTGTAGTTTTTGCTGCGTTCGGTCGGGTGACGCCTGAGAAGCGAATTGCCCACACGTTTAGAGCACTTGCGGCCATCGCTAGCCGGACGCCGCATGTACACCTGCTAATCGTCGGTGAACCCGTTCCCTACTACGACGCAATTGCGGAGGCCAAGAGTCTGGGCGTTTCTGACCGTGTCACGTTTACAGGTTACGTGGAAGATCGCGATCTTGACGATTACATTGCGTGCGCTGATGCCTGCCTGTGTATGCGCTGGCCATCATCTGGTGAAACATCCGCGTCGTGGTTACGGTGTTTAGCAGGTGGCCGTGCCACAATTGTTACTGATCTGCATCACACGATTGATGTACCGGCGCTTGTAACGCGGGGTACCTGGACACCCTCGCCGCCAGTTCAGCTCGATAAGATCGCACCGATTGAGAAAAACGCGTCGGCTGCCACTGGCGGGCCATCTGGGTTACCTCTCTGTGTCAGTATCGACATTATGGATGAGGAGAACTCGTTGCAGGTGGCAATGGAACGGCTGGCACGTGACCGGGCGCTACGACGGGACCTCGGTAACCGAGCGAAAAGCTTCTGGGCGGCTCACCATACCCTGAAGCACATGCAGGCTGATTATTTAAGGGTCATTAGCCTGGCCCTGGACAGCCCCACAGGGGTCACGCCACCGCTTCCTCACTTGCGGCCAGATGGTCTAGAGACTGCTCGTGACATCCTTAAGGATATGGGGATGTCAGTTGATATCTTCGGGAGTTCCTGACCTCTATTAATTGTGCGGTTGGTGATGAGATAATGTTTGTAACCTGCTGTTAAACAATGGCTTAGCCTTGACTTGCGCCGGGTGGTCTTAGTAGGCTTACTCACGGTGAAGTTGTTTGATGCGTTGATCATGCCGGATACGGTCAATACTCCCTTTCTGTTGATTGCCCCGATACGCAGGATGGTTTATGAGCGATGATCCGCTGTCTGTTACCGGCGAAAAGCGTCTGAAGCTTGAACGGGAAAGGATCGACCGTCAATATAACGACGCGTTGACGGCGCTCGATCATGCACTGCAGCAGTTTCCTGAGCTTCCAGGTTCACCGGCGGCACCTGACGACTCGCTTGTTACCAGACTAAACGAGTTGGCCCGGCTAGTTCCTGAAGAGGGTGTAGATTGCGGTGTCGGATGGCGAGGACGGATTAGGCGTTTCGTATGGCGATTTATAGGACCGGTGTTTCAACGACAGCATGATTTCAACCTTGCGTTGATCGACCACATAAATCGCAACGTTGAGCCCACTCGCCAGAGGGCGCATGCTCTTGACAGGGTGCTGACGGCGATTCGCGACTCATTTGCTTCCCAAGCTTTCTTTCAACACAAGCTCATGTTGTACGCGCAGCAAATCACCCCCTATGTAAATACTAAGCAACCAAGTATGCCGCTCAGTGTGCAGGAGTTTGGGGTAGGCCTTGCTGCGGGTCTCGATGCGGTTGGCGATGAAATCCAGATACGCGCCGAGGCGAATATTGTGAGGGAACGACGGTTTGAAGCAAGGGTTGAAGAACTTCGGGCGACCGTTGGTGCATTGCAGCAGAAGTTACTTCTGTTGACAAGGCAACTAGAACAACAGGAGGCGGGGAATATTAGTAAATCAACCGAGAGTCGAAGCAGCCGACGTCAGGCTGCGCTCGGTGCAGAGCCTCCCCCTAAGCCGCAATTGACCGAAGGCCAGTTGAGCACTGCGGACGGTGCATTCAAGTATGTAGGTTTTGAAGATCAATTTCGCGGAGCACCCGAAGAAATTCGGGCACGCATGAATGAATACGCACCTGATTTCACTGGGGCGGTTGACGTGTTGGATGTAGGGTGCGGCCGGGGTGAGTTCCTCGATGTGCTCAAGGAACATGGTGTGCCGGCGCGTGGCCTCGACATCAACCCGGAGATGGTCAAGGTTTGCCAAATGCGCGGTCTTGATGTCGTGGAAGGTGACGTGGTCAGCTATCTGGAAGGTTTGGATGACGGTTCACTCGGTGGTCTTTTCTCGGCCCAGGTTGTCGAGCATTTACGACCAGAGTATCTAATACGCCTCCTTGAACTGTCATACCAAAAGCTTCGACCAGGGTCCCAGATCGTGCTCGAAACGATTAATCCTGCGTGCTGGGTCGCGTTCTTCGACGGTTATATTCGCGATATCACGCATGCGCAGCCCCTGCATCCCGATACACTGACCTATCTGTTGCATGCAACCGGGTTTCAAGGCGCTACTATCCGATATAGTGCTCCATATCCTGAACACGCCAAGCTGCAAAGAGTAGCGGTATCGAACCAGTTCAAGAAATCTAAGGATACGGATGAACTAGCTTCCCTCACGGTGGCGTTTAACGATGCCGCTGACAAGATCAACAGCTTCTTGTTTACCCATTTGGACTACGCGGTCATTGCTAAGCGCCTCTAAGGTCCATGGAATCTACAAGGTCGAAACGATTTTCATCGACGATGTGTGAGCCGTTCATGCGTGCTGCATTGGCCGAGGCAAATCGGGCTGAAGCGGCTGGCGAGGTTCCCGTTGGTGCGGTCGTTGTTGTTGACGGTGAGGTCGTCGGCTCTGGGTTCAATCAGCCGATTGCGACGCAGGACCCGACAGCCCATGCGGAAATCGTGGCGCTGCGCTCGGCTGGACTGGCGTGTAGTAATTACCGTCTCACGGGTGCCTCACTCTATGTCACGGTCGAACCGTGCTTGATGTGCGTCGGCGCCTTGATTCACGCGCGGATCGGCATGTTGGTGTTCGGGGCCACCGAACCCAAGGCTGGAGCGGTTCAGTCTATGTGTCGGTCACTGGACCATCCGTCACTGAACCACAAGGTTGTTGTAATCACTGGGGTGTTAGAGGCCGAATGCTCGGCGGTCCTACAGGGATTTTTCCAGCGACGTCGTGAGGGAAACATTTTGACGACGCCTCTCGGCTGATTAGCAACGTTAATTTTGATTGTTTGATCCAACGGAGAGGTACCGAAGTGGTCGTAACGGGGGCGCCTCGAAAGCGTCT
>PBHT01000028.1 GCA_002720285.1 Acidobacteriota bacterium | reverse complement strand
ATGATAGGCTTTACAGTGATGCCTGATGACTTCATGTCGATCAGTAGGAAAGATATGCCCTCTTGACGTTTGCCTTCAGTAGAGGTGCGCACCAGTGCAAACATCATGTTGGCGTGTTGGGCGTAGCTGGTCCAGATCTTAGTACCATTAACGATGTAATCATCACTGTCACTGACAGCCGCGGTGCTAAGCGCCGCTAGGTCGGAGCCGGAGCCCGGCTCGGAGTAACCCTGACACCAAATATCCTCGCCGCTCAGGATACGGGGCAGATATTGTGCCTTTTGCTCTTCTGTGCCGTAACCGATCAACATGGGCCCACACATCTTCAGGCCCATGGGTATTAGGGCGGGGGCCTCGGCTCGGACACACTCCTGGGCGAAAATATAGTGTTGAATTAGGGTCCAATCCGTGCCACCAAACTCCGCTGGCCAGTTGGGCGCGGCCCAACCCTTAGCGTACAAGATGCGTTGCCAGTTCATGGCAGTGTCCATATCCTGCCACAAACTGGTGCGCTTGCGCGCGCCGTCACGTAAATCTTCGGTCAAGGTTTCGCCGAGAAAGGCGCGAATGTCAGCCCGAAACGCTTCGTCCGCCGGCGATAGTTTTATATCCATGGCCAAATCCTTTTAAGACGCGATTCTAGCCCGAACCAGTTTCTGCGGCGACTTCTGCCTCAAAGTCTCCGGTCTCAGTTCGTTTTCCGGATTTCCAGTAGTCATAATGAGCCATGTAGGTTTCCAGCATTTTGTCCAGTGGCGGCTCCGAATATTCTCCCCGAAAATTCAGATACTCCATATGGCGATTACCAGCATTGTCAAATTCGTGATATATGGAATCAACCTCGCCATCGAACTCAAGTGGCTTCAATCCGAATTTTTCGCATAGTTCAACATTGAACGCGGGTGTTGCCTTCAGCCATTGGCCGTCAAGAAAAACCGCAGTGTAGCCGTGCCAAAAAAAAGTATCGGTTTTCATCCGCTCCCGCATTTTGCCGGTGGACAGGTGGTTTCGCACATCAGCAAAGCCTAGGCGGGCGGGAATGCCTTGGGCTCGGCACACGGCGGCGAGAAGGACGGCCTTTTGTACACAATAACCCTTCTTTTCCTTCACAGTCCTGCTAGCCTTCATACCGACAACATCGAGGGATGAGGCATAGGGGTCATAGCGGATGCCATCTCGAATTTTGTAGTATAGCCTGACGGATTTTTCCTTATTCGTGGACGCGCCTTGCACCGAATTAGCAGCTAGTGCCACGATGTCCGGATGGCAACTTTCTACCATGGGTCCAGGTTCCAAGAATTCACTCAAATTCTCTGACATTTAGCTTCTCCTCATATCCGTCAAATCGCCCCGTATTCCCTTAAGGCGTCCATTTCCTCCGCGCTGTATCCAAACTCAGTCAGAATTTCTCCGGTGTGTTGACCTAAGGTGGGAGGCGGAATATTAGTGGCAGGGGGGCCCTCGGATGCCATGAAGCCTAGTCCTGGAATAGTAATGTGCCCTTCAATGCCGCCCGGGGCGGGCAAGGTTCGCAGTATGTCGCGATGTCCAACTTGTTCCTCCTTGATGGCCTGTGGAACGGTGAGAACGGGTGCCACGGGCACGCCCTCTATTCGCAGTTTTTCCAGCCAATGGTCGGTCGGTTTGGTTTTGATTAAGTCTTTTAGTTCCTCGTAGATTTCCAGGCGGTTTTCGACGCGGCTCTGTTCCGACTGATAGCGTTTCTCCTCTGCCCATTCCGGACGGCCTAATCCACGGCAAAGTGGCGGAATTAGGTGGTCGGTGAAGACGGAGATATTGATGTGTCCGTCCGCTGTTTCATAAACATCCGTCGTGGTTTGCATGGTCGCAGATTGGTTGCCCAACAACTGCGGCTCCGTCCCGTTGATGAGGTAGCGGTTGATCGCGAAGCTGATCAAGGACATCACAGAATCCGTCATCGCGACATCCAAATACTGTCCTCGACCCGTCGACAGCCGGCGGTAGAGGGCAGAGGCAATCGCAAATGAAGCTGTCAGTCCAGTGGCCATGTCAGCTACGGGAAAGCCAATTCTGATTGGCCCCTCTTCGGGTGTTCCAGTCAGGGACATCAAGCCTGAGACGGCCTGGATCGCTCCATCATAGGCACCTGCGGTGGCTGCGGGGCCCTCTTGTCCGAACCCGGATATGGAACAATAAACAATTTCTGGTTTGATAGCCTTGACATCATCATAACTAAAGCCAAGGCGCTTCATGACGCCAGGCTTAAAATTCTCAGCCACCACATCGGCACTTTTGATCATCTTGCGAACGACCTTTTTTGCTTCTTCGTTTTTCAGATCGAGGGCGATGCTGCGTTTGCCGCAGTTAAAACCGACAAAGACGGGACCTAGACCGCGTAGCGCCCATTCCCCCTCTGCCATCAGGTTGCGGATTTGATCGCCAGTGTCTTTCATTTCGATCTTGATTACTTCCGCGCCTAAAAGCGCCATGTTCGCTGTGGCCAACGGCCCAGATAACACCTGTGTAAAATCGATTACACGAACCCCATCAAATGCTTTGGTCATCCTGCGCCTCCTGCGATCGCTAGCCTGGCACGACCTGTCCACTGAATGGCGCTTTGGGTGAATTTGTGTTCGATATTGAAGGTTTTGGTATATCTCGCTTTCATGAGGGACACTTTGTTCTAATTTATACGTTGCGATGGTGTGCACCTACATATCGCAAGTACCGAGATCAGAAGCGAGGAATTTGTCTCCATGATACCGCCGACAGAGACGACAAGACCATCAAAAATGCGCTATGCGGACAGCGATTTTGATCGAGCGGTGGAATGGCGCGAGGATATCTCCTGGTTGGACAAACAGCTCGCCTCGCAGGCGTCCAGGGTTTATCCGATCTGGCGGCATCGGTTTCTGTTTTCGGACGATGTAACGCCTCTCACTCTTTCGCCTCAGGATGCAGGGGAATTGGCCGGTCTGGAACGGGTTGTCCTGCTGGGTATCATCGAAGGGACCGCCCGCTTTGCCCTGGATATTTCCCATTTATCCGAAGATCTCCTGCCCGCTACGTCATATGACCTGCGTGATGTGGCCATGCACCTGTCCGATCGGGTGGCAGCTATGTTGGCGTTTGGGCGGGGCATGTCTGTCTGGCACCAGGATCACCTACATTGCGGCCGCTGTGGCGCCCCGACGGCCGCGGAACGGGCCGGTCATTTGCGGCGCTGCACTAATCATGTATGCGAACGGACGCATTTCCCCCGCACCGATCCTGCGGTCATTACTCTAGTGATAGATGGTGAGCGGTGCCTCTTGGCCAAACGGGCTACCATTACCATTCCCAGATTTTCAACCGTGGCGGGATTTGTGGAGCCCGGTGAAACTCTGGAAGACGCTGTCCGTCGGGAGGTTGCAGAGGAAGTTGGCGTCGCGACTGGCACGGTATTGTACCGGGCCTCGCAACCTTGGCCATTTCCCTCTTCCCTAATGATGGGTTTCTGGGCCCGCGCGACCGATCCTCGGATTATGGTTGACGGTGAAGAAATTAGCGAAGCAGCTTGGTTTACGCGGGCGGATATCGTTCAGGGACTGGAAGCGGAGACGCTCATTTTGCCGCCCGAGGATTCCATCTCTCGCCGTTTGGTAGAAGATTGGAGAAATTTGCCCGAGGGCGCAATAATCGAAGGTTTGGAGTGACGTAGTCTAATTTCGCGTTATATTATCCTTGGCAGCATAGCTCGGTGCTTGCAGCGACCTAAGCGGTTTACTCCCTGAGCCAATAAAATATGNTAANGCAGTTGGNGGAGATGGNNCATTCTTAANGGNATGNGGCCCTNTCCCTTGNANANTTTGGAAGGAAGAGCGAGATGGTTGAAGCTTATATTTACGATCATGTNCGTACGCCACGAGGCAAGGGACGGGCNAGTGGCTCCCTCCATTCGGTAACGCCGATCGAACTGGCTTCGACGGCGCTGCGGGCNATCCGGGATAGAAATGAGCTTGATACCGCTCACGTAGATGACGTGATGCTGGGCTGCGTCGCACCGGTGGGCGAACAGGGCGCTGATATNGCCAGGGTCGCCGTGATTAACTCAGACTACGCTGAAACTACTGCCGGTGCGCAAGTTAACCGGTTCTGCGCCTCGGGCCTCGANGCGGTNAACATTGCTGCGGGNCAAATCATGTCAGGGCAGTCGGACATGGCCATCGGCGGAGGNGTAGAAAGCATGAGCCGCGTGCCTATGGGGTCGGACGGCGGCGCTTGGGCGACGGATCCNGCTGTGGCATTTCANAGTTATTTTGTCCCGCAAGGTATATCNGCCGATNTGATTGCCACCAAATTCGGCTATTCCCGCGATGATGTGGACAGTTATGCAGTCGAAAGCCAAAAACGGGCGCAAAACGCCTGGGATGANGGTCGGTTCGAAGGNGCTATTGTGCCGGTGGTAGATATCAACGGCACTACGGTCCTGGANAATGACGAACACATGCGGCCCGAGACGGATATGCAATCTCTGGCCTCTCTTGACCCGTCGTTCGGGAATATCGGCGAGCAATTCGGTTTCAACTCAGTCGCNATTCAACGCTATCCAGAAGTTGAAAAAATTGAACATGTNCACCACGCGGGTAACTCATCGGGTATTGTCGACGGGGCAGCCGCCGTTTTGTTGGGCAGCAAGGAAATTGGAGAGAAACTAGGCCTGAAAGCCAGNGCTCGCATTCGCGGTTTTGCCTCCATCGGCTCAGAGCCGACTATTATGCTCACTGGGCCGTCGCTCGCGGCCGAGAAAGCACTGAAACGCGCTGGCATGGACAAGGGCGATATCGANATTTGGGAACTAAACGAGGCCTTCGCGGCGGTGGTCCTCCGNTTCATGGAGGTGCTGGAAATTGACCATAACAANATCAACGTCTGTGGCGGGGCCATCGCCATGGGCCATCCCCTNGGNGCCACGGGTGCAATGATCTTGGGTACNGTGTTGGATGAGTTGGAACGCACCGGCAAAAGCACGGCACTTACTACTCTATGCGTAGGTGCAGGNATGGGCACTGCGACNATNATCGAACGCCTATAAGGACGAAGACTATGATCGACTATGATGTGGATGGCGATGGCGTTGCNANNATCACCTGGAATGTTTCCAACCGGCCNATGAATGTCATGAACAATGANACTATGGCGGCCTATGGCGAAGCGGTGGAAAAGGCTGTTGCTGACGAGGCTGTTAAAGGCGTGATCGTCACCTCCGCNCACAAGGAGTTCCTTGTCGGCGCTGATCTTTCGGTCATGGGTGATGGCGATTTATCCATGTTGAANGAATTCATGGAATGGGTGCATGGNAAATTCCGGCGAATGGAAACTGGTGGGAAACCCTTTGTCNCCGCAATTAACGGCCATGCCCTNGGTGGCGGGTACGAGCTTTGCTTGGCCTCNCATTACCGCATCGCTGCTGATAATCCAAAGATCAAGATTGGNCTNCCTGAGGCCAAGATCGGCCTATTNCCTGGCGGTGGCGGCACGCAGCGGCTATCTCGCCTAATCGGAATGCAACAGGCCCTGCTCCTGATGTTGGAAGGCAAGGAACTTGCGCCTGACGCTGCCAAGAATATTGGCATGATTGATGAAGTTGTGCCGGCAGATGNACTATTAGCGGCGGCAAAGGCCTGGGTTCTAGGNGCNGGGCAAAAGAACAAGGTGCAGCCTTGGGATAAACGTGGNTTTAAAATTCCCGGCGGTGCNGTGCAATCGCCNANTGGGCAGCAGGCCTTCATGGCTGGTAACGCGATGTTGCGCCAGCGCACCTACGGAAATTATCCAGCGCAACAGAACATCATGTCATCNGTTTANGAGGGCTGTCAGGTAGATATAGATACNGGGTTGGCGATTGAGATTCGCTATCTGATCGCTACGGCCTTNACGCCGGAATGNCGCAACATGATCCGCCTGTTTTTCGCCATGACAGAAGCGGGCAAGGGCGCGGGGAGGCCNAAGGAGATCGCCGAGGCGNCATTCGCNAANNTNGGTGTNNTGGGTGCNGGNATGATGGGTGCGGGCATCGCATATGTAACCGCCATGTCCGGATTTGATGTGGTGCTGTTNGATATGTCTCAGGACAGCGCCNATAAGGGCAAGACCAATGTAGAGGAGCTGCTAAAAAAACGTGTCTCNCGCCAACGCATGGATCANGAGACTGCTGANGCCACCCTGGCTCGTATTCATGCTACGACGTCCTTTGACGATTTGGCGGGTNGTGATCTAGTNATCGAAGCNGTNTTCGANGATCGNGCNGTCAAGGCGNANGTGACGAAAAAGGCCCTNGCCGTGACGGGCNNCGAAATNATTTTTGCNTCNAANACNTCCACCNTNCCCATCACANGNCTNGCTGCTGCNTCNGNCCGNCCCGACAATTTTATNGGNCTGCANTTTTTTTCNCCNGTAGATCGGATGCCNTTGGTNGANATCATCATGGGTGAAGNGACATCGTCAGAANCCTTNGCCAAATCCATCGANTATGTGAAGGCGATCCGNAAGACACCTATCGTNGTAAANGATGCCCGGGGNTTTTATACGTCACGGGTGTTCGGGACTTATGTCCGTGAAGGGCTGGCCTTATTGGCAGACGGTGTTGCGCCGGCGTTGATAGAGAATGCTGGCAAGATGGCGGGCATGCCGGTNGGACCCTTGGCNATGGCGGACGAGGNTTCNATTGACCTGATGTACAAGATNGGCAANCAGACCAGGGAAGACATAGGTGATGANTATGTGGCGGTNCCGGGAGATGANCTGGTNGCNACGATGGTCGAGGATCTGGGTCGCATGGGNAAAAAGGCCGGCAAGGGTTTTTATGANTACCCTGANAAAGGCTCCAAGCATTTATGGCCCGGTCTCACCGATTATTGTCCACTAGCCGNGGAACAGCCGGACGTAGAGGAAGTGAAGAAACGCCTAATTTATATTCAATCCGTAGAGGCNGTACGCTGCATGGAAGAGGGTGTGATCGCCGAAAAGCGGGATGTCGACGTGGGTTCAATTATGGGATGGGGGTTTCCGCCATTCAGGGGCGGTGTGTTGAGCCTGGTGGATACCATTGGAATTCATGAATTCGTAGCTGAGTGTGATCATCTGGCCCAGTCCCACGGACCCCGCTTTACCCCGTCAAAACTGTTGCGGGACATGGCGGCCAGGGGTGAAGGTTTTTACGGTAAAGCAGCGTGAGGAAATAATGCTTTTTCAGGAAGTTATCTATAGCGTTGAGCAAGGTGTCGCGGTCGTGACCTTGAACCGGCCTGACCGGTTGAACGCNATGACCCTGACTATGGCTGGCGAGGTCCGGGCCGCCATGCAACAAGCCAGCGATGATGNCGANGTGCGGGTTATCGTATTGACCGGCGCGGGACGAGGGTTCTGTGCTGGAGCCGATGCGGCTCGGCTACAGGGTCGGGTCAGCGGGATAGCGGTGGAGGAAGAAGAAGCCCCGCCATTTACCGGTGCGATAGAGGGTGGCCTGGATCTGCCGCAGGCGTTCGCAGCAAAATACGCTTGGATCGCNACAGTCCCCAAGCCGGTGATCGCTGCCGTTAACGGTCCTGNGGTGGGCGTCGGTATGGTGCTGCCCATGTTCGCTGACATCCGGTTCGCCTCTGACACTGCTCGTTTCGGCACGGCGTTTTCNAAACGCGGCCTGGTCCCGGAATANGGTCTAGGCTGGCTCTTGCCGCGNCTAATTCAGCCTTCAAAAGCCTTTGATCTTCTCTACNCNGCCCGGCTGGTGGATGCGGACGAGGCCGTCGACATGGGCCTGGTGGACAAGGTNTTTCCCACCAACGAGCTATTACCTGCCGCNATGGACTATGCTCGGGAATTGGCCACGGCCGTTTCACCGCGCTCAAACCGCGTNGTTAAGCGGATGGTTTATCAGGGGCTGGATCAGGGCTTTGATTCAGCTATGGAACAATGTCTGGCAGATATGGCCGATGCCCAAAAATCTGATGATTTCAAGGAGGGCATCGCCGCNTGGAAAGATAAACGAGTNCCGATTTTNACGGGTACGTAGAATTATTCGCCGGCTAGTANATTTCNAATCNAANCCAGCTCCGCGTAGTTAAAATATTCCAGATTCTANGCCGGCCGCCATCGCGGCACCCAGCTCATGACATTGANCCACGAATTCCTCCCGCCAATCNCCGCGTAGGATNATAGGNTCCTGCACCGCGCGCCAGCGCAGGCCGGTCACGATNGTCTCGATCCCGNGCCGGGTGCCCGTGCCGTCGTGACCGGCCCGGATATAAAGGCAGTAGGGGCGGCCCTGGGTCTCCTCTANGCAGGGATAATAGCTGCGGTCNAAAAAGTCTTTCATGGCGCCGCTCATATAGCCAAGGTTTTCGGTNGTGCCAAGAATGATGCCGTCGGCAGCCAAAATTTCGTCTGGACCAGCCTGGAANGGGGTCTTNCCGATGATTTCCACTCCGTCATTCTCCCCGGCTCCGGCCAAAACTGCATCAAACAAACGTTTTGTGTTAGGTGAAGGGNCGTGGGCGACAACAAGCAGGCTTNGCGTCATCCGTTGTTCAGGGCTTCCAACCCCAGCTCCTGACGCAATTCGACNGTAGCTTCGGCTTTGGGGGCTTCCAGCGGAATNCCTGTAGCATCCGCCATACGGGTATAGGCGTTAAAGGCGGCAANCGTCGCCGCCGCGTCCACCATGGCGGCCTCGCCTAACGTTTCTNCGATGGTCGTTCGGGTAGCGGCAATACGGGCTTTGTCGCGGTCCATGATGGCTTCGACAAACTCATTCAGCANGTTTCCCTGGGGCAGGCCCGATTCCTGGACACTGCCATCCATAATTAGGGAAAGGTCGTATTCGTTGCCAGTATGTTTGCCGCTNACCCGGAGCCGCGCCGCATGGGAGGTGGTTCAGTAATAGCAACCAAGAAGCGCNGANGCACGGGCTGCCAAGAATTCNATCTGCGCACGCGATATGCCACGTTCTAGTCCCTCCAGNTCATAAATACGGGGGTCTTCCATATATAGCGCGTTCAGGAGTTCCCATAGGCGCCGGGTCTCGTCNGGCACCAGGGTTAGTGAGCGCCGGATGTAAAANTGGCTCTCATTATNATAAAAATCNATNAAATCAGGCCCTGCATCCTCTGGCGCAATGGTTGCGGCCCAGCCTGGTCCGGGCCTGGCTTCCGGTGCGTGGCGCCTGGGCGGTTGACCCGTTGCAGNGTCAGGAAAAGAGGGAGTTTCCATGCCGATNGCAGTTGTGAAACAGTCGNTCACTACGGCCTGTACGGTCACGCTGATGACTTCAATNATCTCGTCCTCCGCTATNCCGCTATCNAGAGCTTCTTGGTACCAGCGTTGGCTAAGGCGCCCCGGATCGGTGACCACGCGGTGTATGACCTCAACCCAGGCCGGGGCCAAAATTCCCANTGCGGCATGGTTNCCGTCCACGGCATAGGGCGAGANNGAGCTTTTGCGTTTCCGNCACAAAGGACAATCCCAGGCNTNGCGAGCTTCNNCTANNACGNCCAGGCGTTGGGCGCCATCTAGCCAGGAACCGGGTTGGGTCAGACGCTCATGNTTTCGATTAAGGGCGNCCGCCAGATCTANGCGCATGNCTACNGGAGAGGCATCGTAAGGCCGGNCCATCAGGCCTCCANTTCTGTATCCCAGTAGAGGAAATCACTCCAGCTTTCGTGCAAATAATTGGGCGGAAAAGCACGGCCCCGATCATGCAGTTGTCGAACTGTGGGGCGATTGGGGGCCATTCGGGGTCGCATGCCGCAGTCTATGGACATGCGCCCGCCCTTACGCAGATTGCAAGGCGCGCAGGCNGCGACGACGTTTTCCCAGGTAGTNCGNCCGCCCCGGCTGCGGGGAATGACATGATCAAACGTCAGATCATGCTTNGCGCCGCAGTATTGGCAAATGAACCGGTCNCGCAAAAATAGGTTGAAACGGGTAAATGCAGGGAANTTAGCCGGTTGGATATACCGNTTTAGCGCCACAACGGAAGGNAGATCCATGACGAAACTGGGTGAGTGGATNACCCGGTCATAGGCCGANAGTACTTGCACNCGCTCAAGGAATACCGCTTTAACCACATCCTGCCAGGACCATAAGGATAANGGATAATAACTCAACGGCTGAAAATCGGCGTTGAGCACCAAAGNGGGGCTGCGATCAAGTGTGGCCTCCATGACCTTCCTACGTAATTNAGACCANAACAAACTCAANTGGAANAATCGATTCTNTGGATTTTGGCAATTTTGCGCCAATTTTTCCAGGTAAAAAATTCTACGGCCATCTAGGCCACGGTNCCGCGGTTTGTCATGTGCCTGTAATGCAGCCATGTTGTGCGCGCTGCGAAGGTGCGGTAGGGACGCCAGGGTTCTGCCAACACTAGCATTTCTTTCATGGTGGGTCGGGNGTCAAGCNCCAATAGATCGCGAATGCCTTCCATCAAGGCCACATCAGCGGCCGGCCAGATATCCGGACGCTGCAACGCACCAAGTAGGTAAACTTCNGCTGTCCAACGGCCGATACCTTTNATCCGGGTTAGGGATACNATGACATCCTCGTCTTCCAAGTGTGGCAATTTGCGGAAATTTAGTCGGCCGTACNCGACTTCTTCAGCTAAACTGCGAGCACAGATGGCTTTTGCTCTTGATAGGCCAAAGCCACGCAAATCATCCTCATCCAANGCNAGCACGGCGCNGGCGTTGACCCGGNCCAGGCCTTTTCGCANCCGCCCCCAAATTGCATTGGCGGAAGCGAGAGAGACTTGTTGCTGCACGATAGTCTTGAGGACTGTTTCGAATCCACCAGGCCTTTTTCGCGATGGTGGCTCGCCNTGTTGCNGCAAAACCGCGGNAAATCTCGGTTCCATTCGGGCGATTTGGTGAAATCCGTCTTCCAAGGCTTAAACGTCNNCNNGCGTANGNCCAACGGGCCGCTTCTGGTCNAAAAGGTNTGGCTCAGCGNTCNACNAGGCGNCCATTGTTGGACAATAGNTGGAGAAACCCNTATCTGGNCAATCGAAACATCCTTGGCGGGNCCTNGCGCCGATGTTGCCATCCTTATAGTTCTTCTTCACCACGTGTCTGTGTTCCTTTGATAGANGNAGGTATTGCACTATTTACTGTTGCGACGGGGTCTGGGTGTTCAGACCCGATTGNACCATTTGCTCTGCCATACTGGTGATGTTCATTNCNGGACTCAAGNACTGCNTGGNNACGACANCGATNTCCTTAGCGGCCCGTATACCTTGNTNNATGATGACNGATCCGGCTACTAGNACCGTGAATTTATCANCNGACGTGGTATCCTCCTGAACAATNATTTATCCATCTGATAGCCNATAGGCNCGCTATTGNCACAATCCCCTGTCCTGNGNTTTGCCCCTAGTCCCACCGGGCGTCTGCATCTNGGAAATGGTTTTTCGGCGCTGTACAGCTTCGATGCNGCNCAGCGNNTGGGCGGTAGATTTTTGCTGCGGGTAGAGGANATNGACCGGAACCGNTGNCGNCNNGANNATGAAGCAGCCTTGCTAGCCGATTTGGNNTGGNTGGGGCTAANGTGGGAGCNACCGGTACGCCGCCAATCCGAGCACATGGATGACTACGCCGNNGCNTTNGCGCGTNTGGATNCAGAGGAATTAACNTATCCCTGTTTTTGCACCNGAAAANAAATCGCCAGAGANATTGCNNCNGCTCCNTCNGCACCCCATGGCCNGGATNGNCNCCTTTATNCTGGAACATGCCGAAACCTATCTTTCGGTGAACGCCAAGATCGCGTCGAGGGAGGTGAAGCCTATGCTATACGTTTGGACTGTGCCCAGGCAGGAAAGCGCCTATCATCCGACCTGTCATGGCATGACCGCACTCAGGGGCGACGGCCATTGAATGCGGAGCTGCACGGCGATGTCGTGCTGGCCCGGAAGGATGTACCCACGTCCTATCATCTGGCTGTCACTNTCGATGATGCGCTACAAGGTGTCAGCCACGTTACGAGAGGGGCGGATTTATTCTCGGCTAGTCATGTGCACCGACTATTGCAGGCATTATTGGATCTGCCGACACCGGAATATGATCATCATCCACTGATTAACGACGACCAGGGTGTGCGCTTGGCCAAGCGCCATGGCGGGGCCAGTTTAGCTCATTTGCGAGAATCCGGCATGGATCCGGCAAAATTGCGTAGNTCTTTTGGGTTTGCGTTTTAGGAGGTCTGAACGAGGACGACTATTANCGCGGCGAATTTGAAAAATGGGCTTTTGGCACTGTGCAGTGAGGGTTTTACGGCAATTGGCTTAGGGTCAATTTCGTCATTCTTGTTGAGATGGAGTTTCGACAGCNCTTTAACATCCTCTAGAGGAGGGTGTACGCCCGCTTCAGTTTAAACGTAGGTTAGGAGAGGANCAATGAGCTATGAGAACATCATTTATGAAAAACGGGGNCCANTTGCCTACGTNGTACTGAACCGACCGGACAAGCTNAATGCCCTGTCNGAGGACTTGCAGCTTGAAGTTCAAANCGCGCTGGANGATGCCGGNTGGTTAGACGAGNAAATCCGAGTAATCGTGCTTAAGGCGTCGGGACGTGCGTTCAGCGCAGGTTTTGACATCACAACCACTAACAAGATCAACGCNGTCAAGCGGCGGGCTCGCTTCCTTAAGGGCAAGACATTCAGTGCATCAGCCTGGTGGGATGTGTTCTGGAATAATCCGAAACCAATCATCGCCCANATNCATGGATTTTGTATAGCTGGGGGACTTGCTACTGCCAACTTTTGCGATCTACGNATTTGTTCGGAGGATGCAAAATTTGGAGCGCCAGAGATCCGCACTGGCGGCCCCTACATACCGGCCGTTTGGCCCTGGATGGTCGGCATGACCAAGGCGCGTGANTTACTATACACCGGGAATNTGATCGACGCTGCCGAGGCGAAGAGGTTGGACCTGGTGAACGAGGTGGTGCCGCTCGAGGAACTGGACGCGGCGGTGGAACGCCAGGCGTTGACTATCGCGAAACTTCCCGCCGCCACNGTGGAGTACAATAAGAAGCTTATCAATATGTCATACGAATTGATGGGCGTGCGTCAAGTGGTGGAACGNTCCATGGANCTGGAAGCCATTGCCTTGGCGAGCACGGACTCCTCGCCCGAGATCGAAGAGTTTGACAANATNCGGGAGAAGGACGGTNTGAAGGCCGCGTTGAGCTGGAATGCCGATCGCTTCGCNGAAGAGGATGCCTGGTTCAAGAAGTCCNGGGAGCGCGGCTGAGANCCGATNGCGGNTNGGTCGGGTTTGCATGNTTCATGTNGCNACTANTCAATCTTGCTGGGCAGCCATGTGGCTAGNTCCGGTATCCAGACTAGAAGNGCTAGTACGAACAATTCGATGACAATAAAGGGNAGGGCGGAGCGTATGACTTGCCCTAAAGTTACCTCGAACTGGGCTACGCCCTTCATTACGTAAAGCAACAGACCAAAGGGCGGGGTGAGTAGGCTGATTTCCATGGTGATCAGCATCAGTACCATGAGCCAGATAACGTCAATGTTAAAGACCACTTGCAGCGACTGGCNACCTAAAAGGAAAAACGGAAGGGTCAGCAACAACATGCTGACCTGGTCCATGAAGGCGCCCAGGAACAGCAGCACTACCATCATGGCGATTACCACCGTGATCGGCGTCAAATCCAATTTTGTGATTTGCTCCAAGAGGCCGTCCGTTGCGCCGGAGTTAGATAGGGCCTGGCTGAACACGAGGGAACCGGCGATAATAAAAAGAATCATGATGTTGATCTTGGCCGTCTCCATCAGGGCCTTGGCTACCTGCCGCCAAGAGAAATCNGCGCCCTCGATACCNGTGATCNNGATAATGGTCTTGAATAGTNGNAAGAAGTAGCAGACCGCTAGGGCCGCAACGCAGCCNANGGCNGCNGCCTCGGTCGGCGCGGCCAGCTTGAAGAAAATACTGCCGACTACGACNACNAAAATTACCAGCAATGGCAGGATGTAAAAGACGAATGGCAGCACTCGGTTCACGGCACGGCAAAATCTTCCGTCATAGGTCAAATTCACAACCTGACGGCCACCCAGGTTCAGGCTGATGCTCAGGGGTTGATCCAGGCTGCCCTGGTCGGGCACATAGGCTGGGGCGAGCTTGGGATTGATTAGGCATCTNCCTACTACATAGGCAAAGAACAGGAATGCCATAAAAACACCGGGNACAATGCCGGCGATGAGTAGCTGTGCCACCGACTGTTCAGCCAGACTGGCGAGCAGTACCGCGAGGGCCGAGGGCGGGATNAGCATAGCAATGCCGCCAACGGCCATGATCGGGCCCATGGCGATGGTAGGCTGATAGCCACGTTTGATCATGTCTGGAAGTAGCACCGATCCGAGTATGGCAGTGTTAGCAATGGTGGACCCTGAAAGCGACGAGAATANGGTGCCGCCGACGATGGAAACCACGGCCAGGCGCCCTGGCACCCGTGAAATCAGCCGGTCAATCGCACCAATGGCCTTGAAGGCGACCCCTGTCTGCAACAGGATTTCGCCCATCAGTAAGAACAGGGCAATGGGCGCCAGGGTAAATTTTATGGCATTGTGGAATTCGATTGGCATGAATACCAACCCGATATCGCCATNTATGAATATGAAGGTGCCAAGAACATTGGCGGCGAAAAAGGCAAAGGCCACTGGCAGGCCAAGGAACATTAGGGCGCAGACGGTACCGAGAAGGAGTGTAAGTGCAAAATACCACTCCATAGCTCAAAATCCCGATTTAGCGATATAGTCTTCCTGCGCAATTGCCGTTGCCCGGCGCATGCGAAATAGGAACTCTATGGCGAGCAGCAGAAANGACAGTGCAAAGACTGCCAGCATGTACCAATTGGCTATACGCAAATCCTTATCAGGCAGGGTCCCGTCCTCAAACTCGGAGATCGCCGCNCGGCAGCCATAGTAGAATAGAAAAAGGCATAGCACGGTAGCGGTGGCATCCACGACCCGTTCCAACCGCACCGCTTGCGGGCGAGACAGGGCGGTAACCAGCACATCCACTCGCACGTGGGCCCCCTGTTGCAGTACCCATGGTGCGCCGATAAACACACCCACGTACAGGGTGTATTCCACNGCTTCGTACAGCCACCAAATGCCNCCCAGTTCGACTTTCACCAGCGCTAGATTAAGGGGTACCAACAAGGCTATCAGTCCGATGGANGCGGCGACAAGACTAGCCAGAAACANCGTGAATTTGTTAAAGGCCGTCTCGAACGCGGCAATCTGCTGGCGCATGGGCTGTTCCAGGAACGCGGGCGGGGAAACGNGCCGAAGACGCGGGGCGGCGGGCCNCCGCGGCCCCGCGTTAGGACTAGGCTACTTGGTGAACAGCTTCCGCAGCATGGGACCGTGTTTTGGACTTCGGTCCAGGACCTCTTTCCAGCCTTCTGTCACAGCCGCCTTAACCCATTTTTCCCGCTCAGCCCCTTCCAGAGTAATGGTTTTCATGCCTTCCGACGCCATCCAGTCCTTTTGCTTTTTCAAGGCGGCCTGGAATTCCCCGCTTGTAGTCTCGGACTTGGCCTCGAAACTCATAGCCACTTTGGTCAGGAAATCCTGCACATTTTTGTCCAGGGTGTTCCATTTCTTCAAATTGGCCAGGGTGTGAAGGGTGGCATGATAGAAGCCGGGCTCGACACGGTATTTTGTTACCTTGATCCATGGCTTAACCCAACCCAGGGCGGGCCAACCGTATCCCTGCACTGTATTNTTTTCCATGTAGGTATAAACCTGGGCGATATTGGACCGNTGGGTCGTCGCGCCCAAGGACTTAAAAAACGCAGTGTAGACCGGCGCTACGCGTANATGCAGACCCTTCAGATTGGCTCCGGCGATGGGCTTGCTAAGCCATAGATGGAAGTTTCCAAAATCATGATGCTTGGCGATGAAGTGAATATTCTTTGCGTGCAGCAGCTTCTGCAGATAGTCAAGGCCGCCGTTCTTGCGCAGTTCTGCATAGGGATAGTCGGAGAAGCGCATCACTGGCGCTTCCGGCAGGACATTGCCNAAATAGGCTTCCGTGCAACCGACAATGTCATATGCGCCTTTAGACATTTTTTGCGTCAAAGTGAAGGGGCTTCCGATGGCGGGTGCTCCGCCGACCAGTTTTAANTGAACTAGGCCCTTACCTTGTTTGTTGATTTCCTTAACCACNGCCTCGAAAGGCTTGGACGGCGGGCTGCCGACCGGAAAGCAACTGGCGGCAGTCAATGTAACCTCCGACCGTGCCGATACGGTCATCAGGCCGACGGTCGCGAGAGCCGCGACGATTAACGCGCTTTTTCTTACCATTAGTTGGACCCCCCAGATTATTCCTTTGTCAATTAAGAATGTTAGCAATATTGCAGGCGATCGGACAGGCATTTCATTTCTCACATCGCATGGCTTTTAGAACAAGACGTTGAACAACTGCAGCCGAAGTAATTGGTAAATGGTAATTATCTTGAACCTGTTCGGTTAGCCCGAATAGGGGTTACTTTGATCGTGGCAGGTGAATTAAGCAGTGCCATAACGTTGTCGGCCTTTATACCGCCAGAGCCGTATATTTGCCCATATAGTCAAACGACACCGTGACCTACCGACATCGTGGAGGCACGGTATCTGTGCGATAATTGGATATAGAAAATCTCAAGCTATCACCCTAAACATTGATTGAGGTTTTTGCGCTAGGGTGGTAACGGCTCCAGCACCCAAATGCAGCGTGTGCCGTCGCTACTTTGACGGCGGGCGCTTGTGGACCTATTGTTTTGCTAACCTAGTATTTCAACCATTGGGGAGATGCCTGAGATGGCCAAGAAATATCATCTAATTAGTTCCGTAACTTGACCGTGGGTTCAGCGCGCCGTGATTCTTTTGCGTGCGAAAGACGTTGATTTTGAAGTCACCTACATTGATCTACAAAAAAAACCGGACTGGTTTCTGAAAATCTCGCCGCATGGCAAGGTGCCCGTGTTGTTAGTGGATGATGAACCTTTGTTTGAATCCAACGCCATCGCGGAATATCTGGAGGATGTGATCCTGCCGGCGAAACATCCTAGCGATCCCTTCAAACGTGCACGTAACCGNGCCTGGACCGATTACGTGCCTGATTTCTCCAATGGCATAAACATTTACTACACCAAATCCCAGGATGAATTAGAGGCNAAGCTAGCCGATGCGCCNAGGTTTTTGCAAAAGCTGGAAGACGCCATNGCCAACGAGCGTGAGAACGANGGNCCTTACTTTAANGGAGCGGATTTGTGTCTAGTGGATGCNGCCTATGCCCCATTTCTGCAACGCCTCTTGATGGTGGAGCAGTTTACNCAGACAGGCATGCTGCGGGATTTCCCTNTGGTGAAGGCCTGGGCAGAGGCTCTAGTGACCAACGATTGCGTTAAGAATTCGGTGGCTGACAGCTTTAATGACNCCTTCTATGGCAATTTGAAGAAACGAGACTTTTATGTGGGNANNTTNTTNAGCGAAGACGTANTCGCAGCGGAATAATTTTGACTGAAGAGGTATCACTTTNGCGGGGTTGNGTAGGCGTNTATTAGGTCNTTCCGCTAAGTGNATGACTGTCAAATNGCGACTTACCTANCNAGCTATCAAAATATCTTGCCGGGATTGAGAATATTATTTGGGTCCATCATAGATTTGAGCTGTTTCATNAGNTNGATTTCAGCGGGNCTGCGGGAGACCATCAAATAGTCTTTTTTCTGTAAACCAATCCCGTGTTCAGCAGAGACGGACCCTCCCCGGNTAGCTAGGGGAANATAGACNGCATCGTTGATCAGCTTTTTGGCNTTNNTCCCATTCTCNCCCACTGCATAGACGATATGGAGATTNCCGTCACCCAAGTGCCCAAACACGGCGAGCTTGCGGTTGGGCCATTTTGCCAAGATGGGTTCGTCAATTTCTTCAAGATAAGCGGGCATAGATGCAATGGGTAATCCCACGTCGAAGCCGATGATNGGGCCCCAGGTGCTTAGGCTTTCTACGTCATCCCGCAAAGCCCACATAGCTNGACGNTCGCCNTCAGATTTAGCGATAACGGCATCAACCATCAAACCTTCTTCNANAGCGTCCGCTAACATACTCTCGAAACGGTTGCTATCCAATTCGGGNTCGCCTCCCATAACTTCCATNAGGACATAATAAGGGTATTCGTCGGACATTGGTTGCGCCGCACCAGNNCGGGATGTCACCAGTTGGAAATANTTTTGCCACATCACNTCATAAGCTGATAGGCANCCACCCGAGCGGNTGTTGCAAAAATTCANAAGNCTNGNAAGATTATCGAATTCATCCAACGCCAGANANGCGGTTTNCTGACTAGCGGGTTTGGGTCGCAAACGCAGCACCAATCGCGTAACTACGCCGAGGGTGCCCTCGCTGCCGATGAACATGTGTTTCAGGTCGTAGCCNGCATTATTCTTNATNATTTTTCCNAAGGAATTCAGGATTGTGCCATCAGCCTGCACCGCTTCTAGNCCCAATACCATATCGCGTGCCATGCCGAACCGGACAACTCGGTTTCCCCCGGCATTGGTTGAGATNTTTCCCCCAAGGGTGGCCGAGCCGCGCCCCCCCAAATCAAGGGGAAAAAAGAATCCAGCTTCATCCGCCGCCTCTTGGACGGTTTGTAAGGTAACTCCTGTTTGTACGGTCATAGTGGCAGAGGAGGGATCGATTTCTTCGATCTTTCGCATACGTTCTAGGCTAAGGATAACCTCATCTTCTCCAGCAATATTGCCGTCCACCAGCCCGGTCAGACCACCATGACACACCACCGGTTGCTGTTGTTCATTGCAAATTTTCAGGATTCTTGAGACTTCGTCCGTATTACTGGGACGTACTAGTACCTTGGCATTTAGTGTCTCGTCGGGATGACTATAACCGGCGGAGCGTCCAGACATCTCTTCATTCCGGACTATACCTTTTTCACCGACAATATCCCCCAACCGCTCAATGAAATCCGCCATGTCTTAACTCTGATCCCTTTACTAAATCATGTGTTAGGACCAGTTTATGCTGACGGCCACAAATCGCCAATATGTCTAACACCTACCGCCGAACAATCGGTGTTGGAACAATTGCGTTTATTGGTACCTATCGATTTTGCTGCAGGCTAGAAGGTAGGGCCATATTCGGCTGATGGATCCAGGCGGCAATATCCTTCCAAACAACTTCCGCCTGCAAGTCTCGTAACAACATGTGCCAGCCATCCGGGTAAAGGGCGAACCTCGGTTTGGCCGGCAGGCGAGCTATGGTTTCGTGGACTGGCCCGGCTGGTACGATTTCATCGTGCTCGCCATATAACACCATTGTAGGATATTGCAGTTTAGGGGCTGCTTCGTAGGCATGGCCCATAAGCTCGGTGACACCATAGACGGCGTCGATCCGCGTTTGTCGAATAATCAAAGGATCCTTTCCCAGCGCGCGCAGCATGGGGATGTTATCGCTTGCACGGCGTTTTAGGCCGCCGCCCGTTGCCGTCTTCCAGGGCATTGTATGGGCCGACAACCAAAGGCCGAAGCGCAACATGGGGTGCATGGATTTTCCTCCCCACATTCCTGGTGCTACAAGGATTATACCAGCCACTCTTGCCTTTGAGGCTTCAGCCAAAGCCAGGACCGCAACGGCTGCGCCCATGCTTTCACCCAGTACATAGATCGCTTTGTCCGGGTGCCGCTGCGTGATCAGCGCCACAAAAGCTCTGGCGTCGGCAGCAAGAGCTGCCGATCCACCCCAAATTCGCGCCTCGGGGGAAGCCCCGAAACCGCGTTGGTCGTAAGCATAGGTGGTGATACTTTGACCGGACCACCAGGCGGCCGCATCATCAAAATATCTGCTGTACATGTTGAACCCGTGCAGCGCTATTATTACTGCCTTACTCTCGCTCTTTGCCGCCCAGATCTTCAGGGGCAATTTCTTGCCGTCCTCGGTAATGAAATTAGAACCCGTTATGGCGGCAGGTATCAATCCTGGCTGGAAGTCCTGTACTCGGGGTGTGCAGGCAGCTAGACAGGCAATCGCACAAAAAATTCTGGCGGATGCTGTAAGATGGCGCTTAATCATGCCCAGGGAGGAATTTATAATATGGGAAATCTTGCAGATCTGGCGATGCAGCGGTTTGGCATGGTCGTAGATGTTGCGGAGGAGGTGCCTGGCTCCGAAACCTTGGCCACGATTCTCTCGCATCGAACTCATAGGAGGTTTTTGAATAAACCGGTGGCCGAGGATACATTGAACCTTCTGTTTGCCTGTGCCTTGTCGGCGCCGGCAAAATCTGATTTGCAACAAGTTTCTATAATTCGTGTTCAGAACCCTGAAAAGCGGAAGGACATCGCTGCGTTGATGCCGGAAATGGGCTGGATAGGCTCTTGCCCAGTTTTCTTGCTGTTCTGTGGCGACAGTCGCCGAATTCGAAAACTGGGGGAGTTGCGGGGAAATCTTTTCGCCAATGACCATTTGGACGCATTTCTGAACGCTGCTGTTGATACGGCACTGGTGATGCAAAATTTTATAATTGCAGCCCAGGCCGCTGGTCTTGGGTGTTGTCCTGTTAGCATTGTGCGTAACCACATTGACCGCATCTCGGAAATCACAGCCTTGCCTGATTTCGTGTTTCCCGTTGCCGGAATGTGCCTCGGTCATCCGTCCCATCCTGG
>PBHT01000027.1 GCA_002720285.1 Acidobacteriota bacterium | reverse complement strand
GGCACACTGACGTGGTTTTCGGATCGATCGGACAGCAGTTTTGGGGCGTTCGATATTTTCTGGACTAACAAAACCAATCTAACGACCACACCGTAACTCGTATCAATTAATGGTGGCGCCAGCCGGATCACGGTCGGGTGTCAAACTGCCATATGGTCGCTTATACAAAATTCTGCCATGTAATTCGTCTGCCGCAGAAATCCCGTAGCCGCCATCCTGATAGTCTCCCATAATGCTATCGGGCCACTTCTCTCTACCACTTGGATGGCCATAACCTAACGAATGGGCTAACTCGTGCGTCACAATGCCGAGGTCTTCCGCGGCACGCCAACCGTGGAGAATATGTCCTGGTTGGGTTGAAGACAGACCCATCGACATATACGCATTATTCCCATCACTGTTCGCGTCACTCCACAGTCCCGCAGGAAAATACGACAGACTGACAGTGCCATTGGCGGTAAGCCAATCGTTTCGCGAAATGACGAGATCGACCGGATGCGTCTTGGTCGTGATCGTCGGATTCGTAAAAGCGCCGCCGGTCAGTCGGCCGAACTGCGCGATCCCGCTTCGGATATTCTCCTCATAGATGGCCGGAATCGAATCCGCGATGACAATCATCCGTTTACACGCATCGTATCCGTCGGTGCTGAGTTCCGTACACTGCATCTGACGCGTCCAAATCTCATAGTTAGGTATGACGACGGGGCGCTCCGTCCCTTTCGTGCCATTTTCTCGAAAGAGCCAGTTAAAAAACTCCAGATTGAAACCATCTCCTTGCGGAATGATTTCCGGATTGATGGTTTTAGATCCACTCATCGACACCGCCGACTCGCGGGTGTAATACCCCGGAGCCGCCGCCGAAAAACTTGGGGTCCCGGCCGTCGTGACCGCCAGACTATATGTCCCGTCACTCGCGCTCGTTGCCAAAACCGTCCCGATCGTAATGGTCGCGCCTGCCACCACCGCGCCGGTCACAATATTGGTGACAATGCCGGAAAATGTGGTCGTGGTCGTCGCACTCGGGGCCGTGGGTGAACCGCCGCCACATCCTCCGCAAGCCACCCCTAGAAGAACTGCATAAATCATCACCGCTTTTCTACACCGCCGCATACTGAGACATCCCTTTCATTAGTCGAGTGGCAACTCGTCAGACGGGTCACGAAAATAGACTCTCGATAAGTAGTTCAAAGCCACCGCGATTCCCTGCCGTTGAGGCATCGTGACAACGAGTGGGCCGGCAATCGCAAAGAAGAACACCAAACCAGTCATCCAGTTGGTGACACGAAATCCGAAATAAATAGTCGCAATAGCGACTAGGATCGGGATGCGATCCATCACGAGAAAAAACAGCCAGGTGTCACCCTGGTTTCGTAGAAACTGCAGGCCGCAGCGTCGGCAGTGAGAATGTAAGGTGACCCAGTGGACAAAAAGTGGACCCCGCCCGCAATGAGGGCATCGTCTGCGTAGCCCTCGCCACACCGTGGACAAAATTGAGGGTTTCATTTGACGGTAGCCTAGCGTGGAGCGGCTGGCAGTTCAACACAGCGACCGAGCGGTCTCTGATGCATAATTGTGCGAGGGCCGTGACTGTATGAGCTTTGCTTCGCGGAATCGGCAGTCCCAGTAAGCTCGGTGATGAAGGATTGACCCATGCGACACTTAATAGTGATAGCCGTTTCACTCGTAGCGATGTGGAGCATTCCGTCTTGCAGCGGCCAAGCACCAGAACCAACAACATCCAAGACGGTTGATGTTCATTTTCGGCCAGTTCAACCCGAACTCTTTAAGGATAGTGGTGCCCTCACGGATGCTTGGGCTGACATTGACGGTGACGGTGACCCCGACCGATTTGTTGGTTTTAACGGTGCTGCTAGTCGCTTATATCGCAATGACCGTGGAAATGGCTACGTTGATATTGCGATTGAGATGGGGCTCAATGTTACCCGCAGCGTCCGAACAGCCGCTTGGGGTGACTTCGATAATGATGGGGACCCTGATTTACTGCTCGGCTTCGCAGGAGAAGCGCCCGTCACAGCCCTTTATCGTAACGATAGAAACACCGGCTTCACAAACGTGGCCGGGCTGGTTGGATTGGAGTTGCCAGAGGGGACCACTCGACAGGCGTCATGGGCAGACTATGACGCTGATGGAGACCTCGATCTTTTCCTCGCCTTAAGGGACCAAGCTAATCGGCTGTTCCGGAACGATGCTAGCGAGAGCTTTACTGACATCACTCTAGAAAGTGGTATCGGTGATGTTCGGCGTACCGTTGGGGCGGTCTGGTTCGACACCGATCAAGACGGAGACCTGGACTTAGTCACCGCTAACATGGATGGGGATGCAAACGGTCATTGGCAAAATAACGGCGGAAAATTCACAGACACCGCAGCCGGACAACCTATGGAAGCCGGGGGACGGATGCTCGGAGACCCATCGCAAGGAAGCGTACGGGTGTGCGCAGCCGATGTGAACATGGACGGCTGGTTCGACCTTTCTTTTGCGAACTACGGTCCGAACGCTCTCTTGTATGCGTCGGGCCCAAGCGCCTGGGCTGACACCGGCGGTGCTCCAAACATTGCGATTGACGCACGTTACGACACCTGCGCATGGGGAGATTTTGACAACGATGGCGGCTTGGATTTGTATGTAAACGGTACCGTCACGGGTGGCACTCAATACCGTGATTGGCTTTATCACCAGGAAGAACATACGACGTTCGTGGACGTCACCCCATCCGAATTGCTGCAGTTGAACGCGAGCCACGGAGCCACTTGGGTTGACTTCGACCTGGACGGCGACCTCGACCTAGCCCTCACAGGCGCTGCCGAAGACGCGATGCACTATCTCATGGAGAACCTACTCCCTAGAGCCTCCGGACGCCAATCGCTGCAAGTCCGAGTATTAGACGCCGAAGGCCACGCCACCCGTCCGGGTACGGAAGTTAGGGTATACACTGCGGGCACCGATCAACTACTAGGAACGCGCTTGGTCGACACGGGCTCGAGCTATGACGCACAATCTGACCTGCCGCTCCATTTTGGTCTGAGGAATGGGAATCCAGTGGATGTGGCGGTAACAGTCGTGGGAGCCGGCAGGCGACATACCGGAACGGTCGCAAACATCTCCCCCGGAATGTTCAGTGGCTCCATTCTCACGTTGCGTATCGACGAGTCTGGACGCATTATTGACTAGTATTGCCAAGAAACACGAGGATCGTAAGCATCACTCTTCAAAAAACATAAGGAACGGACAATATGGAAAGACGAGAATTCCTCGCATCAACGACATTAGGGGCGGTCGGTTTGAGCTCAGCAGATCTGTCTCTAGCTGCCTCACGACCCAACACATCCTCACAATCCAGTAACCGAAAGATTTTGATTGCTGGTGGAGGCTACGGCACATCTTTCATCCGCTACATGGCGTCTCTCACCGGTAAGGAGCGACCAAAGCTCTGTTATTTACCGACCGCGTCGGCTGATCGAGAGTCGGGAATCGTCAGATGGTATGCCAACTGTGCACCATTAAATGTCATTCCATCAGTGCAGGTTAGCTTCATCAACAGCAACCGTATGACTCAAACGTTTGCAGAGGTTCTGCTGTCGGTGGATGGCATCGTTGTCTCAGGCGGCAATACGCTAAATCAGCAGGTGATCTGGAAGGCCCACGGAATCGATGAGGTCCTTCGAGAGGCCTGGGACCGCGGGATCGTGCTTGGTGGCGCAAGCGCCGGGTCCCTTTGTTGGTTCGAAGAAGGCACGACAGATTCCCGACCCAAGGAACTGACCGTGGTGAAATGTCTCGGGTTCCTTAAAGGAAGCCACTCCCCTCACTATGACGGTGAAGCAAATCGCCGACCCACCTACCACCGTATGATCAAGTCAGGTGAAATGAAACCTGGATATGCCTGCGACAACAACGCAGGAATCTATTTTGAGGACAATGAGGTTGCGAGAGTCGTACACACCAGAGCGGAGGCCAAGGTCTACTACGTGAGTCTCCAAGGAGAAGAGGTTGTCGAGAGAGAACTCGAAGCAGAAATGATTGAGTAAGTGAATGACCAGCAGGTGCGAGAGTGGGAAGTCGATGGGTTGCGCATCAGGCCCGTTGGGCAAGGTTCTGGTTACTGGTCTTCTCTTTTCTGTAACGGGTGGTTGCTCCCCTGCTGAGCCGGTGCATCAGGAGATAACACCTGAACACCAGGAAGCGTCAAGCCCTGTGCCTGCCAGCCGCGTAGTAAGTGAGCTCGAAGAGCGTGAGCGAATGGAGGCAGCCGCAGAACCCCGTGGTCAAGAGATCGACTCAGGCACCATCGAGACTTCGAGCGGTTCAGTCACGATTGGTGCCGAGGTACGAATAGACGTCCTAGAAGGAGTGCCGCTCTATTTGGTTGAGAGAAACGCGGACGAACCAAGCTGTGTAGTCACACACGGAGATGCCGTCACGATAGTCGCTGCAACCTACTTCGAAGACACAGACTGGTATGACCTGAAGGTGGCTGTGGCTGGCACCAACTGTCAGGGTTGGATACCGGAAAACTTTGTCCAGCCGTAATCATCATCCTGGCTAGATACGTAACCAGACTCCCAAGTCAGTAGCCAATCGGACTGTGACGAGGGACAGGACTGGGGTCAGCCCGGGCTGAAACCGGGAAACCTATACGGCAGGTTACCCTGGCAGTCTTTGGCTCGAGGCCGCGAACAGTCTCTCTCCGCTGTTGGCCAGAACCACATACCTGGTGCTCGCAGTATCGCTTCCGTCCCGAGCGCGACTCCCTCGCACTGTAACGACGTCACCAACGCTCATCGTGCTCCGTGTCCACCCGGCCCTTACGAGTTGATTTGGACTACCCATTTCCATGGCCCAGTTCGTAACGGCACCCTCATCGTCCTCTACGTCCATAAAGAACCAGACGTGGGGATTGAGCCATTCAATTTTCTGGACCGCCCCCGTCACTTCGATCGGAGCATTAGCATCAAACTCAGCAGAAAAGGAATGATGGGCAACCACTGGCACGGTGGCCAGCAGTAGTCCGACACAAGCGACGATCGTGAGCCCTCTGGTTTTCATGTGTAACCCCTTAAACACGAAAGACGCGATCAGAATACGCACGCCGGCCTCTATTTTGCCAGCGGTGACAAGCTAACGCAAGAAGAAGTAACTCGTAAGGAGAGTTCCACAAAATAGGTGTAGACTACCCGTGTCTGGTCAGCTTCATTATCTGCTTAACGCACCAGAATCCGCTGATTTTAAGGAGGCGTCGCTATGAGAGTGTCGTGGACGTCCTACGTCACTGCGGCCACAGTCGTGAGTCTCGTCTGCTGGTCGCAGCAACCGGTCGAAACACAAACTGCCCAAGAAGCTGGAACGGTGACTAGTCCCGCAGCGTCTTCGGGGCCGACTCCGCGGTTGCCGAACGGGAAACCCGACTTAACTGGCATCTGGCAACGACCCTACGTGCCAAGCGTGACCCAGCCCAGGGACGGACACAAGGGACCCTCAGAACTTCCGTACACCCCGGCCGGTTTGGAGGATTGGTGGAACTACGACCCAGCCGATGGCGATTACACGGCGAACTGCATGCCGTTTGGTCTGCCTCGGTCCATCAACGGTCCGTGGCCTATGCGGGTCATGCATAACGAAACACACATCGCGTTTCTGTTTGAATTAGGCAACTGGTTTCACATCGCCCCCGTCGATGGAAGCGAACATCCGGAGGAGCTCGAGCCAACCTGGTACGGGCACTCGGTTGGTCGGTGGGAGGGCGATACTCTTATCATTGACACAGTCGGGTTCAACGGTTGGACTAGACTCGATACCCGAGGCCATCCCCATAGCGATGCCCTACATCTAATCCAGACATATGAGCGCATTGACGCAGATCACATCAACTACACAATAACGGTTGACGACCCAAAAACTTACAGGGCTCCATGGACGAATGAACGAGTCTTCACGCCGTTCGATGGTGAACTCATGGAGTATGTGTGCAATGAAAACAACCGGTCACTTTGGGAGGGGCGGCTCAAGTTCTGGACTCCGCCTTGGCGTGACCAACCGCCGCAATGAAAACTGACCGGTTGAGGTGTTCCCTCCTCCACCTACTACCCCTAGCCTTCATCTTGACAACTGGGTGCGAGACTCCTCCAGCTGTACCCGCTGCACCACCGTTCACACCAGTCGCTGATGTCAAGGAGTTGATGGAGATGGTCATTGACCCCGCCGCCGACGTTGTGTGGGAGTCAGTCGGAGCCATCATCACCGCGGAGGGCACGGAAGAGATTTTTCCCAAGAATGACGGAGAGTGGGCAACTGTACGCAATAGCGCACTCGTCCTCGCCGAATCTGGCAATCTGCTTATGCTTGGCGAACGAGCCAAAGGTGAGGGGCCTTGGATGATCATGTCTCAAGCACTGGTTGAATCTGCCCGCCTCGCCTTCGAGGCTGCGGAAGCCAAGGACGCGGATGCAGTCTTTATGGTTGGCGGGGATATTTACAGCGCTTGTGAAACCTGCCACGTACTTTACTGGTATGACGAAGACGGAGCGATACCATCCACAGGGTCAGCGACCCCAGCGACTACGACATCATTGATACTGCCTGAGAAGGTCCGAGCCTCCACTCAATAGAAGGCGATCCAGCGTCCAGAAAACCCGACGCCGAACCACAGACTGAGCGACACCACAGCCACCAACCTACCGAGAAGTGGGGGTATTCTGGCTGCGTCCGACCTCACAACCTTCTGTCGCACAGTGAATGTGAAGAGCATCGCAAGCAGCAGGAACTGCATCTTCCACCAAAAGGGCGGGCTGTAATAAACGCGAAGTGTTTCCGAGGTAAGAAGCAGCACACCCGTAGCTAACATCACCAGCAAACTGCCGACCAACCATGGCTGGGTGTCATGCGCCAGCTGGGACACTGGTTGATGCCGTAACCCCAAGCCGAGCAACCGCAAGTCGACTACCAAAACCGTACCGCCCAGGATCGCAAGTGCCAACAAGTGAAGACACTGAANTACCGGGAACATCCATANCGAGCCACTNATCGCAATCCCGACGGCTGNCTGACCGGACCACTCAAACAGGGGTAAAAGAGACATCGTTATCATCCAGAGTTCAATTGAACCAGTTGTAGGCTTGCATCCGTCCCCCGACGACCACTCCGCACCAGAGCACGAGGGAGAGGTAGCCGGCCACTCGCGCCCTGAGGGGCGCAATCGGTGCCCGNTCCCAGTCGGTGACCCGGCGATATACCGTTGTGTGAAAAACAAAAGCATTAAGACCNGCNAAGACAAGCATCACAATCTTNATACGAAAGAAGATGTTCTCGTATGCACGCACAGGATGGGAATAGAACAGAAGTAATCCACTCACANCCATTAATGCAAAGCCGCCTAGGGCCCACGGCAAGAGACGTCCGGCTACCTCAGACACTGGAACTCGCCGNAGNGTTAGGCCCACTANGCGCAGGTCCAATGTCGCGATCAGGCCGAGAAATAGNCATAANGTCAACACGTGGGTTGTCTCCACTATGGGATAGACCCACAGCGATTCAAGGAGNGCAATGCTCCAAGGCGTATTNCCGAGCCATTCGAANAATTCCAGCGGCGACATAGGNGTCACGCAGGNCAGTAACTTAGTTTTTCAAACGCTCCGGGCGAATTATACCGCTGACCGGTCGTAGTGCCCACGTCGTCTCACACCCGTAGANAACACGCGATGTCGTTGNTACCCCATTCTGGTANTTCCAGCATCGTNNNACTCCAAGCACCGGCTTTTCCCCCAAGNCAGNACGACTTCACCCCACAAACTCCNGAGGACGCATTACAATATGTTTNACNTTCTAATTTCTTAGTGNTCGTTTGGAGAGTTTCTCGGAGGAGAGTGAGATGGTCAGGAAATCGCTGATTCTAATAGCCGCNGGTCTGTTCCTCACGATGGCAACAGCCGTTTGGGCNCAGTCAGGGTCAATCGGNTCGGCCCACCACAGCTATCGCGTGGTTACCGTAGCCGAGGGACTAGAAATCCCGTGGTCAATCACGTTCCTACCGNACGGTGACATGCTGGTCACTGAACGACCTGGACGGCTTCGCATNATACGGGACGGTGTGCTCCTCCCAGACTCGGTGCCNGGTGTACCGNAAGTTCATGCTGAGGGCCAAGGCGGNCTGTTCGATGTTCTGCCACATCCAGAATTCACCTCGAANCGTCTNCTTTATCTGGCTTACGCGCANCCAAATTCCGGCGGCTCGACNACGCGAGTTGTGCGNGCCAGATTCGAAAATGATCAACTNTCGGGTCTTGAGGAAATCTTCCTCGCAGTGTCACANGGAAGNGGGCACTATGGNGGNAAGCTTGCGTTCGACCGGAATGGCTTNCTCTTTCTCAGTGTCGGANAACGCCANGCANCNGCCAGCGGTGATTTANNGAACCATCCGGCCCAAGATGTCTCAAACCACCACGGCACGATCATTCGACTCCATGANGACGGCCGNATACCAGTCGACAATCCGTTCGTCGAACAAAGTGANGCCGGNACCGATGTGCGGCCTGAGATTTGGAGCTATGGNCACCGCAATCCGCAGGGCCTCGTNATTCACCCCGATACTAATGACGTCTGGATTACCGAGCATGGCCCACAAGGCGGGGACGAACTCAACCGTATTGAACCCGGATTGAACTATGGCTGGCCAGTGATTGGCTACGGTGTGAACTACCGGNCAGGCCTNGCCATTCATGAGGGGACAATGCGNGAGGATATGGAACACCCNGACCACTTCTGGGTACCATCAATCGCAGTCTCAGGCTTGATGATTTATCGTGGAGACCGTTTTCCGNAATGGCAGGGAAANATGTTCTCTGGAGGNNTGGCCGGNNAGCAGTTGGCGCGCCTTACCCTCAGTGAAGACGCACAACGGATTGAACAGGAAGAAACTCTGATTCAAGGAATCGGNCGGATTCGTGACGTGCGCGAGGGACCAGATGGCTACATCTACGTTGCCATCGAGGGCCGCGATGGTGCACTCACGCCAATTGTTCGGCTCGAACCCGCTGACCAGTAAGTTGGTGAGGGTGAGAAGACCAGGAGTCACGTAGAATTCTTGCCTGCTACGCCCCTATCCTTCAACTATTTCACCCTGCTACGAGGGGCGGTGCGCCGAAGCCTTGNGCTGTTAACGTNTACCTCCGCTCAGACCACTCGCGNCGCGCCGGCTGGCACTCCGGCCACGACCCGGCCTCACCCGTNGCTGGGTTTACAGGAAACTCGGTCCTNCGGTCCCGAGGTAAGCGNATCTCNTCCTCCGACGCCATGTAGGCCAGCATGGCATATAGGGTTGCGTTGCGCTGCAGGTCAGCGAAGATGACCTTATCGAAGGTATCCCGGTTTGTGTGCCAGGTATANGGNCTGTAGCTCCAATTAAGCGACCTCANGCTGAAGGCNGGNGCACCATAGCAGACGAATGAGGCATAGTCGCTACCACCACCGCCAGGNGTGCCTGGAAAATTGAANGCCACATTCTCTGAAAATTCTGTCGGGAGTCCAGANAACCATCGTGCAAGATATCCCGAGGCGCCGATTAGTCCTTGGTTGGACACATTCACAATCCGTCCNGTTCCGTTATCCTGATTGAACAAGGCTTGGAGATTCTGGACCACCTCAGGATGGTCTTCGACGAAAGCTCGTGAACCATTGAGNCCNTGTTCCTCTCCACCCCAGTGNCCAACAAGAATTGTGCGTTTCGGATTGGGATAGGTCGCCCGAAGAATACGCATCGCCTCAAGCATNGTGAGNGTGCCCGTGCCGTTGTCGGTNGCGCCNGACGCNGCNTCCCAGGAGTCGAAGTGCGCTGAAAGCACGACATACTCGTCNGGNAACTCNGTTCCGGGGAGCCGGGCAATGACGTTGGACACCGGACCCTCACCGAGGAACTCNGCATCGGANAGGACTTCGATCACCGGGTGCTGACCGTTTGNGGCCAGCCGATGCAACAACCCGTAGTCTTCACAACCTGCCGTCAGCGCTAACATCCGCTCAGTGCCACTAGCGAACATCTGATGCGCACCCCATCCCTGCGACCAACGTGACGCGATAACACCGGTCGCACCCGCACGTTCAAAACGTTGAGTAATTGCGGTCTCCGAGCCACGCCCGAGAATTTCAAGCCCNACCCGGTTCATTTGATCGCGCCATGCTTGCTCCGCCGNANTGCGCGCGTCCCGCATTTCAACAANCGACTCCTCNGTCGCCCAACGTTCCCAATCCGCNTCAGGTCGACATGTCGGCTGTGGAAAGGCAATGGCGACAAATTTTCCGCGCACGTTTGGGAGCCACGCCTCAAACTCTGNAACGTTGGACACNTTCGGCATAACTACCACTTCNCCACGAATCGGTTGACCTCCNGTACCNGGACTCCACGCCAAATTCATCACCTCAAGGGTGCGAACCCTNGGCTCGANAAGGTCAACATGGNCACGGCCACGNCGCCAGCGCATCCATGTGCCATATTCCTGATTTTCNGCAGTGATATCCCAACNGTTGTACGTGCTAACAAGCCACTCATTCCCCTTCTCATGACCAGGGCTCCCGGTTAGGCGCGGCCCAATTTCGTCAAACAGAACCTGAGCTAGNACCTCGGTTTGAGANTTCTCTATCCCTTCTGTCCACATCTGCCGAAGAACTGGNTCGTTCGTAGGAAATGTCTGTGAAACGACAGGCACAGCCGACACGAGTGTCGCGGCGAGAGTACTAAACGCAAACAAATAACGCGTCATCGCAATATTCCTCATTGTGTGAGCCCCTACNTACCACTGGACCGCCAATTTACGTGCACTAAGCTATGACTATACACCTCACAAGACCCGCCCAGCAGCCACCCATTGTCAGAGGTGGCTAAAGAAACCTACAATCACCTCTGAGCGTCTCGCTGGGCCAACAGCCTGGCGGGGTTCACAATAATGGAGGTAACGTGATGAAGCGCATCATACAGTTCGCTTGTATAGTCCTGACCGTGTCGACTGCCGCGAATGCTCAAACTGCGGAGGAAACTATCGCACGGGCCGTATCGGCAGCACCCGCTGGAGCCCAGGCCGACGCCTCCGTGGTGACATGGGATGCGGACGGCAATCGCGAAATGCTTCGCGAGGGTAGTAACGACTTTATTTGCTGGGACCGCTCCGGCCAGAACCCCCGGCGCCCATTCTTTGTACAGTGCACCAATAAAGGCAATCTAGCACGATACGAACAAAACCTCGCGTTCTCCAGAGCCGGGAACAGTCGCGAAGAGGTGAATGCTTTAGGTGCCGCAGCCGAAGAGAACGGCACGCGGGAGCTTCCGGTGTTCGGCTCGATTTACTACTACAACTGGGGCGACGATCAGGAAAGTGCGACACCGCACATGACGGTCACAGTGCCATACGCAACCCATGAATCCCTCAGTCTGCCGGCTGAGCGAACGGGTGGTGTCCTGTTTCTCATGCAGGCGGGCACGGCGAGTGCGCACCTCATGGTGACCCTCCCCTAACTACTGTCAACAGAGTCGAGGAATCGTAGGGGTATGGGTCCACACCCATACCCCTGCGTGCTTCGGTGTTTAGAGCCCGACTGTCGAGACCTATTCATCCACTGCAGTGCCCATGATTTCAAAGTGAGAGTTGCCAAGAAGTGTACTGGTCCCGATGAAGGCACGGGACGGTAACGGCCCGCTGAAGTAGCTCCCGTAAATTTCGTTGAACATATCGTATAGCGCAAGGTCAGTGCAGAAGATCTGCACCCAGACCAAGTCGTCCATCGTCATACCGCCTGCTTCAACATTGCTCTTGAAACCGTCGAGTAGACTTCTGATCTCCGTCTCAAGGTCCCGATCGAGGCTACCCGTGTTTTCCACCTGCCCCGTGTTCCCAGCGACGTAAAGTGTGTTCCCAATCCGTACACCTCGACTGTAAGCACGGTCCGGGTTCTCTGTTCCGGGACCACCAGGATCAAGAATTTGCCGACCGGGCTGTTGTGAATTGACAACTCCGGTCACGATAAGAGTGGTCACAATACCGAGCACGAACGAAAGTCCGATAGACCGAGTCACAAATTGCATATCTGTCTCCTAGATACCGAGGCCAACGGCAGTCCTGTCAAGTGCACTGATCATACACGCAGCTTACCAGGGCACTTAACTCCTCTCCCGACTTGGCCACGTGACGATTTCTTACGCTAGAACGCAGTTCGTGATAAAACTTGACGGTGTGTTGTGGGGCATTTGTCACCGCCTGATACAGAAAGGGTTCGGAAATGACGATACAGAGCAATCGACGGGACATTCTGAAAGGCGGCCTCGCGGTGGCCGGAATTGGCCTCCTCGGCATACCGGAATGGGCGCTTCCAGCTCTCGCGCAGGGCGAGACGCTCGTCCCATTCACCGACATAGACGACCCTCTCACCCTCGTGCGGAGTCCAGAAACACGCATTATTGATATCCGGACGATCCCAGAAAACGGTCAGTTCACCCCTGCTGATCAGTTCGCTACCACGCAGCATTACGGGCACCCGGTCATCGACCCTTCTACCTATCGACTACGGATTTCTGGTCTAGTCGACCAAGCACTATCTCTCTCAATCGACGACCTACGTACCATGCCCAGCAGGGAAATCGTGGTCGGATTCGAGTGCTCTGGAAATCGAGGTCCGTTAAACGGTCTCTCCGGCAACGGTCGTTGGACCGGCGTACCGCTCCGAACGGTACTGGACCGTGCTGGTGTGAAGGCTGATGCGAAAGAGTTCGTCTTTTTCGGAGCTGACCACGGTGAAGAGGTGGTTGAATTTCGTGGCCGTCCCTACACAGTGGATCAACAGTATGGCCGGAGTCTCGCAAGGGAGAAGGCACTGTCGTCTGAGCCGATTCTGGTTTACGCACTGAACGGCGAACCACTGACACGCCATCAAGGCTTCCCACTACGATTGCTCGTTCCGGGTTGGTACGGCATGGCTCTCGTCAAATGGCTCGCTGAGATTCACGTCCAAGAGGACCGGTATCTCGGCAAGTTTCAAGCCCGCCACTATCGCACGTTGAAGGGGGAAATGATCAACGGCGAGATGAAGTGGAAGGAAACTGATATTTCGACCATTCAGTTGAAGTCGTTCGTGGCACGGGTGACTTCTAACGGCAGCCGCCACCAAGTTTTCGGCGTCGTCCTGAATGACGGAACTCCGCTAAGGTCGGTCGAGGTAAAGGTGGATGATGGCTCATGGCAGCCAGTCACCATGGATCCCACCACGAGCGAAAAATACTCGTGGAAGTTTTTTACCTACGACTGGCACGGCGCTACTCCTGGAGAGCATACGGTCGTTTCCCGTGCAACTGACATCGAGGGCACCGTCCAGCCAACCGCGGCGGAGCTCGAGGTCAAGAAGACGTTCCTTGAGCACAATGCCCAACATCCACGAACAGTAATGATCGCTTAGCAGTCTACGGAGGTCGTAATGAAGAGTGTCGTTAGCTTACTCGCAGTCGTTCTTACAAGTACTGTCCTGGTCGGACCCGCCGGTGCTCAGGCTCAATCGGCCGATCAGGAAGTCACCAATGCGGTCCTGCCTCTACCGGAGGACCTGAAGGCTGACGCGACAGTCGTGACTTACGAGCCCGATACAGGCATCAGAAAGGTCCTTCGGCAAGGCACAAACATCGTGGAATGCCAACCTGAGGACCAGGAAACGGGGTTCACTCGCTGCTACAATAAAATACTCGCGCCCCGAAACGACCTAACGGCCAAGCTCCGCGCCGAGGGTAAGTCCCCTGAGGAAATTCAGACCGCGATTGCTGCTGCTGTCCAGGACGGTACCATTCCAGAAGCACCCTCCGGAACCATGTCGTATCGCCTCTATAAGAAAGACGACCGGATTCGACTGCTCTGGGTAATGCGGGTGCCTGGTGCAACGCCGGAATCAACCGGTGTTTCGACTGACAGCCAACGGGACAACGCGTTGAACGGCCAGGGCCGGCCCTGGTTGATGCGTCCTGGCACGCCAGCGGCACACGTCATGATCCCAATCAACAACACGCTATGGTCGAATAAATCGGTCGAACAGAAAATCGCTGAGGCAGTTCTGCCACTGCCCGAGGACCTAAAGGCTGAGGCGACCGTAGTAGCCACTGACCCGGACACTGGTGCCCGAGTGGTTCTCCGAGAGGGCACAAACCAAGTCGAGTGTCAGCCCCCAGACCCAGTGAGCCAGCAAACGTTCTGCCGTAATCGAAGCAGCGCCCCGGTACGGGACCTCACAGCGAAGCTTCGCGACGAGGGCAAGTCCGGTGCGGAAATTCAGGCAGCGATTGCTGCCGGGCGTGAAGCAGGTACGCTCCCGCCGTCGTCGTTCGGGGAAATGATGTATCTGTTACGGCATAACGACCGACAGATCAAGCTCCTCTGGGTGATGCTAGTGCCCGGCGCGACGCCAGAATCAATCGGCGTCTCGACGGTCAGCCAGCGGGATAACGCCCTGAAGGGTGAGGGGCGGCCATGGCTGATGCGTGCTGGTACACCAGGTGCGCACATCATGATTCCGATCAACAACACACCTCTGTCGAGTGGTCGCTAGCGATTGCGAATTAATGATTATAAAACTTGTTTGGAGTCTCATCGTCGTCGCATTCATCGGTAGCCCACTAGTTGGTCCGACCAGTGTCCAAGCCCAGCCGACGGAACAGCAGATTACTGATGCCGTTCTTCCTCTGCCCGAAGACCTCAAGGCAGACGCGACCGTGGTGACCTATGACCCCACTACCGGTGCCCGACAGGTGCTGCGTCAAGGCACGAACCAAGTGGAGTGTCAGCCAATGGACGCAGACGCCATGCAGACAAGCTGTTACAGCAAGACGCTCGCCACTCAATTCGATCTTATGGCGAGACTCCGCGCCGAGGGCAAATCCCCTGGAGAGGTCCAAGCAGGAATCGTCGCTGCGCGCCAGACAGGCACACTTCCCCCACCAGCCTACGGTTCGATGATGTATCTACTTCGACACGACGACCGAAGGATTAGGTTGCTCTGGGTAATGCGGGTGCCTGGTGCAACCTCAGAAGCGGTCGGTGTCTCGACGGTCAGCCAGCGGGATAACGCCTTGAAGGGGCAAGGACAGCCATGGTTGATGCGTGCTGGCACACCAGGTGCACACATCATGATTCCGATCAACAACACGCCGCTCTCAAGCGGGGTCCGCTAGACAACCAAACTACTTCCTTGATGTAGACGATTGAGGCCAGATGCTACGGTGGTGTCAGCACTTCTCACGTGCTTAGTCTTCGCCGAATGCCCAGAGCGTCTCCTCGGTGCGGATGTAAATCCGCCCATCAGCAATCGCCGGCGTCGCATACGTGGGGGACCCGAGGTCATTAAGCGCCAAAACTTCAAAACCTCCACCTGGTCGCACAACAGCTACCTTCCCCATTTCACTCACGAAGAAAATTTTACCGTCAGCAGCAACCGGCGAAGCGTAGTAACTATCCACTGCGCCTCGGATCCGACCGCGTTCAATGACCTCGCCAGTGGAAGGACGGAATGATGTGGCTATCCCGCCGTCGTTGATCATGTAGAGCACGCCCTGATACAAAAGCGGTGATGGGAGCTGCGGTACCGAACGATGGTACCGCCAGACAACGTTTTCCTCAGTCATGTCCCCCGACCCACCAAGACGGATAGCAACCATCCCGTTCAGGCTCATCATGGCAGCCCGATAGTAGTTCCAACTATCTTCGTCCAATTGGCCGTCAGCATCGAGATCAACAAAGGAGAAAAATCCTCGCGTACGCTCCTGAGGAAACTCATCAGGTGCGATTAGGCCATCACCATTAGCATCGTGGACCGCAATCGTGTCTTCCCAACTGTCAACCTCAACCTGCCGGCCTGGTTGGTTGAGCGGCGTGGAGAAACCGTGGACGTAGAGCGTGTCACCGTCCATCACCGGAGTCGACTTCATTTCGAACGGTAATCCACCAACCCACCATCGCTTCTCACCAGTCGCCACATCGTAGGCCGTGAGGAGAAACGAGCCAGCCATCAGCACCTGAAGCGGTCCATCAGGGGGATCGTAGAGAACTGGCGATGAGTGTCCACTCTTCGCCTCAGGACGGTCCACCTTCCAACGCACCTCACCAGTATCGGCGTCAACTGCTAGTAGAAACGACCCATTCTGCTGATCACACGCTAACAGCACTAGGTTGTCAGCCACGATCGGCGAGGCACCCATTCCATAAATGTTGTCAAAGGGACCCAAGGGGTGACGCCACTGTTCAACACCCTCGCGGTCATACGCAATCAGACCGAACTCCCCGAAAAACACATAGACATTGCCAACTGCATCGACCGCGGCACTAGCCGCAGCGGAGTGATTACGGGAATCCGGTCGATCGACACGCGTCCGCTCCACCGCCTGGCGCCATAAAATTCGTCCGCTCTGCCGATCTAGAGATGTCGTAATTAGCTGGTCGTTCTCGAACGCCGTAAGAAGCAGGCGGTCTCCGCTAATTACCGGTGAAGAGAAGCCCGGTGCCACTGTGGTCTTCCAGACCACATTAGTCTCTGGTCCAAAGTCTAGCGGCAGCCCGGTGGCCTCAATCACCCCAGAGCCATTTGGGCCGCGGAACCGGTTCCAGTCATCCCCAACCGCTTCGGGTTTTGTCGCGACCACGCCCAGGACCACAACGACAAGCAGACAGGTCCCCACTCTAGCCTTCAATCGTGCCATCAGCATCGCTTCCTTCTGCCGTCCTGCATCCGTAGAAAGAGGTCGTAACCACCAAAACCTGGGCGGCTTATTACGCCAGACGTCTTGTAAATCGTTGCAGCCCGAACAAAGGTTCAACGGCTCTCTCCTGAAAAACCATCTCAGCCGCCCACTCCCCAATTACTGGTGCGTGCTTAAATCCATGGCCTGAACCACCGCCAATAAGCCACACATTCTCCGCTGCAGGATGTCGATCTATTACAAAATTGCGATCGTCACTATTTTCGTATTGACACACTCTCATCGAGAGCAGTGGTGCGTCCTTCATGCCTGGAAACCGAAGAGCCAGATACTCGCGATGAAAGGCCAGCAGATCCGTTGTCAGAACCCGTTCTTCAGTAGTCGGATCAATAATCCGTACTCTTGGAGGACCACCTTCAACTAACAATCCTCGAAAGTCACCATCTGGAACAACAGCAGCACTGGGACTGCGAGTGCCGTCTATGCAAATCGGCAGGTGTTGGTCATCATACCGGTGATCATCAACTGGTGTTCCAAAGAAGAACGCCTCAGCGCGAGACGGCCGGATCCGGATCGTTCCCGGAAACAACTGACCAAGCCAGGGTCCACACGCAAAGATATATTGGTCAGCGGACAGTCGAGAGCCGTCAGATAAACTGAGGCTGTCGAGCCCACTACCATCTATCTCAGGGGCTTTGACAGATACCTGCCGATACTCTCCTCCCTCTTCAAGAAAACCTCTGAAGAGTTCCTGACACGCCAGCCGTGACCGCAAATATCCGCTGTCAACATCGAGCAATCCCCACGACACCCCTTCTAGATTAATTTGCGGGTAACGACGCTCTAAATCCTGCAGTGAAAGTTCCTCTACAGCAGTTCCCCGCTCACGCATATAAGCAAGCGCTTCCCTGCCATCTTGGGCATCCTTGGGTTGAAGAGTTAGTGATCCACAGGGAAAATACAATTGTCGGTTCCAGCGTTTTTCATGTTCACGCCACAGCTGAAGAGCGCGCGTAATCATGTCCATGTAGAGAGGTCGGTAGACCTCCTTATTCGAACCCGTGCTTCCCACAGCGTAGAGTTGACTGTGAATCATTCGCCGTTCACAGCCAGAACTGGCGCGAGCGTTTCCAGGTCCCCAAGTATCAAGCAAAGTGACCTTTGCACCTTTCCGGAGCAAGCTCAATGCTGTCCAGCCGCCAAACCCACCAGCCCCAATCACAGCAATGTGTGACTGCTGGTAACGGTTTCGAATCTTCTCATCCGTTAGTGAGGCATTCAATGTTGCCGCATCACCGGCCAACTGATAGCCAAGAATCGAAGCCACTGTAGCCTTTAACACCGACCTCCTAGTCATAGAATTGGAACTCAAGGGTCTTGCGATTCTCTCAACTTGTTTGTGTTTCTTCATGTTTGGCTCTCACATACCACGCAGGTCAATGTCGTCTTCGAGCCGCCTTACCCAAGCACACCGAAATAAAAAAGGGCCCAGCCCTATTATCAGAGCCGGGCCCGATTTAACCGAAGTATTCTGACAAGCCTACAGGTCGTTGAGCGCCGCAGCCATGTTATCGAGCGCCAGCTTGAGAATCTTACGAGAGGTGGCTACGTTCATCCGCATGTGATTCTCACCTCCTGGCCCGTAGGACGACCCGGCATTCAACTGGACCTTCGCGTTGTCGACGAACCAATTCCCCACGATCGCCTCCGCCGTCACCGGTCTACCCGTTTCACTGTTCGCCGTAGCCTCCGCGGCTAAACGCTTCGCATCAAGGCGTTCAGCTACTCCGCTAATATCAATCCACGCCAAGTAGGTGCCCTCCGCCTTCGTATATTCGACCCCTGGCAGGTTCTCTCGAATATATTGCTCAGCGAAGTCCTGGTTTCCGTCAATGTAGACGTTCACCTGGTCCAACCAGTCTGCGCCTTCATCAGTCAGAGCGGCCTGGTTAGCCACTACCCCCAACGTATTGGTGTTCGCCCGATGCTGCGCACGTATCAGTTCCATATATTCGGGATTCGTGGAAAAGAACCAGGCAATCTTCATAGCCGCGAGGCTAAAGGTCTTACTTGCAGCTTTGAAGGTCACGCTGTTGTCCACGACCTCTTTGTCAGGCAAGCTTGCAAATGGCGTGTACTTCTGCCCTTTCATAACGAAATCACAATGAATTTCGTCAGACAGGACCACCACCCGATGCTCAAGACACATCCGTCCCAACCGCAACAAATCCTCTTCCGACCAGCAGTTACCCGTCGGGTTCTGTGGATTGCAAAGGATCATCGCGTCGGTGTCGTGACTCATCCGAGATTCAAGGTCATCAAAATCCATCCGGTAGTGACCGTTTTCCACAATCATCGGACTATTTTCTGCAATGGTCCGACTCCACCGGAGGTCTCCATAAAACCCGCTATACACGGCCGTCCCCAAAAGCACTTTACTTCCGGCTGGTGCGAGTGCGTTCAACGCCGCGATCAGCGCCGGGTGAACGCCGTCGGAGAGGGTGATTGATTCGGGGTCTACTTCGAGCCCGTAACGATTTTTATTCCAGTCAGCAATCTGCTGATAGAAACTCCGAGGCGTGCTCATGTAGCCCCAGTTTTCATGCTTGCAACGTTCCGCCAACCCACGAGTGATACAGGGAGCAGCACGGAAGTCCATATCCGCGATCCCCATGCCAACATCAATATTCTCGCGGCCATACCTATCGATCGCCGCGTCCCACTTCACAGAACTTGATCCGACCCGGTCGTACACCGTATCGAAGTCGTAGTTGGTGGAACCTGCCTGGTCCAGCGAATCGGCTCGCACAGGAGTCACCAGCGAAGGCCCCGAGTTGGCAGCGCCAGCGAGCGCAGTGATCCCCGCACCCCGCAGAAACGCTCTTCGATTCAACCAAAGTCTCTCTGACATTCGTGCGCTCCTCGCTTGTTCTAAGTCCCCAATTACCTACCGAGTATCAGGGTAATACTACACTAGGAGAGCGCTCAGCCGGAACCCGGGGCCCTAATTTCAAGGGTTACGCCCCTCCCTAAGAACAGAGCAGCACTACAGGCCAGAATCCGCGCTGCTTGCGAGCGCGAAGGCAGAATGCCCGACCCCGCCCTTTATTCGATCGCCGCCTTCGCTTTGCCAAATCCCTGTTTGGCGAGGCTGGGCTACAATTGGCCGTGGCCAAGCCCCTAACCGACCTCAGAGCAGAATTGGCCGACCTGGACCGGCAGATTTTAACGCTCGTCGCCGCACGGCAGCGCCTTTCACTCACGGTCGGTTCCACAAAACGTGCGGCCGGACTCCCCCTCCGCGACTACCGTCAAGAAAAAGCCGTTATTAATCGGTCCCGAGCGACAGCCGCCGAGCTCGGCTTCGCACCAGAACTTGCCGAACAGCTAGTTTTGTCACTGATCCGCTCGTCGTTGACGGTTCAAGAGCATGATGAGGTGGTGACCCAAGCCAGTGGCGAGGGACAACGCGCCCTCGTGATCGGCGGCGCTGGAAAAATGGGACGCTGGTTTGTTAGGTTCCTAGACTCCCAGGGATTCCAAGTAGACGTAGCTGATCCCGCAGGCAAGGTTGAAGGCCATGCACACTGCGCTAATTGGGAATCTCTCGACCTCGACCACGACATCATCGTGGTAGCGGCGCCATTACGCGCCTCCAACGTCATCCTCCTAGGATTAGCCGAACGATCACCAAATGGGATCGTTTTTGACATCGGCTCGCTAAAGAGCCCCGTACGTCCAGGACTTACTACGCTCGCACAAGCAGGCATACGTGTCACGTCGATCCACCCGATGTTCGGACCAGACACACAACTATTGTCTGGCCGCCATGTAATCTTCATCGACGTGGGCGTATCAGAAGCCACCACGGCAGCGGAAGACCTCTTTAATTCGACGATGGCGGTTCGCGTCAGTATGGATCTAGAGAGTCACGACCGCCTGATCACTTGGGTGCTTGGGTTGGCTCATGCTACCAACATCGCGTTCATGACAGCGCTTGTCAAAAGCGGTGAGGCAGCACCAACCTTGGCTGAGCTTTCGAGCACAACGTTCGATGAACAACTGCAGGTCGCCAGCCGCGTTGTTCATGACAGTCCACAGCTATACTTCGAAATCCAATCTCTCAATGACTTTAGGATGGAGTCGCTCGACGCTCTCGAATCAGCAGTTGGACGTTTTCGTAACATCGTGGAGACCGGTGATGAAATGGCTTTTCAAGAACTGATGGAAGACGGCAGACGATACCTCGAAAAGCGATTACTGTAGCGAGCAGTCAGGTCCACGTCATCCACTTAGCCACATAAAAGGAGAGCGCTGATGAAGATTCTCTGTCGGGGGCTGCTCGTTAGCATCTTAAGGAGGGCAACGATGACGATGCGGACCTTAATACTGACAACACTTGCATTCGTATGCCTCGCCACGACCTCAACCAGCCATCAGGCCCAGGCACCGGCACCGGCGATGCTGGAGGCTACCCAGATGTTTCTCGACACCCTCGATCCCGTCCAGTTGGCGCAGTCCACCATGCCGTTCGATGCTGCCGAACGCTACAACTGGTTTTATACGCCCGTAGACCGTAAGGGTCTGCCCTTTAAATCAATGGACACAGTGCAGCAGGAAGCCGCACTCAACTTACTGAAAGCTGGCTTTAGCGAAAAGGGCTACGGCAAGGCAGAAACAATTCGTCAACTCGAGCTGGTGCTGTTCGAGATGTCTGGGCGGGCATTCCGCGACCCAGAGTTGTATTACTTCACGATCTTCGGGCAGCCCTCCGAGCATGGCCCCTGGGGCTGGCGCTACGAAGGCCACCATATCTCGCAACACTGGACGATCGTCAACGGCTACGCAATGGCTACCAGTCCGCAATTTTTCGGCGCAAACCCGGCTGAGGTCAGGGAAGGCCCAATGCGCGGCACTCGCGCTCTTGGTGCCGAGGAGGACTTGGCGCGTACATTCATTCATTCCCTGAACTCTTCCCAGCGCGCACAGGCCATCGTTAGTAAAACCGCACCAGACGACATTTTAACGACCAATGACCGTGAAGCGGTCTCCCAAAGAGACGCGGGCGTGGCATTTGGAAGTTTGACAGCGGAACAACAGCAAGCGCTTGTGCGCCTCATCGAAGAATACGCCAACGCGCAACCCACTCAGGTCGCACACGACCGTCTCGAGCAACTCCACACAGGGGGAATGAACCAGATCAAGTTCGCCTGGATGGGCAGCATCGAAAGGGGGCAGGCCCACTATTACCGAATTCAGGGGCCTACCTTCCTAGTCGAATACGACAACACGCAGAACGATGCCAACCACATCCACAGTGTCTGGCGCGACTTCAACGGGGACTTCGGCGAAGACCTTTTAGCCGCTCACTATCGACAGTTCCCGCATCACGCTGAGCAATAACCGTAAACTGCAAATGCCTGACATCAGTCACATCGCAAGGAGATCATCATGCTAAGAACCGGAGTGTTCGCTATGCTGCTCGGGTTGACCGCCACCCAATCACCCCCGGGCTCGACCGTATACGTCAGCGCTGATGATATTGCCGCAACGATGGCCGCAGCGCCGGAGGGTCGGGTCAGCGACCAATCCATCAGGATGATTGATGCGGGTGGCTACAACGTGGGGATCGGTCTAGTGCGCCGTCCCTCAACGCAGCCGGGTGGTGCGATTCAGCACCACAACCAGACTGAGGTGTATTACGTTGTTGAGGGAACCGGCACGCTCATCACCGGCGGCACTTTGGTTGACGGGCAACCGCTAGACCCCGACGGTAATACCGTCAAGAACCTCACAGGACCAAGCTCGGTCGGACCACGTATTCAGGGCGGTGAGAGCCAAAGGATCGGCAAAGATGACATGCTTATTATTCCAGCCGGCACCGCCCACGGGTTCAGCAACATCGAGGAAGACATCGCCTATTTAGTCATTAGGATTGACCCGGACCAACTAGTTCAGCTGAAGTGACATCACCGCATCGGTTGGCTACCCACGGCTAGGCGACCTTTTTTCTCTGTTGCGGTAGAGCCTCAATAAAGGGGCTATCGTAGGTGACCGTCAGTTTGGACCGAGACATGCACGTTTTTGCCCCCACCGACTTAGGCCGTCCGGGTCGGCTTAAGAAACTTGCTGTCTAGACGTTAAGTCCTTACAATTGGCCCTTCTTTTAGACACAGCAGGTAAGCGTTGCCCTGAGGGGTAGTCACTTATCGACGGGGAGAACGATGGGATACGCAAAGAGAAATCTTCTTGTTAGCGCGTCGTTGGCGGTAGTCCTGATCGTAATGGGGTGTGGACAGGCAGTGCTGGACGAAACCACTGAGACCACCGAGGCGCAAGGCCCCGTAGCACCGATGTTCGAGGTCGACCCGCTATGGCCGAAGCCGCTACCAAATCACTGGATTCTCGGATCGACGATTGGTGTAACGGTAGACGATCAGGACCATGTCTGGATCGTTCATCGCGGAGCCATGTCGATGAATGCGCGCAACGAAACACCTGTCGTTAATGACCCGCCAATCGCCGAAGAGTGCTGTGTGCCCGCCCCGCCGGTGCTGGAATTTGACCAAGCCGGTAACCTCATCGGCCATTGGGGCGGTCCAGGCGAGGGCTACGAATGGCCTCAGTCGAACCACGGCATCACCTTCGACCACAAGGGTAACCTCTGGATCGGTGGGAACGGCGGTGATGATGCCCATGTGTTGAAGTTCACCAGTGATGGGCAATTCCTTCTGCAGGTTGGAAACGCAGGTGGCAATGCGGGCAGTAACGACACGGAAAACTTTGGCCGCGTGGCAAAAGTCTTCGTAGATGGTGAAGAGAACGAGGCTTACATAGCTGACGGGTACGGTAACCGGCGTGTCGCGGTTCTTGATGCCGATACTGGTGCTTTCAAACGCTATTGGGGTGCTTACGGGAATCAGCCCGATGACTCCATCACCTTCCGATACGACCCGAACGCCGAACCACCGCAACAGTTTGGCAGCCCGGTCCACTGTGCCGAATTGTCCCACGACCGTCTACTCTACGTGTGCGACCGCTCAAACGACCGGATCCAGGTGTTCGACCCAGAAGGCAACTTTATCCGGGAAGCGTTTATCGCAAAACAGACGCTGGGCTCCGGCTCGGTCTGGGATATCGCTTTTTCAAAGGACGCGGACCAAACCTACATCTATGTCGCCGATGGCATAAACGAAAAGGTGCACGTCGTCCAGCGCGATACGCTTGAGGTGCTCACGAGCTTCGGTGACGGTGGACGCCAGCCCAGTCAGTTCTTCGGTGTGCATAGTATCGCCACCGATTCGCAGGGCAACGTCTACACGACGGAAACCTACGAAGGGAAACGGGTCCAGCGCTTCGTTTACAAGGGGATGGGTCCAATCACTGCGCAGGATCAAGGAGCTGTCTGGCCGAGCGTTTCACAGTAAAACACGCTACGGTGCGCGCAGTCTGAAGGCAGTGCAGGAAATCTACTTCACCGCAACGTCGTTCCTGCTCCAGGCGTTGCCTGCAGATTAAACACTCTCGACACGACCCAGTTGGACGTCTGAAATGTCCGCGCGTTGTGGGAGTGCGCCAGACTTACGTGCCGTCGGCAAGTAGGTACTCGATAGAGGCCGTCATCATTTCAAAGCGCTCAGGCAGAAACCCCTCGACCCTCAGTCGCAGACGGCCAGAGCGATCGATGAGGATACTCGTGGGGAACACGATGACGCTATAGCGATCGGCCAGACCGTCGTCGAGCAATACTGGGTAGCTCATCCCGAACTCTTCAACGAAAGGCGGCAGGGTTTTGGGCTCATCGCCATAATCAGCACCAAGGATGACCAACCCTCGGTCCCGCCACTGCCGATCCAATGCGACCAGTTCAGGGATTTCCTGCCGGCAGCTTATACACCATACTCCCCAGAAGTTGATCAGCACGACCTTATCGGTCAGGTCCGAAAGACGGACGATGTTTCCGTCCAGGTCCACCCCCTCGAATTCGATCGCCGGCTCGTTTATAAGGTCGGCAGACCCGCCTTCCTCCTGCGCTGACGCAGACACGACGAAGCCGCACAAGACCAAACACAGCGTCCCGAGCGTCTTCACTCGACCGTTACCTTGGCAATACGCACCTGGGATGAACCCTCACGCGTGTAAGCTTCCGTCCAGGTCACATAGATGTCACCACCAAAAACCGCCATCCTTGGAAAGCCACTGGCGCGGCCAGAACCAGTATGCGCGATCGAATGGGACGGACTAGGTCCGCCTGACGGCGACACCCGCCTGAGCTTCACGGCACCCTCGCCTCCTTCACCACGCTCAAGCCAAGTCATAACCGTCGCACCACCGAGCATCTCGATGTCGACACGGCCCACCGGATGCCCATCATCGACCCGAATTACTTCGCTGAAACTGGCCCCACTGTCACGTGAGAATTTCGCCTGAACACGCGGATCGCCACCAGACGCACTAAACCAGCCCACTGCCAAGCGGTCGCCATCGGCCACCACCTGCGGACCGTTGACCGGACACCCCGGGATTTGCCATCCGTCCTCGTGTAGCGTGACCGGTTCGGTCCAGGTGCCATCCACATACCGCACAACACTGATGTCCCGGATTTCGTCAGATGAGCGATCGCGGTAGGCGATGAGCAGACCGTCGGCCGTTCGTGCCATGCCCGTCTGACAGCACTCGCAGATCCGGCCATCAAGCTGGTGTTCAGCCTGGAAGCCCCCATCCGCGAAGGTCGTAAACATCAGTGACATCTCGTTGTCACGAGCACCCTTACGAAACTTCCGTCCGTCCAGCCAGACCCCGGCGAAGCCCGACTTCCCGTACTCAGCCAGCGAGACAAAACCATGTTCGCTCAACGTTCCATCGCGATGCGGCCGCTGGGGTGCACCCCAAGTCGTCCCTCCATCATCGGAGACTGACATCCAGATATCGTACTGGTAGGTTCCGTTGGCCGCCTTCTCAAGCCAATGCGCAGCCAGCCGGTTATCCGCAAACGGAAGCATTGACCCAAAATCGGCCCAATTCGCAAAAAACGCAGCAGAGGTGTGAATCGTTAGAGGCTCACTGAACGTTTGCCCATCCCACATGGCAAAACGGAACGCATGACCCTCATCAAGCGATTCGAGCCAACTCAAGTAGAGTCCGGTGTCAGACGCTACGAGATTTCCGGTGAGACTAGAGCCGGGTGCAGGCGACACCAGTGGTTCAACCGTGAACGGCTGTTGGGCCCTTACCGGGGCACACGCGAAAAGAACAACGGTTATGCCAAGAGCTAGGGCCCAAATGTGTGGACGAGAAAAGTCGAATGCCATATTTGAAATGTCAGATTCGCCTTAGGCAGAATTATAACGCACCCCCCTAGGCGGGTGTTGGGTCAATGTCAACTCGGATATTGCGCCACTTGCCCTGCTGAAATCGGAGGATGCTGAGCGCGCACCGCGTCACGTGGCCGAGGACAATCGCGAGCCAGATATCGGCAGGCTCGAGCCCACGAGTCGCCTGGAGGATAAAGCAGAGCCCGACCGGCACAACGACCTGCGACAAAATCGAGATATAGAGTGGTCCCTTCGTATCACCGGTGCCCTGGAGCGCCCCGGTAAACGTCATCGCCACGGTGACGAAAAGACCCGAGACCGCAAGATACCCCAAGAGCTGACGCCCCAACTCCAATACCGGTCCGTCAGTCATGCC
>PBHT01000026.1 GCA_002720285.1 Acidobacteriota bacterium | reverse complement strand
TATGGGGCCAGTGGCGCAGTTGGGAGCGCGCGTGAATGGCATTCACGAGGTCACGGGTTCGACCCCCGTCTGGTCCACCATTTTTTCCTTCCTTTGACAATCGGTCTCAACCGAAGGGTCTTTCGACGTGTGACCTGCAGCTTATCGGTTTCCGTTTAGTGATAAGCGACTCAGTACTCCGAGAACATCCGACGAATTTCTGTAACATCGCTGGTTCTCGTCAAGGCCAACATCAGCAGAATGCGAGCCTTGAGTGGGGCCAGGTCTTGTGCGGCGATTCGATGAGCGATGCTCAGTCGGCGGCCTTCTGGCATGCCTTGTTCGAGTTGCGGTAGTTGGCGTGGTATGACGCGCCCGCTCCCGCTACGTGTGCTCATGACGGTGAATACACCTCGTTTGTGCGCGTAGGCGATTGCTTCGTTTTGGGTACCGCTCGTCGCACCAGCACCGGCTGCTGCGACTACGATGCCATGAGCTCCGGCATCGACGACCGACTCGATCAAGTCCCCGGAAGCGCCCTGGTAGACCAAAATTACGTCAACGCGAGGCAATTCCGTGACGCCAGCCAGATCAAATTCGCTCCGGTAAGTGTGACGGCGCAACATGTTACGGTAGTAAACGACACCGTCGCGGTCCACGAGGCCAAGGATTCCATAACCTCTTGTTGCGAATGTGTGTAGACGCAGAGAGTCGGTCTTGGTCACCTCTCGGGCTGAATTGATTTCCCCATTGAGCACGACGAGGGCACCTTTACCACGGGATTGAGGCGCGGCCGCTACACGAAACGCCTGCTGCAGGTTCGCCCCGCCCTCATATCCGAGCGTACTTGGATTGCGCATCGCGCCCACCACGACGACGGGACGTTCACTTCTGACCGTCAGATGCAAGAAATAAGCAGTTTCTTCAAGCGTGTCGGTTCCGCTCGTGACGACAACGCCAGCCAATCCTGGGTCCTCGGCAAGGACGTGGTTCACGCGCCGAGAGAGTTGTAGCCATTGGTTCAGTGTTAGCCGGGAACTTGAGACATTAGCGAACTGTTCCGCCTCGACCTGCGCGTAGTTGGTCAGGTTCGGAACGAGCTCAATAAGTTCTTTAGCCGTTAGGCGGCCACCCTCACGATTTGAAATCGTTCCGCCAGTGGCGATCAAACGCACGCGGGCCGAAGCCATTTCTTGTGCCGCTATGGAGGTTCCAGTCAGTAGAACTGCGACAAGAACCAGAATGAAAGCCTGCACAACACGCCCCATGGACTCTCCCTTCGATGCCACGCCAAGCAAGCGGCCTAGGCCTTGGGACCGGATTTATACTGACTTCTGCGCGTTACGATGAGCAAGTGTCAACCAGTTGGTCAGCTGTTGCGCCGCCTCATCTGGCGTGTCGCCATAGAATGGCATAAGTGCCGACGCGCCACTCTGCACACCACCGAGTCTGGCGCACCAAGTCGTCCGACTGACTAGGGACACCTCAATCTCATATTCTCGGCCGTTGATGACTTCTTCGAAGCGTTGAACGATCACGGTGATGAAAAGAGTTATTAATTGGCCAAATAAGTGAGATGCCGATTCTATTCGTTCACCGAACCTGGTCAAGCGGAAGAAATGTCGAAAGGGTAGTCGTAGGTCGTAATTGGATTGCATTGCGCAGAAACAGTAAAAACTAAGAAAATGTAATCAGGATATTGTTCACAGGGTATTCACGATTCTTCCACACTTTTTCAACAGTTGATGTGACCTCGTCAGAACTGTGACCTACTTTGTCACCTTGTGGTGGCATTCTTAGTTTGGATTAAGTGTAACCACCTAATAGAAGTGATGGTTCGCCGTTTGGGAAGGAAGCACATAACTTGGGAATAGAGGCGGTCACTCCTCGACGCACCCGCCTTCTTAGGGCGCAGGATCTTCAGTCTTTTCAACGTGCCATCGTTGACACTATCGCGCGCCCAGGTCAGACAGAGCCTGAATCTAGCGCCGTGATCGTGCCTTCCCGGTCCGCCGCTACCCAACTCCGGTACACCATCGAAGCACTGACCAACAGTAGCGAGCAGTTTTCTGCATTACTCACACGCTCTGAGTGGTACGCGTGCTTGCATCAACGCCTCCCGGGCTCACCTCCTGCACTTTCGGACTGTGAGCGAGAATTCCTGCTAGCTGAAGCTGCAAGAGACACTGTTGCCAGTGGTGTTTCGCCGCCATTCATCATTAGGCCAGGTCTGGTTGGGAAAATGCTGGCGTTCTACGATGCGCTCCGTCGGCAGCGGCGAACCTTAGGTGATTTTTCGAGGCTAGCTGTTGGAGAACTGGAGCCCAGTGCACCAATCGATCGTGGTGCGGCACGGATGCTTGACCAGACGAATTTTCTTGTCGACGCCTTTACGGAGTTTGAGGCGCGCGTCACGACGACGGCTCGACTAGATGAGCACCAACTTCGGGCACGGCTCCTCACGGATGTCTGCCAACCACCGTTTCAACACATCGTTATAACCGTAGGCGAACAACCCGTTTCGACGGATGGTCTCTGGCTCGCCGATTTCGATCTTCTGACCCGGATGCCTCATCTTGAGCAGATTGACGTTGTGGTGACTGAGGAATTGCTCGCGTGTGGTTTCCTTGAGCGAATCCACGAACTCTTGCCTGGCATTAGAGAAGAGCGTGTTGAGACCTCACAAAGTCGTAAGCCGAGTCTGGAAACACCTGTCGATGCGGAGAAGACCTATTTTATCCACCGTGACCGCGAAGAGGAGCTGTGGGCAATCGCGAGGCGCTTGAAAAAGGATCGTCTCACCGACGCCGCTCAGGAAACCGAAGCTGATGGTGGAGTCGGCGTCGTCTTTCAGCGTCCTTTGCCTTACTTATATCTCGCTGAGCAAATCTTCGGTGGGTCGAAGATTTCTTTCGAGACAGCACACGGATTTCCACTTGCGGCCGAGCCTTATGCGGCGTTTGTTGACCTTGTCCTGGACGTCGTGATCTCCAAGTTCGCTAGGGACGATCTGACCGCGTTGCTAAGATCACCGCATTTGCCCTTAGCCAGTTGTAATGACGACGGCAAGGTCACTCCGCTGTCGGCGGAGTCCATAAGCGTGCTCAGTCGAAATTTGGAGCAGGCCGGGTACGTTGGGGGGCGAGATGACTTGAACCAACTCGTCGACTCTTGGCATCAGCGCTCCGATGCCGAAGAACTTCGCCACCCGTTGAATACTGCGTTGGCGATCGTTGATGCCTTGGCTCCACTTGAGATTGTTTCCTCCGCATCCGAGGAATGGCATATTTTGCTCACCTTCCTCAAGAAGGGTGACCCTGTGAATGTTGGGTTGGAGGCTGAACGGGAGCGACAGAGTCGAGTCCGCGAGGCAGTCTACAGCGTCATCGGACAGTTGGAGAAGGCTGCCAAAGTATCCGCCAGTCCTTCGGTAACTCCGAGCGAGTTGAAAGCAAGCTTTCGCCGTCGGGTTGAAGCAGAGGTGTTCACGCCCCATTACGAGCGAGGTGGCGTAAGTCTCGTCGATGCCGCAGCGGCCAAGTATGGGCGCTTCCGGGTTCTATGCGTCGTTGGTTTGGTTCATGGCGAATGGGCCACTATGCCTCCGCGTAATGTCTTTTACCCCACGACCATACTTCAGCAACTAGGATGGCCTAGTGACGCACAAGTAACACAAATTGGCCGAGCGGAGTTCAGGGACTTATTATTCTTGCCTACTCGACACGTTAGGCTTTCGACCTTTCAACTGGAGCACGATACGCTTGCTACGCCGGCCACACTTCTCGAGGACGCACCCGAGGTCGAACTTTCATTAAGTCTTGAGCCCCAATTTCAAATCAATCGAGTCAGTGCCACTGATATGTTTGCCGGTGGACCGATTGTACCGTCAGTAGTCTCTGGTGAAGTTAGGCAATGGCTGTTGGTACGGCATTCGACTTGCACTGAGCCGNAGCCGATGCCTGGNGTCATTNGCGCTCTCGAGCCACGGNCCTACACGGTGAGTCGTGTTGAGCAATATCTTAACTGTCCGTTCAAGTACTTTTGCGGGTCGGTACTGCAACTCGATGAAGAGCATGATCTCACTCCAACTCTCACCAGGCGCGCGCAGGGAGAGTTACTTCANGAGATTCTTCGGAAGTTCGTTGAGGCATGGCAAGCTCTCGGTCATTTCGGTTTTGCGGTGGAAGATATCGACGCTGCGNTCACCCTTGCCCAGCNGATTGTTGACCAAGAATTGANAGTGTTGTCCCCGNTAGATCGCCAGCTTGCGCGGNATCGCCTTCTAGGTTCGGCTGCAGGAACAGGACTAGTTGANCGGTTCATTAGAGTTGAAACTGGTCGNTTGGGCGAAGTTATCGAGTCGCAGGTCGAGCGGCCATTCAGCGGGGAGTTCGAGTTCCTCGACCGTGCTGGGGCCAAGCGCCGNGTTGGNATACGCGGAGTTGCTGACCGAGTTGATTTTCTCTCCGACGGNTCGGTCNGNNTNATTGATTACAAACTCGGTAGACCACCGAAAAGCGGGCGAGCGATTCAACTTCCNGTCTATATGNCGTGTGTTGANCAGGATCTCGCAAGANATCGAAAACAGTCGTGGCGGNCAGGCGAAGCAGCCTATGTCGCCTTTGGAGCTNCAGANCCNAGGGTGCCAATATTCACTTCTGGCGATGGNGGNGAATNGGTTCTGAATGAGGGTCAGGCGCGGTTNCTCGAGGCCGTTGATGGTATCGAGAGCGGNGAACTTNCNCCGCGTCCNGCNGAGGATCGGCTCTGCTCGTCGTGTGGTTTTGCNGCTGTCTGTCGAAAGGGGAAGCGAGTTTGANGTCTGACCCNCGCGTTTCGCGGCNTCNAAATCCAGGAAGCGCCCTGCCGNCNAAGGCTAGGCAGCTTGCTGCAGATCCATCNCGNAACCTAGTNCTCGAGGCATCGGCGGGTACCGGAAAGACGACAGTGCTGGTCGAGCGTTACCTTAATTTACTCCGAGCTGGNGTNGATCCTTCNAACGTGNTNGCNGTCACTTTTACCCGAAAGGCTGCGGTCGANATGCGGGAGCGGATCTTCGATGAACTCCGGAACGCGGCCNACCATTCAGAGGAAGCACGTCGCTATTGGCGCTCCTTGCGTGATCGAACCAGCGATATCGCTATTACCACGATNGATGCGTTTTGCTTGTCGTTGTTGCGGGAGTTTCCGCTGGAAGCTGANCTCGACCCGGATTTTGGTGTTGCGGACGAGACTGAAATTCCCCGTTTGATGGCCCAAGCGCTCGACCGANCACAGCNCATTATTATCAGNNTGGCAATGCGCGACGAGTGTGTGTCGTTGCTACTCACATANCTAGACACCGCGAATCTTCGNCGAGGNCTCGAGCGNTTGTTGCAAGGCCGACTTGTGGCGTCAGAGGCGCTAAGACGATTTCTGACAAAGGGNCCCANGANCTTGACCTTGACACAGGTCACNGGACGCGTCGTNCAGAAGTTACAAGATCTTTTTAATGAAGCGCCNGACGGGTTCANCTCCTTCCTCGCCAATGGCCCAATNGGTCANCCGGATTTCAGGATGCTATCCGTAGACCTCCGNCGGCTGATGTTGCCNGACGAGATGGAACANNNGNAGGTGCGTAGTCTCGTTGACCGTCTTTCAGAGCANCTCCTAACACGTGCTGGNCGACCCCGCCGCCGGCTCCCGTGCCGGTCATCGGATTACCCATCGGACGCAGCTCGTAAATGTCATATCCGTGCGGTCCATCACATTGGACCTCTTTTCGCTGANGTNTTNNCTGGNTACAGACGTGATTTAGGCGTGATCCTCGCGCGTGGTGTNCGCCGCGCGTATCGGATTGCTGAGCGGGAATANCGCCGTACNCTTCGAGCGCACGCAGTGCTGGATTTTACNGACCTTCAAGTGCACGCGCTCGGACTACTTCGACAAATGGATGAATTTGCTCAGAGCCGTTATCGCCTCGAGTCCCGATATCACCACGTGCTGGTTGACGAATTTCAAGACACTAGCCGNGCGCAGTGGGAACTGGTGTCGTTACTCGTACAGTCGTGGGGGGAAGGAATCGGAATTGTGCAAGCTGCACCCATGCCACCGTCGATATTTGTGGTGGGGGACCGGAAGCAGTCAATCTATCGGTTTCGCGATGCTGACATCGGTCTCTTCAACGAAGCAACTGACTATATCTCCCGTCTGCGGCCTGGCACACCNGTTCGAGCGGCAATCAGCCAGAGTTTTCGGGCCCTTCCTGNNTTATTGGCTTTCGTGAANGATCTTTGTGNTTCGATTGACAAGCGACCCCACAGNTCTGATGCCTTCCGATTCGAACCGCAAGACCNCTTTCCTCTGGACGTTGACAAGTCTGAGCCGAATAGTGGCCAGACTACTGCGCATTCTGATCGCCCATNGCTCGGGATAGCGTTGGGNAACAACGAAGCTTCTTGTGCGTCAGCTATCGCTGGAGAAATCGACCGGCTCATTACCAAAGAGAGTGTACGAGATCCTCGCACTGGGCTGAGACGAGCCATTCGGCCAGATGACATCGCGATTCTCTTCCGTTCACGGATTAGTCACCGTGAGTATGAGCGAGCTTTGTCGGCGCGCGGTCTTCCGGCATACGTCTATAAGGGACTTGGGTTTTTCGANGCCGAAGAGATTCAGGACCTCCGAGTACTTATTAGGTTTTTGGCCGAGCCTTCATCGAATTTCTGGGCAGCCGCGTTCTTACGATCGGGATTTTCAAGACTTTCGGATGAAGCGATACGAGCGCTNGCACCAGANATTGCTAGCGCNGTTACCGGCACCGATGAACCTGTTAATAACGAACTTCTTTCGATGCAGGATCGTGAGCGAGTTCAGTTAGTTCGGACCGGAATTTCCCGGTGGCTCAAACTTGTNGATTGGATTCCACCTGCCGAACTTGTCGACCGCGTGCTTAATGAGTCGGCTTACCTCTTCGAAACACGAGGACCCCGATCGCTACANGCNAGGGAGAACCTCAAAAAAATGCGCGAACTCCTTCGGCGAATTCAAAATCGCGGTTACGTNACGCTGTCACGGATNGCCGATCATATCGATCGTCTTTCCACTGGTGGCGAATCCAATGCGGTGATTGATGCTGCNGGCGCTGTCCATCTGATGACAGTTCATGCTGCCAAGGGNCTTGAGTTCCCAGTTGTTTTTGTCGTTGGGCTCTCCCGTGGAGTGGGTGGCGCAACTCCGCCCATTCAGGTCATACCCGATCGTGGAGATGGCTTACCGCTTGTCACCGTCTGGGGTGCACGTCCAGAGATTGAAAACGATGAACGAGCGCGTGAGCTAGAAGAAACAAAACGCCTNTTGTATGTTGCGGTCACCCGAGCGCGTGANGGACTTTATCTAGGTATTGTNCGTCGCGATAAACGACTTTCACCTGGCCGNGGTAGTCTCGCAGAAGTACTGCCTAAATCATTTATTGCGAAGATAGATGCGATTACCGNAACTTCTCGTTGGGTGGAGTGGTCACNGAGCNACCTGAGCGGTGCGCGGCATCGTTTNAGGCTCTGCGATTCTGATGATTCGTCCCGGTTTGCACCGGCGGAGCCTCCNGTGGCTTCGCTAGAGCAGCCAGCGCCCGANGATGATTTCTCGGCTTGGTCTTGTTAGGNCCTAGGTGATTTCTCANCCACATGATTAGTGCGGCTGGGTGGTGTGCCTCAGAAGGGAAGACCTACTGTGTAACTGGNGGGNTCCTGTATATAGAAGCGTTCTTGATGAACGCNACAGGTCCGTGGTTCCGTCAGTAATTCTGTTTGNCCCAACGATCAAGCATCGGTGGATGCNACCCGATTTNCTGCCCACTGGCGAGCCCGTGTTTCGGCCTCTTCTTGAGTTTGGCCAACCAACACCACCGAGCCATCTGGGGTGTCGTGACCGCTAAGGACNACCCAGGCGATCCAATGTGCCCCTTTTNCTTCACTACGCACGTCGAAAACGTCAGACGGTAGATTTGNCATAGTTGTCGTTTCCCCCATGTTAATGTGTGATTCTAACTGATCATGGNGCATGGCTNCATCTGAGATGCNTATCNCACAAGATTGCCATTGCGTCTTNGNAAGGCATTTTNTACACTTNGAAGAGTTTAAAGAANTGTTTTACGAACGTCTNGTGTTTGGGAGNTGTGAATGACGTTGACTTGTCCCGCTTGTGGGAATGAAAAAGACTTTGTGGTGAAGACATTGCGGATGCATGTTGTGCATCTGGAGGATTCGCGCATCGAGGTATCGGATGAGACTCAGCCGTCTGTGCTAGAAGTGCTCTGCGATGAATGCGAAGCCGNANTGAATCTGGCTGACTTTGAAGAGCCGCTCCGGCGAGAGATTATGTTGACCATTTCCTCACGATAGTTGAACTCCAGTCGGTGATACGTNCCGACCGAGCATCACGCTTTTCGTTNNACGNCCCTTTCCCAGAATATTTACTGCNNGACNGTNTTATCCGAATTCNTACTGCAGGGAAGNTNGNCTATAGCGAANAANTGTTTGNCATATTTGCAATCGACGAAACANCNGTTATGANTGTAACCCTCANCTTGANAAAAAATAATTGNCTAAGCTCTGNTGANNCGTTCGGTCTCATTGATTCACGAGATGGCTAGTTAGTAGCCGGTTACCTTGACAAGCTTAAAATCCGCTCCTATGGTTAGCGATTGTGTCTGATTACTCGTGGGTGGTTGGAGTACCTCGGGGTGCCCTGCCAGACGATTTGCGTCGNGTGCATCNAGAGGTCGTACGTCAACGTCGTGTGCGTGCAAGCCAACGTGAACGGATGACCCCTCGGGCGTGNGAAATAGTACGGGCATATGAGGCGGGTGATGAGTNGGCNGCCGTGCGNTCCANACCTGGTAGCATCCTNGACTTTCCNCAACGNNCCGTTTCTCAGCAGCAAGACGTAGCAATTGATTTCCCGTCGGTGACCCGTGTAGTTGACCGGATCGGGCGTGGGCTAATGGCTACTAAGAACCCATGTATCACTCAAGTCCGGCTATCTTGGCGCGAGGCGTGTGAGGGCGTTCATGTGTCATTGAAAGTTCCGGTGCGAAGTACATGTCTAGTTTGCGGTGGACGTGGCGCGGTATGGAGCGACGACTGTTCGAAGTGTGGNGGTGTGGGGACGGAGTCGAAGAGTCATGTTGTACACNTGTCGATTCCACCCGGCGTTCGGCCCGATGCCTGCTTTTGTTTCGCAGTCAATCCTCCGTGTGCACCTANAACCAATGTCGAAGTGCATGTCACCATCCAGTAGCGGATGATATCTATTTCGGACAAAACNTCCTTCTTCACCTTGTCAGTTTGAGGACAAACTCGATAAGCTACGTCCTTGTGTCTGGGTCGCATGGCTNTGATTCAAGTAAATTGGGAACGACTGGTGGACTCGTAGCGGGCTATTTTCAAAAGGGTGAACATGTCTCAACAGGGAATTGACGAATCGGCGGTGCTGGAAGCGCTTAAGGAAATCCAAGATCCCGATCTNCATCGGGATATCGTGAGNCTCGGATTTGTCAAGCAAGTCAGCATCGATGGGGAGATGGTCTCGGTTGTTATCGANCTCACCACGCCAGCATGTCCTGTCAAAGACCAGATGCGTGACCAGGCTGAAACATTGCTGCGNCAACTACCTGGTGTTGAGAAGGTGCATGTCGAGATGACGGCTAACGTGCGTTCCGCGTCGTCACCTGACGAAGGNCGAGCAGCAATCCCAGGTGTGAGAAACATCATTGCGGTTGGNGCAGGTAAGGGCGGGGTTGGTAAAACAACCGTATCTGTGAACTTAGCCTGCGCGCTGGCTCGACACGGAAGCCGCGTTGGACTACTCGACGGGGATGTGTACGGTCCGAACGTACCGATCATGCTCGGAGCAAAGACGCAATTGGAGACGGACGGCGAGAAGATCGTGCCAGCGGAGTGCCATGGTATTCGAACCGTATCGATCGGCTTCCTAACGCAGGATGAGTCGCCNGTGATTTGGCGTGGTCCAATGCTACACGGCGTGATCCAGCAGTTCTTTCGAGAAGTCAACTGGGGTGAGTTGGACTACCTTGTGATTGACATGCCTCCNGGGACTGGCGATGTTGCACTCAGTCTGAGCCAAACTGTCCCGGTATCCGGTGCGGTGGCCGTTACTACTCCACAAACGGTATCGTTGGCCGACACACGGCGGGCGATCCGCATGTATCAGAAGCTTAATATTCCGGTGTTAGGGCTCTTGGAGAATATGAGCCACTTCGTCTGTCCGAGNTGCAGTCATGAGAGTGACATCTTTGGTAAGGGTGGCGGTGAGTCCCTCGCCGAGCAGANCAAAATTCCATTTTTAGGGCAGATTCCACTCTATGAACCGATCCGTGTTGGTGGCGACCAGGGTNCGCCGATTGTTGTANCCGAACCGGAATGCCCCGCAGCTCAGTCGTTAATTGATGCGGCCGCTCGGCTGGCCGCACAGGTTTCGATTGCTAGCTATGAGACAAGCGTCGATGCCCCTGTAGCGGGATGATAACGGCAATCTCGTGATTGGTTAATTATCCGACCCGTTGATTAACNAACCTGAAGCGTCGTTCCTGATCTGGAAGCATTACTAGTGAGTCGCTGCGCTGATTGGACGTTATGAACATCCCGTTCATTAAGCACACTCTCGCCAATGGTCTTGATGTGATAGTCCATGAGGACCACGGCTGTCCAATCGTTGCAGTGAATGTTTGGTATCACGTTGGTTCAAAGAACGAACGACNGGGGCGCACCGGGTTTGCACATCTGTTCGAGCATCTGATGTTTGAGGGATCTCAGCATACCAACCAAGGATATTTTTNCCCGTTACAGCAAGCTGGTGCTGAACTAAACGGTTCAACTAACGCCGATCGTACCAACTACTGGGAAGTTGTGCCCTCGAGTGCNCTCGATTTGGCTCTTTGGATGGAGTCGGACCGGATGGGCCACTTGCTGCCAGCTTTGACGCGCGAGAAATTTGAGAATCAGCGGGATGTTGTGCTNAACGAACGCCGGCAGAACTATGAGAATCGTCCATATGGCATGGTTGGGATGGCAACCATGGAGGCTCTCTATCCCGTCGANCATCCATATAGCTGGATGACGATTGGCCGGATTAAAGACCTTCAGGCTGCCGAGCTCGACGAAGTTCGTTCGTTCTTCAAAACTTTTTACGGTCCGGCGAACGCCTCGCTGACAATCGCCGGTGATGTCGAAGTAGATAAGGTGCTTGAAATGGCTGAGCACTACTTTGAAGAGATTTCCGGAGGGCCAGNGCCTCCGGCGGTCGAAGTTNAGNGACCCNTGATTTGCGATGAGCGGCGCTTATTAATTGAAGACCGAGTCGAGCTNCCTAGGCTCTATCTCGCATGGCATTCTCCTCAACTCTTCGGGCCAGGTGATGCGGAACTTGATCTTCTTTCCGATGTACTGTCAAACGGCAAAGCNTCNCGCCTCTACAGAACCCTGGTACACGAACTGCGATTGGCAACGGACGTGAGTGTCGTTCAGTCTTCACGGGAGTTGTCTGGTGTTTTTCAGATTGTGGCNACTGCCGCGCCAGGGCATACCCTTCGCGAGCTTGACGACGTAATTTCCATCGAGCTTGAGCGGGTAAGTNCTGANGANCTGACGACTGATGAACTTCATCGTAGTCTTNNGCAGATCGAAACAAGTTTTGTATGCCAACTGGAGACGGTCGGAGGGTTTGGTGGTAAATCGGATCAGCTCAATGGTTATAACGTTGTGGTGAACGATCCAGGATACTTTGAGACCGACCTCTCGCGGTACCGTAATGCGACGAGNGCTACGATCGCCAGAATCTCACGAGACCATCTATCGAACCGGCAACGGATCGCGGTGAGCGTTGTGCCAATTGGGGCGACCAAGCTCGCACTNNCAGATTCGGTTGTCGCAGAGGTGTCTTAATGCGGGTCGATCGTTCAAAGCTGCCAGAAGTCGGNCCCGATCCTTCTTTCACTTTTCCATCAGTGTGCAAGGTAATCCTTCCCAATGGCCTTTCCGTCTGGAGCGTTGAGCACCGCAAGATACCTGTCGTGAGCTGTTTACTCTTACTTCCAGGAGGCTCAGCCGAGGATCCGATGGACCAGGCGGGGGTTACATCTCTAACCGCGGCACTCCTAGATGAGGGCTGTGGTAAACGCTCCGGTCTTGAATTACATCGGTTGCTGGGGCGCCTAGGCACGCAACTCAATGTCAGAGTTGGAATGGACGCGACGACGCTCCGTCTGACGATGCTTCGTCGTTTTTCGAATAAAGCACTGTCCTTACTAGCTGAACTTGTGGGCGAGCCGCGTTTCGAGCNCGAAGCGTTCGANCGACTTCGGAAACTTCGTTTAGACCGTTTGGCACAGCTCAGAGAAGTCCCAGCGGCTATCGCCGATCGTGCATTCGCGCATGTTTTGTATCGTGACCAACCCTACGGGCATCTGCCATTTGGGACGGAGTCNGCCATCCGCAGGCTAACCAGAGACGACATCGTTGCGAGGCACTCCCAAGCCTATCGCCCATCTGAGGCGATCGTGATNTTAGCCGGAGATGCTACCCACGCGGAGTTTGAACAAATGGCTGGTGAGGCTTTTGGTGATTGGAAAGCAGTGGNNACGGNGGGTCAGCAGTCAGAACGAATACCCCACGGTGAATCGAAGCGGGCTTCTCTCGTTGTCTGGGACCGTCCACAGGCTGCACAATCAGAATTGCGGATTGGCCACGTGGCTGTTGCTAGGAATACCCCTGACTATTTTCCGCTCCTGGTCATGAACACAGCGCTGGGTGGCCAGTTCACCAGCCGAATCAACNTGAATCTACGTGAAGCTAAGGGTTACACCTACGGTGCGCAATCGTCGTTCGACTTTCGCCGNGAGCCNGGGCCGTTTTCGGTCCAGACAAGTGTTCANACAGATGTGACCGCAAACGCAATTCAAGAGGTGCTCGGGGANCTGCATGCCGTGCGTGATGGACGCCCACTCACAGACTCGGAGATCGTACATGCCAAGCGGACATTGACGCGGGGATATCCGCAAGGGTTCGAAACCGCTAATCAGATTGTTCGCGGGTTAGCCCAACTGGCGNTACACGACTTGCCCGATGATCACTTTACCCAGTTCAGTCCGAGTGTTACTGCTGTTCAATCGGAGGATATCGTNAGAGTCACTCAGACGCATCTTGACCCGCTTCACCTTTCGACTGTAGTTGTTGGTGACCTAACAGTGATTAAGGACGGACTCCANGACATTGGTCTCNATGCACCTGAGAAGATTGTTCTGCCGTGAATCANTTGCGNGGCAGTGGAACGACTTTCTCGTCTTCCCGTTGGCGGTTTACTTTAGGAAGTGTGTGAGCTTCAGTCTGATCAGTAAATCGCGGCTGTCGATGCCTATCGGATGGTCTCTTCAACGTATCGCGCGGCAGTGAGCAAGTTCACNGTCTGATTCGTATGACCGACGAGTTGAAGACCACACGGAAGGCCGGTGGGCGTGTTACCACTTGGGATCGAGATTGCTGGATGACCAGTGAGGTTGAACACTTGGGTGAGTCGGAGGGTCAGATTCCTGACTGACTCAGTCAGACCGNCCACGGTAACTGACTCGATACCGNATGGTGGAGCNGGGATGGCGAGCGTGGGAAGGACAAGGGCGTCGTGGNCTGACAGCGCTTCAGTCACTTCACGTCGCAACATTTCCCGGCCGCGCTGCGCTCTNAGGTAATCTTCGGCGAGTATGTAGTGTCCCATTTCTAGACGTNGGCGAACGCCTGGGGTGTAATCNTCAGGCCGAGAGTTGAGTGTTTTGGAGTGATAGGTCATACCCTCGGGTAAGACTATATGCAGGTAAACGGCTGCGATTTCTCCTGCGTGGGGCACGTCAACGTCACTAAGGTCCACACCGGCGTTGCCNAGCCGGTCCAAAGCATCGTTGAANTGATCACGAACNTGTGGGTCAAGATGATCCATGAAATGCCGCCGTGGCACACCAAGCCGTAGTTTTTTTCTTGTTGTGCCCTTAAGTGGCACCNTAGTTTGTTCGCCCCCCATTGCCCGGTAGAGGAGCCAGACGTCCACCACGCTTCGTGCCAAAGGGCCCACGTGGTCAAGTGACCGACTGAGCGGTACAACGCCATCGCACGACANTTCACCAAAACCAGGTTTCAAGCCAACAACGCCGCACGCTGCTGAAGGGATCCGTATTGATCCTCCGGTATCTGTTCCGATCGANCCATAAGACATACCGGCCGCGACAGCTGCNGCCGAGCCGCCGCTGGAACCGCCGGGTGACCGCGAAGTGTCATGGGGATTACGGGTTGGCCCGAATGCNGAATCTTCTCCTGTTGTNCCAAACGCGAACTCGTGCAGATTGCATTTGCCGAGCACGACTGCNCCCGCAGNCTTAAGGTTGGCAACGATGGTTGCATCATGTTGAGCTGGTGTCGTTGGCCGGACTCTCGATGCCGCTGTCGTCGGCAATCCGGCAACAGCGACCATGTCCTTGACTGATATTGGGATACCGTGCAGTGGTCCACGGTACTGGCCGGCAGCGATTTCATCGTCTGCGCGATTAGCGGTAGCTCTGGCACCGTCTCTATCGACAGCGATGAAGGCATTGAGGTCAGCCTCGCGCTTGGTGATTTGCTCGAGGCAAGCATCGGTAAGTTCTAGCGCNGAGATCGCACCNTTTTTGACTTGGGGTGCCAGTTCAGCGATCGTGCGAAGGCAGAGTTCNGAAGTCAATCTGACTCCTTCGTTACGATAACATTCTCCTGATCGTCGNGGTCGGCGGATTCATTCCAATCGGCCAACCGGAGCGTCTGCGTCGCCTGAACGAGTCCACCTAAGAGTGGAACCAGTTGGGACAGGCCCCTCAACTTGACGTCCGCAATGATCGCCTGTGTCCACGCTTCAATGCGCATTNGTCCTCCCTTGCACNCTGGNTCGGGTNCGCCGAAATATATCCGAAGCTAGAGCGTTGCGTCGTCCCTAAACANTCTATTCTTGTTGAACCGCGTCACATGTAGAGGNGTAAGGTCGAACGTCTCGTAGCGGTTCAGGCGGATTAGCTCGGAGAGAGCCTTACCCGTAGCGGGTGCCATCATGAGCCCATGTCCGCTGAAACCATTGGCCAGTAGAAACCCTGAGCGGTCTGGCACTGAGCCGAATACCGGATTGTGATCTGGTGTCATTTCGTACAAACCGCTCCATCCCTCCACGTGGGTATAGTCACTATGGTCAGGCAGACGACGTTGTAGAGCTGGAAAAAAGTCTTGTTCCCAACGTGACATGTCGCACNCGAAATTTTCCCCTGGCGGTTCGTCAAGTTTTGTGCGGGCGACGATGAACNGGTCCTGTTCATCGATGTGTTGAGGATCGTCGTGTCGCCAATGCACACCAGACGGATCGACGATCATCGGGTACCTTTTGGAAGTTGGGGTTCGTAGAAATGCACGGAAGAGGTGCTGCCGTACTGGCTGGACCGGGATCGTGACTCCTGCGAGTTCNGCAACCCGTGCGGCGTACGGACCCGCTGCATTGACNACGACGGCAGCGTTTATATTGTCCTTTNTTTCAATCTCGACNCCATAGACNCGGTTGTCTTCACGGTGAATCGCGGTGACTTCNCCCGTAATGAACTCGGCNCCGACNGTCTTGGCTCCCTCNCGGAACCCGGCCAGCACGGCTTTCGGATTTGCATACCCGTCATTTGGACCAAGGACGCCGAACTCCAAGTCTTCAACGGTCATGCCTGGTACAAGGTGTTCAAGTTCAGCCACCGAGAGGCGCGAGACGTGTGCACCAAGGGCATGCTGCTCCTTCACACGGGCTTCGAAACGTTCCCGGCCTTTCGTGTCAACTAGAAAGAGATAACCTCGTTGTTGAAACGATGCTGCAGCTGAACCCTTCAAACTGAAGCGATGATCGAAATCGGTATAAAAGTCGATGCTGTATTGTGCTAGCTGAATGTTGAGCGCAGAAGAGAACTGTTGGCGAATGCCACCCATCGCTAGGTTCGACGATGCTCTCGCGTATGTTGGATCACGCTCGACAACGACAACACGGCCAGTAAAACCGTCTATCAATAGATGGTAAGCGATACTAGACCCGACGACGCCACCACCGATGATGATGACGTCCGCGTCCATCGTCGAAGTCAAGTCAGGCTACTAGGACCGTCGACGGGCGTGTTTCACTGCCCGGGACGTTGTTGTTAGCTCTTCAATACGAGCCATGGGTTTCTTGTCAACCGCGCTGGTTACCGGTGGGACCACGCGCTTCGGCGCAGTTTCTATGTAAGCCTTCAGCGACTGGAGAGATGTAACCCAACCCGATTCAATAACACTGTAGTAACGTTCCCAACGCTCACCCAAACCACGGCCACTCTGACGGACCTGCACACGTGTACCGGGGCCTTCAACTCGGCAGGTAACTTGAAGCGCCATCGGTCCAAGAGGTGGGCCCTCTGGGGGCAGCCAGAAAGCATTAGCAACGAAGAATTCCCTATTGGCTCGATACTCCATCACGGTGCCGTGAAAGGCGCCGCCCAGCGGACCCAGTATTGGGTCCCGAAACGCCGTAGGTTTCCATTCCACCGCATAAACGCCGAGCGGTTGTGGAACAGCCACGGATCGAGTTGTGAGCCACCAGGCTGATAGGTCGATCGGATCGAAGAAAGCCGCTAGAACGCGGTCAGGCGCTGCTGTAATCAGCTCTTTGTGCTCTGTCACGAAGTCCTTGAAGTCCTGGACCGGCCGTTGACGTGTCATTCTCTGTTTCCTACGAGTGCCCGGATGTTACATTATGCCAGTTGCTGCTTCGCGCGTCGTCAACCATCTGCTGCACTTCATCCATCAGGGTTGGAACGTGGTAGGGCACGCCGTCCTTGATCGTCCATTCGATTCCACCGCCGTGAACGCTTCGGCCATCGACATTCACACTCGTGCCATAAGGATTGAGAAGACGAAGATTTTCCAGCGGATTCCCGTTCACGACGAGTAGGTCAGCAAGGTAACCAACCCTAACACGCCCGAGTTTATCCGAGAGTCCAAGCATCCGCGCACCGTTGACAGTTGCATGTTTCAGAACTTCCAGCGGGTGGAAGCCCGCTTCCTCGTGTAGTTCCAACTCACGGATCAGTCCGAAGCCATACAGCGAATAAATGTAGCCAGCGTCGTCTCCTGTAGTGATGAGGCCGCCACGCCGCCCGAAGTGATTGAGCGTGTCCATCCAAATCCGGTAGTTCCGGCGCCAAGCAGCTTCGTTGGACGAAGTCCAACCCGCGAAGTAGGACCCGTGGTGATCGGGAGCTGGTCTCCAAAACTCTTCCATGGATGGATGTAAATAGTCGCGATACCAGGGTAGATTTTGAGCTCGCACAACGTCACGGCTTGCCTCGTAGATCGACAGTGTTGGACTCCAGCCGACATTGTGCGCGATCATCGATTCGACAATCTTACGTAATCCTTCTGGATCAGCCTGCGCAAAAAGTTCACCAGCGTAGGCGAATCTGTGCGTTTCATCGCTATAGTTCATGTCAGCTGGGAAATCTTGGATACCATCGATTGCGACCTCTCCAATTCCATAGAAGTGTTCGATTGAACCAACTCCCAGTTCTATGTAATCAGCAGCTGTTGTTTCTTCTACCCCGATATGTGCAGCGGTTCGAAGTCCCTGAATATGCGCCTCACCGAGGAGCGCCTCCAGCTGGTCTCTATCAAGTCCGCCAATTTTTAAACCATCGGCACCGTCTAATTTGGCCTGACGGACGCCTATGCGTATCTCCTCAGGTGTTCGATTGGTGCCCAGTTCGGGGCGAGCGTAAACTAAAATTCTAGGTGAAACGATTGCGTTCGCAGCGCTCTCGGCCTGCCAGATTTTCGATTTTCTGAAGTTTCCGCCTACTTCGCGGACAGTTGTGACACCTGCTGCTAGGTATAAATTGCGTTCATACTGAATCGACTGAGGGATCGAGGGTACGCGCCATTCGTGCCAGTGCATGTGGGTGTTAATGATTCCGGGCATGACGTATTTCCCGGTCGCGTCAATTACAGCGTCGGGTATACGTGCGCTACCAGTTGTCCAGGTCCCGACGCGTGTTATGAGTCCGTCTTCAACGACGATGTCTACCGGGCCAAACGGAGGGCGACCGTTGCCGTAAATCACCATGGCGTTGGTGATCATCAGTCGCTCGACAGCTTCGCCGTGGGCGGGTTCTTGTGCCGCATTCTGTGTGGTGGTCTTGACAACACTACTTCCGATTAGAATCGCGGCAATGAGTTGTGCCACCACGGTAAAGCGGCGGGCAAGATACGTGGAGGGCGAGTTCTGAATACTTGGCATTACGCTAGAGTCGGTCGACGTACTCCCGTGCGGGGAGTCGTCCGAAGCGAAAGGATCGGATCGTACTGTCTCACATGGCCTGAGTCAAAGGCTCATAAGGGCCTTGCAGGTGGCTGCACACTGTGACTCTGGAAAAGCAGAAAGGATGTTGCTCAACGGCCAGCACTGTTACCAAAAAACACTCAATACAGCAGATATCTTTCCCTGATCTTCAAAAAATCGTCTAACCCTTCCGCATGGGCATCTGCCACGGACCTGCTTGTATCGAGATATGTTCGAAGTCGGTCAGAACCCCAGAGTAGGTCGATTGGCATGCGTTCATACTCATATTCGTAAGGTGGCTCTTTCCACGCAAATTGATCAGGGGCCATTTTCCGGCAGGCATCAAGAATGGCCAACGTAGTTTTGACGGAACCATACCGCTGACGGTCGACAACGTGGATCTGGCAGCCTGCACAGGCAGTACCAGCATGTTTCTGAAATGTCGGCTCAAATCTTGTAGGGCGGAACCGTACACCAGGGAGTTCCAAGTCGTTTAGGTGGATTGCTAATTGCTCGCCGTGTAACCAGGGGGCACCAAACAATTCGAATGGACGGGTGGTGCCACGTCCCTCTGACAGGTTGGTTCCCTCAAGTAATACCATGCCCGGATACACGATGAGGCTCTCGAGTGTAGGGAGGTTCGGCGACGGCATTACCCATGGCAGTCCCGTATTGTCAAAATACATCGCACGATTCCAACCGGTCATTGGCACAATCTCGAGCTCGGCGCCAACACCAAATTCTGAGTTGAAGAGCTCAGCCAGTTCTCCCATCGTCAGGCCGTGTCGGAGCGGAATCGGGAACTGACCCACAAATGAGGTCCATCCAGACTCAAGCATCGGACCCTCGACAGTGACACCATCGATCGGGTTCGGTCGATCTGTGACGATTGCTGGGATGCCGTGTTCACGGCACGCACGAAGACAGTTAGCCATTGTCGATGCATAGGTGTACACGCGCGTGCCGATGTCTGGAAGGTCAATGACCATCAGGTCAATCCCATTGAGCATTTCGGTGGTTGGAGTCCGGGTCTCGCTATAAAGGGAATAGACTGGAACCAAGTGGTGCTCGTCGTGCTCGTGAGGCGTCTCGACCATATTGTCTTGACGGTCCGATGTGAAACCGTGTTGTGGACCAAAAAGAGCGGTTAGCCTTGCACCTGAGTTAACCACTACCTTGGCCGCGTGCTGGAAATGACGATCGAGGGAGGCCAGGTTGCTGACTAGTCCTACGCGCTGATTGGATAATCGGCCGGAAGCCCCGAGTGAATCCAAGCCGAGCGTGACAGGCACGCTTGCATTATACGACTTGGTGCAACTCTTAGTTTCAGAACATCAGTCCCAAGGGGGGGATTGCTCACTTCTGATCGCGTGTTGAGAAGAGTACGCAAATTCTTAGTAAGAACTCGATTACGATTATTGAATCAATCAGTAACGTGGCAGGATTCTGGCACTAAGAGTCGTTAGGGCGAGAGCTTGGATAGTTCGTGGGATTTAATTGTGGAGTTTGAAGACAGTAACTAGACTGTGGAGGGTGGCTTCGTCTTAGCGAAGATCCGAGCCTTGATCCAACCCCTTGTGCTCTAGGACCTGAGCCGGCTATGAACATGACTAGGACCTCAGAAAGTTGCCCGTTCGTTCTATTAGTCGCAACCTCCTTTTTCTGTGCCTGTGCCGGAAGTAATCAGCAGGACCCTCCCCTTAGTGGAGTCGTTGGTGGAGGGGACGCTGCCCTCGTTCTAGCGTTAGCTGCTTTAGGTGAAAACGAGGATGGTTCACCAAAGCCTCTGCCTGCCCGCCTAGGAATTCTGACGCGTCAGGGGAATAAGTGGACCCATCGTGTCCTCGAGGATCCCGATAGCAACGTGTTTCATAAAGCGATGGTCTACCGAGACGGTGACGGGGCTGAGGGTATCCTAACTCTCGGAGGAATGAACGCTGCCGTGAAGCTCTGGAAGACTGATGGGACTAGTGAAACGTTGTGGGAAGCTGATTTTGGCGGGGCATTCAGCCGGATGCGAGACGCCGAGGTGGGTGACATTTACGGCGATGGTTCAGCTGCCATCGCCGTGGCAACGCATGATCAGGGAGTTGTAGCGGTGGTAAGGCCTGACGGCTCAGGTGGCTTTTCCATAGATGAACTCGATCGTGAACCGAATAAGGTGGTGCACGAGATTGAACTCGGCGATTTGGACGGTGACGGATTGCTTGAGATTTATGCAACCGCCACGGCTCCGAACGCGGTGGATGGCACGTCCCAGCCAGGCAAAGTTGTACGATACACGCCGGCAGCAGGGGAAGGACGCGTGGAAGTGGTAGACCTCGGTTTACGTCACGCTAAAGAGATTTTAGTGGAAGATGTTGACGGTGATGGGCGCGATGAACTCTATGTGTCGGTTGAGGCGGTCTCAGGGGGCCAAGTCGAAATTCGCCGCTATGATTCCGACACCCAATCGGCAGAGCCGAACGTAGTAGCCACTTTGAACGATCGCCTTTGCCGTTTTCTTACAGCTGGTGACGTTGATGGTGATGGCACTCTGGAGCTAGTTGCTGCGACTTACAAGGCCGGCCTCTGGCTGTTACTTCCAGGCGAAGACGGTTGGACGACGGAGTTGATTGACGCCGAATCCTCAGGCTTTGAGCACGCAGCTATCCTTCTGGACTTAGACCGAGATGGTCGGGATGAACTTTACGTGGCAAGTGACGACCAGGGTCAGGTAC
>PBHT01000025.1 GCA_002720285.1 Acidobacteriota bacterium | reverse complement strand
CTCCTTTCTACGTCGTGCGGCGTCCTGGGTCGTGATAGTGAGCAGAGGCTGGTCGTTAGCCGGCCGATTCGGCCCGCAGGCCATCAAGCACGGAATTTTATATGGAGGCGAGGGGGGGCGCAAGGACAGAAATGGTCGGGTTTACGAATAGTCAGTAGAAACGATGCCTACTTGTCTGTGCCTCGGTGGAGGGCCCGGGAAGCGATGCGTGTAATTAGTCTGGTTAAAAGGATCATTGCGGTCAGTCCTAGCACCAGGACTAAGTAGTAATAAGTCGTTCCTTCGGCCGGGCCGTCGCCAGCCAGCATGGCCACGTCGCCAGCAAGTTTCCCGTAGTAGGTGTAAAGGAGGGAGCCAGGGAGCATACCTACGGACGCCAGAACGTAGTCCCGGAAGCGGACGCGGGTCAGACCTAGGGCGTAGTTGAGCAGGTTGAAGGGGAATATTAGGGACAGCCGGAGTAAGAGAACAATCTTGAAACCCTCGTCTCCCACGATGCTGTTGAACTCGACGAAACGAGGATAGCGTGCTAACCGTCGTTCGATTGCCCCCCTCGCGACATGCCGGGAAAACAGAAAAGCGCCAGCTGAACCAATTGTGGCGCCGACCAATACGAGGACCGTGCCATTGACGAGACCAAAGATGGCACCCGCTGCAAGGGTCAATAGCGAGCCGGGGATGAAAGCAACCGTTGCGACGGCATACGCGACGACGAATACAATCGGCCCCCATACACCCCCACTTTCGACCCACGCCACAAAAGCCGGTAAATATCCGCCGAATTGCCAACCTAGAGCAACGACTAATCCTAGGACAACCGTGCTGGCCAGAAGGTGCTGTCGGGAGTGGTTCTCCGTCATGAGTGTCACCGGCCTCGCCCTGGCCCACCTACCTACGTAGAATACCGCCCTGCAAAGTAATACAAATTTTCCCAGTTTTCCGACTGTGTGTAAGGGGCAGTGACCACGATGAGGCAAGGGTATACTGCTTCCTGCCATTCGCACCGGAATATGCAACTTAAGCTTTTGCAGTGGGTGCGAAACAGTTGTTTTTATGTTCCAGTAGTGAATTAATGCGCGCATCTGGTGACACTGGATGAATACGGTGCGTGACCGAAGTAGGGTCCTATGAGCGACTTCCCCTCCCCAACCCACACGGATGGGTTACCGACTGCGGCTAACTCAGCACGACCAATGACGCGCACTTACATGGCGGTATTAGTCGTCGAGGCGTTGGTCTTACTGGCCTTGTGGGGTTTCAGCTGGTTTTTCGCGAACTGATCGCGGTTCATCGATAAACCCATGCATTTAATCGACTGGTTCATCGTTGCGGCATACCTAATCTGGGTGGTCTACGACGGCCTCAAGCGGACTAAAGCCTCCTCAGCGATTGAGGGCTACTTTCTAGCCAACCGCTCACTACCGTGGTGGGCTGTGGGCCTCACCGTCATGGCAACCCAAATGAGCGCGATCACACTCGTCGGGACAACGGGTCAAGGCTACGCCGACGGCATGCGCTTCGTGCAGTTCTACTTCGGCCTACCGGTTGCGATGATCATCTTGTCACTCACGCTCGTGCCGTTTTTCTATCGAGCCAAAGTTTATACGGCCTACGAGTACCTCGAACGTCGCTTCGACGTGCGTACCAGGACGCTCGCGAGCTTACTGTTCCTGATGTCGCGGGGGCTGCAGGCTGGTGTAATTATCGCGGCGCCGGCAGTGATCCTATCGATTGTGCTCGGGTTCAACCTCACCTTGACGATTATTGCAATCGGGTTGCCGACGACGCTTTATACGATGTTTGGTGGTGTGCAAGCGGTCACTTGGGCCGACGTGAAACAGATGGTCGTTATTGTGGCCGGCCTGGTGGCGGTGGTGGTCGCACTCGTTTTGGGACTACCAGAAGATGTTGGCCTCGGCGAGGCCCTCCACATAGCGGGTGCGACGGGTCGACTTACTACAATCGATTTTCAGTTCGACCTGAACGAGACCTATACGTTCTGGTCAGGATTGATCGGCGGGCTTTTCTTGATGCTTGGCTACTTCGGATGTGATCAGAGTCAGGTGCAACGCTATTTGACCGCCGAGTCAGTCAAGGCAGGACGACGCTCGCTCCTGATGAGCGCATTCGTGAAGATCCCGCTCCAAGCGCTGATCCTGCTAACCGGTGTACTCGTGTTCACGTTTTACCTGTTCCAAGCGCCACCAATGCTTTTTAACCCGGTCCACGAAGCGGAGATGCAAGCAAGTTCACGAGCGGCGGAGTGGACGGCGCTCGACACGGAGTTTCAGAACGTGCTCGATGTGCGGAGGACTGCGGTCCGTGATGCGGTAACGGCACGCCGGACGGGCAACCCCGCTGCGACGAGGGTGGCCCAGGCCGCCTTTGTTGAACATCAGCAGAATTTGACTACGATTCGTGGGCGGGCCGTATCACTGGTGAAGGAAGTCACCGACGATGATTCCTACAATGACGTGAACTATGTTTTCCCAACCTTTGTGACGACCGAATTACCGATCGGCCTGGTTGGGTTGATCGTCGCCGCTATCTTTGCTGCAGCCATGTCAAGCATTGCTGCCGAGCTGAACTCACTATCGACCGCGACCGTAATCGATATGTATCGTCGTCACATTCGCACCGACGCGTCTGACCAGCACTACCTCCGCGTATCGAAAATAGTCACTGGCTTCTGGGGACTTTTTGCTTCCATCGTGGCGGTGTATGCCGCAAACCTTGGGTCACTTATCGAGGTGGTAAATCGATTCGGGTCCTTCTTTTATGGCTCGTTACTCGGTGTGTTCATCCTTGCTGTGGGCACGCGGCGGGCGACATCGCCCGGAGCGGTTTGGGGGTTGGTTGGTGGAATGGTCACGGTAACCTACGTTGCAGTGACGAGCAGTATCTCGTTCCTGTGGCTAAATGTTGTTGGAGCCACCGCGGTCGTTGTAGTCGGCATGGCTATTAGCACCCTCTTCCCAGCTCATGAGCGCCCAGTGGCCTAGCTCATCCCATTTTGCTCCCAGAGAAGTCCTTGCTGAACTCAAGAGGACCAGTCCCGTCCGCGCTGTCAATGACCACGCCTCCTCTCCATTGAGACCAAAGACTTTCTGATGCAGGAGTCCTAAAGTCCTGTTTGAGAAAGGGTTGGCAAGAGCATGACCCCGTGGTATAAATCTATATACGACTAAAATGGTCGGGATTTTTTATTGAGCGGTTAGTGCGAGATATGGCCGACTTGGGGCCTATCTTGTGACGGTTTTCTTGAGCGACAGTAGACCAGATGAGCACAGCGACGAAGGCGATTGAACAACTCGCGAGCCAGGACTACAAATACGGCTTCGTGACTGACGTTGAGTCCGACACTATTCCAAAGGGACTCAGCGAGGATGTCGTTCGTCTAATTTCGGCTAAGAAAGAAGAGCCCGAATGGCTTCTCGAGTGGCGGCTCAAGGCCTATCGTCTCTGGACAGCGATGGTTGAACCATCTTGGCCAAACGTCCATTACGACCCAATCGACTACCAGGCGATTAGCTACTATTCGGCCCCAAAAAAGAAGCCATCGCTCAAGAGCATGGACGAGGTGGACCCGGAAATCCGAAGCACGTTTGAAAAACTTGGGATTCCGCTTGAGGAACAGAAATTACTGTCTGGTGTTGCTGTGGATGCAGTTTTTGACAGCGTTTCTGTTGCCACGACATTTCGTGAGAAATTGGGCGAGCTCGGTGTCATCTTTTGCTCGTTTTCTGAGGCGGTTCGCGATCATCCTGAGTTGGTGCGTAAGTACCTGGGTACAGTCGTACCGCACTCCGACAACTTTTTTTCGGCGCTGAACTCGGCGGTGTTTAGCGACGGCTCCTTTGCCTACATTCCAAAGGGGGTCAAGTGTCCAATGGAACTGTCGACCTACTTTCGGATCAACGCCGCATCGACAGGACAGTTTGAACGAACGCTGATTGTTGCTGATGAAGGTGCTTCGGTAAGTTACCTTGAGGGGTGCACAGCACCGATGCGTGACGAAAACCAGCTACACGCTGCTGTGGTGGAGCTTGTGGCGCTCGACGACGCCACGATCAAGTACTCAACGGTCCAAAACTGGTATCCGGGTGATAAGGATGGCAAGGGTGGGATTTACAACTTCGTCACTAAACGTGGGACCGCCGCCGGGCGTAATTCGAAGATTACATGGACGCAGGTGGAGACCGGTTCGGCCATCACCTGGAAGTATCCCGGCTGTATCCTCAAGGGCGACAATTCGGTCGGTGAATTCTATTCGGTTGCCGTTACGAACAATCGGCAGCAGGCTGATACCGGTACAAAGATGGTGCACCTTGGTCGCAACACCCGGAGCACAATCATTTCGAAAGGCATCTCCGCGGGGCACGGCCAGAACACTTACCGAGGGCTTGTGCGGATTGGCAAAGGTGCTACCGACGCGCGAAACTATTCGCAATGTGACTCGCTATTGATCGGTGACCGCTGCGGTGCGCACACGTTTCCGTATTTGGAAGTGCGCAACACTTCATCACAGGTCGAGCACGAGGCATCCACGTCAAAAATCGGGGAAGACCAGATTTTCTACTGCCGACAACGAGGGCTGTCGACGGAGGACGCGGTGAATATGATCGTGAGTGGGTTCTGTAAAGAAGTCTTTAGAGAGCTTCCCATGGAGTTTGCAGTGGAAGCGCAGAAGCTGCTTGGGGTGAGTCTGGAGGGTAGCGTCGGCTAGATCGCCGAAGTGGCCCGGTGGCGCTCCGAAGCGGATTTCGGATGGCCAAGCCCTTTCCCGCTAAGAGAACCCATTCTTTTATCCGGACATATCATTTCTACAGAGTTATAGAGGCAACGCGATGTTGGAGATTACGGGACTACACGCCAGTGTAGGTGGCAAGGAGATTCTGCGTGGTATTGACTTATCGGTGAATGCGGGAGAGGTGCACGCGATCATGGGCCCCAACGGCTCTGGCAAGAGCACACTGGCGGGGATTTTAGCAGGACGAACTGAGTACGACGTGACGAGCGGTACAGCGCGGTACCAAAACGAGAATCTGCTAGATATGGAACCCGAGGAACGTGCACGTGCTGGGGTCTTTCTGGCTTTCCAGTATCCGGTTGAGATTGCCGGTGTCAATAATGCTTACCTTCTCAAGGCAGCGCTTAACGAAGTGCGAAAGCATCGTGGAGAACCCGAACTCGACGCAATAGAGTTTATGACCTTAGTGAAAAAGCAGCTCGCTGTGCTTGAGATGAGCCCGGAGCTCCTCAACCGACCCGTGAATGATGGGTTTTCGGGGGGTGAGAAAAAGCGCAACGAAATTTTTCAAATGGCGGTGCTCGAACCGAAGCTCGCCATTCTTGATGAAACCGACTCCGGACTCGACATTGATGCGTTGAAGATTGTAGCGAACGGTGTAAACGCGCTGCGAAGCTCGGATCGCTCGACGGTCGTTGTCACCCACTACCAGCGCATGCTCAATTACATAGTTCCTGATTTTGTGCACGTACTCTCGGGTGGTCGGATTGTGAAATCGGGAGGTAAGGAGCTTGCGCTGGAGCTTGAGGAGAAGGGCTATGGGTGGATCGACTCTGCTCCCGAGGAGGTCAAGGCGTGAGCGCTACGTCCGCTATGGAAGTCTCCGCGGTGTACGAGGGTTACCAAGCGGACTTTGACCGTCTACAGGATGGCGGGGACATGCCGGGTGTCTCGGCTCCTCTGAAGTTGCTCCGGCAAAAGGCTATGGAGCATTTTGGTCGTCTCGGATTTCCAACGACGCGTATGGAGGACTGGAGGTTCACGAGTGTTTCGCCGATCGCCACTCGCCCCTACGCATTGGGTGCCCTCGCTGAAGTTACCACTGACCAGATCGTACGCTTTCTGATTCCGGAGTTGCCGGGGGCTCTGCTGGTATTCGTCAACGGCCGGCTTTCAGTGTCACTCTCGGAAACCGGTGCACTTCCACCTGGTGTGGCAGTTCAATGTCTCGGTGACGCATTAGCGACTGGATTGGATNCAGCGGAGCCATNCTTGGTCAGCTTGGGGACGGAGGGCGAGCAGCCGTTTTCNGCGCTCAACACNGCGTTTCTGCAGGATGGTGCAGTCATTAGAATAGACGACGGCGTCGTTCTCAANGACCCGGTACACGTAGTATTCATTTCAACCGCACCNGGAGAAGCGGTGGTAACACATCCACGAGTGCTNTTGCTCGTGGGTGANAACAGTCAGGTGAGTGTTATTGAGAGCTACGCAGGTCTACGCGATGCGGGGTATTTCACTAATGCCGTAACCCAGATTGAAGCTGGCGCTGGCAGCGTCGTTCATCACTGCAAGATACTGCGCGAGAGTCTCCAGTCCTATCATGTGGCTGGCATGCAGGCGCGCCTTGCGCGGAATGCANTGGTGACATCGAATTCGATCACGCTAGGTGGAGCGCTGGTGCGGAACGATATTGGGGTCGTGCTGGACGGTGAGGGTGCGGAGTGCACGCTGAANGGTCTCTACCTAGCTGGAGNGAAACAGCACATCGACAACCACACCACGATTGATCANGCTTCACCGCANTGTGCCAGTCACGAGCTCTACAAAGGGATCCTGGATGGTGACGGCAGGGCGGTCTTCAACGGNAAGATTATCGTTCGGCTGGATGCNCAAAAGACTGACGCGAAGCAGTCGAACAAGGCGCTGCTNCTCTCAGAGCGGGCGCAAGTGAATACTAANCCGCAACTCGAAATTTTTGCAGATGACGTGAAATGNNCCCACGGNGCGACGGTCGGTCANTTGGATGAAGACGCACTGTTCTACCTAAGAGCACGTGGTCTGGGACGTGAGGAGGCTCGGCGAATCCTGATTCAGGCTTTTGCCACCGACGTCCTGAACCGAGTCCGTCACAAACCAATTCAAATGGAACTTGGNCGAANCTTGCTTGACCGGTTGCCCACCATTGCTACTGGGGAGACGGCGTGAGTCAAGCCTCGGCATCGACCGCTTCCCCACCGAGTTTCGATGCGGGCCGCGTCCGCCAGGATTTTCCAATTTTNGATCGGGAAGTTCGAGGTCGTCGTCTTGCTTACCTTGATAACGCANCAACTACTCAGAAACCCAAGGTCGTTCTCGATGNGCTCACACGGTATTACACGGAGCACAACGCGAACATACATCGAGGGGTTCACTACCTCAGTGAGGNGGCGACCCAGGCNCACGAGGCGGCACGTCTCACGGCTCAGCGGTTCCTGAACGCACGCCAAACTCGAGAGATGATCTTTACACGGAATGCTACCGAAGGAATCAACCTCGTTGCGCAGAGTTTTGGCCGCCGGCATATTGGGAAGGGCGATGAGGTCGTCATCACTGGCATGGAGCATCACTCGAACATTGTTCCGTGGCAGCTGCTCTGCGAGCAAACTGGCGCAGTTCTACGCGTGGTGCCGATAGCCGACGACGGTGAACTCATTTGGGAGGAGTTCGAACGCTTGGTTGGANCACGTACAAAGTTGGTGGCAGCGGTACATCTGTCTAATTCATTAGGTACGGTCAATCCTGTTTCCCGTATTGTGGAACTCGCTCACCAGCACGGTGCGGNGGTGTTACTCGACGGTGCTCAGGCGGCCTACCACTTTCCTGTGGATGTACAGGCTCTGGATTGTGATTTCTACGTGGCAACCGGGCATAAGCTCTACGGTCCGACGGGTATTGGGTTACTTTACGGCAAAGCGGCACATCTCGAGGAGATGCCACCCTATCAGGGGGGTGGCGATATGATCAGTTCGGTGACGTTTGAGAAGACAACCTACAACGAAATCCCNTACAAGTTTGAGGCGGGAACTCCCCATATCGCTGGTGCTATAGGACTCGGTGCGGCCATCAAGTATTTGACCGGGCTTGGGTTCGATCAAGTAGCACTCCATGAACGCNAACTTTTGGCGTATGCGACGGACGCGCTCCAGCAGATTCCCGGTCTCAAGCTGATCGGAACGGCTCCGGAGAAGGCCAGNATTTTGTCCTTCGTAATGGAAGGCATACATCCACATGATATTGGCACGATTGTCGATCGAGAGGGTGTGGCNATCCGGACAGGCCACCATTGCACTCAACCGGTCATGGACCGCTTTGGTATTCCAGCGACAGCTCGAGCCTCACTGGCGATGTACAACACGCGCAATGATATCGACGCGTTGGTCGTAGCGCTCGAACAGGTGCGCCGGGTNNTTGCGTAATGTTTGATCTTCGCGACCTCTATCAGGAGGTCATACTTGACCATAACAAGCGACCGAGAAACTTCGGGCAACTCAAGGAACCTGAGCGTAGCGCAGAGGGCTATAATCCNNTGTGCGGCGATAAGCTCANCNTACATCTCGNTCTGAAGGGCGACGTGATCTGCGAGATTGCCTTTACCGGCAGCGGTTGCGCCATCTCGAAAGCGTCTGCGTCCCTGATGACTGAGAGTGTTAAGGGTAAGACACTNGCTGAAGTTCGGACACTNTCTGGACGGTTTCAAGAAATGGTGACGGCCGACGCAGAGACGGAGCCCGACACCGACGCGTTGGGGAAACTCTCGGTATTTGCAGGAGTGCGAGCCTACCCAGCCCGTGTCAAGTGCGCGGTGCTGGCGTGGCACACCTTGCGAGCGGCGATCGCGGCGGACCACAAGGTCGCCACGACGGAGTAACAATGGATATTNTAGATCTTGATNACGATCGCCTGCCCTCCCAGNCGACTGATAAGNCCAATGAAGATAGTAAGATACAGGGAGACTCACCAATAGACGCTTCAGCGCCATCGGNGGTCAACACTCCACCGGTCGATGCACCAGTCCCCGCTCAGGCNACGAAGAAGGTCGTGGGTGACCCGTTGGCGACACTCAAGTTCAAGCCGAAGATCATTGAAGCGTTATCAACTGTGTTCGACCCNGAGATNCCGGTGAATATTTATGAACTAGGGTTGATCTATGACGTCGTNGTGGACGCGGANCATAACGTGCGGGTCACAATGACCTTNACTGCCCCAAATTGCCCAGCCGCGCAGATTTTGCCCGGTGAAGTGAAAACAAANACCGCAAGCGTCGAAGGTGTAACCGACGCAAGNGTTGAGGTTGTGTGGGAGCCCGCTTGGACNCCTGAGCGGATGTCNGACGCGGCNAAGTTACAGCTCGGCATGCTCTGAGACCATCAGTCTCCGACTCACACGACAAATCCAGNTCCAGACTTTCGATTCTGGTNTTTTCCTCCCGTCTTGTTCGCTGGTGTGCNCAGCAGNCGGAATCCGCCTCCGGTGATAGGCTTTGAGAGATAGGACCACATCTTATGGCTGACGGACAACGGACTNCCCAACCGTTAGATNCNCCAGTAAAGGTCGGCAACTTGGCCTTGGTAGGTCTAAGTGGCGTGTTAGTGCTGGTGTGTCTANTGCTGTTCGGGCAGACCGTCNATTTCGGGTTTGTCCGGGCTGACGATGCGGACCTCATTGCTGGCAATCAGGCATTCCTGTCAGAACTGTCCAACGCACCCCGTGTCTTTCTACGGAGTTACTTTGAGGTTGACGGTGAACTAAGCAGTCTTGAGACTTACTATCGGCCGCTGGTAGTGCTGTCGTTTATGGTCGACGCACAGTTCAATGGTGGAGGCCAGGCGGTCTATCACGCCACTAACCTAATCTTGCACGCGATTGTTGTTGTACTTCTCTTTGGGTTANCNCTGCGTCTCGGCGCNGGTCGTTACGCGGCCTTTGGAGCGGCACTCCTGTTTGCTGTGCATCCACTCACGGTGCAGACAGTCAGNTGGATCGTCGGGCGGAACGATTCTTTACTCGCCATCTTTGCCTTGCTGTCCTTGNTCGGTCTGGATGCAGCTGTGCGGGATAAGCGGGCATGGGGGTTTTGGCTCCATCTTGTGACGTTCGCACTTGCCCTCTTCACCAAGGAGACCGGCATAGTACTGCTGCCGGCGTATGGGTTGGTCGTTTGGCTTTGGTATGACCGATTGGCCTTTTACCGAGAGGTTCGATGGCTGCCGTGGNGCTATTTTGGGGCAGCTGGTGTGTGGATAGCCGTCCGACACTTTGCGCTGGCCGGTGGGGAAGTCTCTGCGACACCNGGTGAAGCGTTGATGATCTTCGCGCGCAATCTTCCCCAGCTGTTTGTGTATTTTGGCAAGGCTGTTTTTCCGGTGANCCTCCATGTAATGCCATCTGTCGATCCNNGCGCCCTTGGGCTTGGTGTGCTGGCGGTCGGCGTNCTNGGNGTGACTTTGCGTCNGNTACCGACACGCCGGATNGCGTTCGCACTCTCTTGGTTTGTTCTGTTNTTNTTGCCACCGTTAGTGGTNCCCAACCTGCCGGCGTATGAGCATAGGACCTATGTNCCGCTATTGGGACTGGCGATNGGATTGTCCCANNTGCCCTCNCTGGNGGGTAATCAATGGCGGTGGACCGGANCCCGNTANGTCCTTGTGGTCCTGNNCATTGTCTTCGGCGTNCTNACTNTGCGGCACGTGCCCACCTTCCNNGATCCACTGACCTTCTGGGTCAGCGCGACACGTNACACGGCCTATGCGCCCATCGCGCACGTGAACGTCGGNCGNATTCTTGAGGAACTTGACCAACCGGGTCAGGCGGCNGCGGAGTATCGTATGGCCCTNGCGATTGACCCGGTGACACCCAAGGCAAACAATAATCTNGGCGTCACGCTGATGACGCAGGGNCGCAGGGAACTCGCTCTTCCNTACTTTGAGCGTGAGCTTGAGGTCAACCCAACAAATGCTGAAGCGCACTTCAACATTGGGTTNTTCCACGCGGTATCNGGCCGGCCAGCAGATGGCGTGCCGCACTGGGAAGCGGCGCTTCACCACAATCCGTACTTCGTGCCGGCCTACGAGCAACTCATCGATTACTACGGTCAGAGTGCCNATCCCGCCAAACGCGATGAATATCAAGAGCAGCTAGACGTGCTGCTGCAACGTGTGGCCGCCCGATAAGACCAAGGGACNAAATGCGTCCGCATAAACGNTCGGTATCTCTGAAGAGGGTGGCGTCCCTCANGCNTCNTTCTCAACCGGATTATCCAATCGACCAATCTTCTCGATCTCGATNGTGACGCGGTCGCCNGCCTGGAGAAAGCGTTTCGGCCGCCGGGTAAATCCAACTCCATGNGGCGTGCCGGTGAGGATGANGGTGCCGGGAAGNAATGTGGTGTCCTCACTGACGAANCTNACCAGGCTAGGGACATCGAANATCATGTCGTCGGTGTTCCAGTCCTGAAGNANTTCATCGTTGACCGTTGTCCGAAGCCTCAGACNGTTCGGATTAGCAATTTCGTCCTTCGTGACAATCGCTGGCCCTAGGGGGCAGAACGTGTCGAAACTTTTCCCGCGACACCACTGAGTGCCACCACGGTGGATTTGCCAGCGCCGTCCCGAAACATCGTTAGCACACGTGTAACCTAAGACGTAGGCTAATGCGTCGTCCCGGGACACGTTCTTTGCCTTCCGGCCGATTACGACCGTTAGCTCTGCTTCGTAGTCGACCTCGGTCGGCTCAACCCGAGGTAGCCGGATTGGTTCACTAGGATGCTGCAGCGACCCCGGCGCTTTAAGAAAAATGACCGGATATTCTGGAATCTCGGCTTTTACTTCCTCAGCGTGCCGCCGGTAGTTAAGTCCGATCGCAAAAATTGCCGGCGGGCGGCAAGGAGCCAGCAGCTTGGCGATGGTCTCGGTACGGTCCGTGACTGTGCCACCGTCGAACGGCGAGCCGCGAAACACCTTAGCGGTGGCGTCGTCCACTTGTGCGCCAAAGTGCTCCTGTCCTGCTCCATCGAGGAACCGAATAATCCGCATGTCTCCCTCCAAGCTTTGGCCACCACCAACCCGGCTGGGCCGTAGGACCTATCCGCAATGTTTGTTGATCAGGTTCTTGGACCGGTGACGCGTCTCAATGTGTGCCGACGGGCGACTGCACCGTGAGGTACTGGTTAATGACTGGCCGATCAATCCGTCGGATCCTGCCGTTTGGCCAGCGCACTTCGATTGCTTCAACCTCGGTTTCACTGCCAAGCCCGAAGTGGGCAGTTGACGAATGTTGTGCCGAGAATGAATCACCAGTGACGAAGCGTCTCATCTGAGAGCCTGCCTTGGTTCGCACCGTGACTGTGGTTCCAATTGTTGAGAGTCCTGGACCAGCCTCGCGAAGCCGCACGCCGATCCAGTTCCCGGCTTCGGGGAGGCGATTTTGGTACACGTGCAACGTATGGTTATCGGTTTCCCACAGGAATTCGACCACAAGAAGATCCACGTGGCCATCACCGTCAAGGTCATCCGTCACGACCGCGCGCGCGTCATACTCAAAGGCCACCCCGAGGAGATATGCGACATTCGTGAAGCGCGCGCCTCCTTCATTCATCCAGAGCACTTTATGCTCATACCCGTTCCAGGAGATCGCGGTGTCCTGTAACGGTGACATCACGAAATCGAACATATTTTCCCGGCCGACGTTATCTTGGGAATCATCGGTGTATATGTCATGGCGCCAAAAGACCGTGCAATAGTCCTGAATACTCTTTCCACTAATGTGGCCGTTCGCCACGAAAATGTCCTCGTCGCCGTCGTTGTCGAAATCGAACGATGAAGTGCCCCACGACCACCCACTTTGGGCGATCTGATCATTGAACGCTGCGACGCCAAACTTGTCGCCACGGCGGACGAACATTCGGTTGCCATAACCCATCGCGGACCGTAAATCGTTATGTTCTGGCTTATCATTCGGTCCGAGCCCCATGCCCTCGAGACGTCTCGCGGTGGTTGACCCCATACCGGTGACGTAGAGGTCGAGATTACCATCGAGGTCGTAGTCGCCGAATGTGTGCGACATGCCGAATAGATGTCGGTCTCGCCCGAGGGTGTCGGTCACATCGGTGAACTGCCCTTGGCCATTATTCAAATAAAGGTCAAGACCAGCGAAGTCGCTGATGACGATCAGGTCCATGTCGGTATCATCGTCGAGATCCACGAACGAACTACTGTAGGTCCGACGGAAACGCTTGGTGCCCAGTCCTGCTACCTCGGTGACGTCACGAAAAATACCGTTGCCGTCGTTACGGAAAAGATACGCGGGATAGCCGTCGTTTGCGTCGTAGTACGGTGACGCCATCTGGCCGTCTGTGTAGGAATTCTTGTAGTTGGCGATGAAGAGGTCGAGGTCTCCGTCAGCGTCAATGTCACTGGCCGTGAAAACCTTTGGGTGTTTAAACTGAACGTCGGCAAGTCGCTGTGCGGGCTTGGTGAACTGGCCTCCAGCATCGCCTTCGAAAAGCAATGGATACAGCGTAGTGTCGACGGCCACGAAATCCAGATGCCCATCTCCAGTAAAGTCAGCGAGGATCGCCGCGTCAGCGATCGCATGGTCATCCTTCAGAAACGGTGCTGATTCAAATTGTCCAGGGCCGCGGTTCCACAGCACTCGATTCCGTCCCCCCATCACAATTTCTAACCGGCCGTCCCCGTCGAGGTCCTCGACGAGAAGTGGCTGTAAGGGGCGTTGGGTGGCCGTACTCGCCACCTGAAAGACTTCTCGGAACGCCGACGGGGCCTGCCGGTCAAGAATCTGGAGGTCAGCGACCTCGATGACGTCTGGAATCGGGACATCCTGCGCATCAACCCGTGATGACCAAGTTACCGCAAGCTTCGCCTGTACGATCACCCGATGGGGTGGGTTCTCGCGGACGGCGTGGACCACTGCCGAGACCTCTGACTGGGCGGCACGGTCATCTCGCGGTGGCTCGAAGCTGCTGTGATGCCATTCTGTTTGTTCGATGGCATACCCTTCGCCTTGGAACCGACCAAGGAGCGCCCCCCAGGCTTCAGGTGATAGGTTCCTGGCAGTACCGGTGTAGGTCGTACGGCGAATGCCTAAGTCGAGCGATTCCTGACCAGTTGGTAGGCCAAAGCGGAGCGTTGAGAAGGGAAAGTTCGCCAAGGCGCCATACTTGTCGTCTCCCTGCAACAAGAGGTCCCATAACTGCACAAACCGCCGCTCGTAGTGTTGCGCGAGGACTTCAGGAGCCCACACCGTTTGATCCAGTTGCGCCCGGGCGGCGAGAAATGGCTGGGCACTGGTAGGAGCTGATGAACCTGTCTGAGAACCAGGTTGCGCCGCCACAAGGGCAGCGGTTATGAGAAGCCCTACAGCGGTGGCTACCAAACGCCAGCGTCCTCCGAAATGGGTCATGACACGTTCCTCACAGACAAGTGTGACTCTCTTCACTCGAACCCGATTTCCGGCGATGGCTCGGGTGTTACGGTGATGTATTGGTTAATAACTGGCCGCTCGATCCGGCGCTGTGCCCCGTTGGCCCACTGCACGGTAATGGCCTCCACCTCGGTCAACTGGCCGAGGCCGAAATGAACAGTCGCCGCGTGTTGGGCGGAGTAGGAGTCCCCGGTCACGATACGCCCCACTTGTAGCCCCGTGCTACTCTCGAGCGTTACCCTCGCGCCGACCGTTGAGAATCCGTTCCCGACATCTCGCAAGCGAACCCCGATCCAATTACCTGACTCGGCCAGACGATTCTGGTAGACGTGGAGTCGATAATCGTTGTTGTCGCCTGTCCCGCCACCGGACTTGTACTCGACGACCAATAGGTCGACGTTTCCGTCGGCGTCTAGGTCCTCGGTGACTACGGCACGGCCGTCGTACTCAAACGCTACACCGAAGAGGTAAGCGACATTTGTAAATGTTCCACCCCCCTCGTTCATCCAGAGTACTTTATGCTCATAGCCATTCCACGAAATGTCGGTCTCCTGTAACGGTGACATCACGAACTGAAACATGTTTTCTCGTGCGGCGTTGTCCTGCGAGTCATCAGTGTAAATATCGTGGCGCCAGAAGGTTGTGCAGTAATCCGCGGTGCTATTGCCACTGAGATGACCATTAGCGACGAAGATGTCTCGGTCACCGTCGTTATCGAAATCAAAGGTTGAAGTCCCCCAGGACCACCCGCTACGGGCCACTTGGTCGTTAAATGGCGCGAGTTCGTAGCCATCGCCGCGGCGAAGAAACATGCGATTTCCGTAGCCCATGGCCGCACGCCGGGCGTTATGTTCGGGCTTATCCGAGGGCCCGATGCCGAGGCTTTCCAGGCGCCGTGCGGTCGTTGAGCTCATCCCAATGACGTAAAAATCCATCGCCCCATCGAGGTCATAATCGCCAAATGTGTGCGACATGCCGAAGAGATGCCGATGCTCCCCGAACTGGTCGCTGACATCGGTAAACCGGCCACGGCCATCGTTCAAATACATATCGAAGCCAGCGAAGTCGCTGACCACGAGAAGGTCTTGGTCGGCGTCATCATCGAGGTCGACCAGTGAGCTGCTGTAGGTTCGGCGGAACCGCTTGGCCGTTAGTCCAGCTGCCTCCGTCATGTCAGTGAAGTTACCGTCGCCATCGTTCCGGAGTAAGTAAGCGGGATGCCCATCATTGGCGTCGTAATACGGAGTCGGCATCTGGCCACCCTCGTATGCGTTCTTGTAGTTGGCGATAAAGAGGTCTAGGTCGCCATCTCCATCGACATCGCCGGCCGTAAACGACTTGGGCTGTTCGAATGTGGCATCCACAATCCGGTGTCCGGTGGTTGTGAATCGCCCTTCAGCGTTTCCTTCAAATAAGAGAGGGTAGCGTCCGATGTCGACCCCGATAAAGTCGACGTAGCCGTCGTTCGTAAAGTCCGCGAGGATGGCTGCATCGGCGAAGACGTGGTCTGTGTCGTCAAGGAACGGTGCCACTTCGAACTGGCCCGCCCCGCGGTTCCACAGAACTGAGTTGGCACCGCCTAGGATGATTTCCGATAGGCCATCCCCGTCGAGGTCGTAAACGATAAGTGGCTCCAAGGGAAAGCGGGTCGCTGTCCGCGCGAATTCAAACACCTTTTGAAAGGCTGCCTGAGCCTGCCGTTCCAGTACATCGAGGTGAGACACCACGATCCGGTCGGGAATCGGGAGGTCCTGTGCATCGACGCGCGGGGACCATGTAATGTCCAACGTCGCTTGGAGAATCACGCGGTGCGGTGGCTCTTCGCGTGCGGCGTGGATGGTGGCGGACACTTCAGACTGCGCAGGTCGGGGACCTTCGGCCGGCACAAAGCGACTATGGTGCCACTCGGTCTGGTCAATCACGTAACCCCGCTCCGCGAAGTCGTCTAAGCGTGCTTTCCACGCTGCGGACGACAGCTCGTGGTGAGCCGGTCCAAACCGAGCACGCGTGATGCCAAGCGCCAGTGAGTCGTGCTTCTCGACCTCGCCGATTACNAGNGTNGCCAGTGGAAATCGTTTCAGAATCTCGTATTTGTNNTTACTGCGAAGNAGTTCGTCCCAGAGTCGGACAATNCGCTGCTCGTAGTGCTGGGCCTGTTCCTCAGCNTGCCACAGGGTTTGGTCNAGCTCCTGACGTTGGTNAAGNAGCTGCTGGACCTGCTGCGCGGCAGGGACNGCNNGGGAAAACGAGAGGATNCCGATTACGAGGACCCCCGTCGTCACGACCGCCACAGACCNAGTNCTTNTCATTGTTTTCTTCAACAATTCGTCNCCAGCCACCATCGCCGAGAACCGCTGTGCTGTCAAGCGCACAGANGGGCTGTTCTACNTGTTNCCNGCGGAAANACGTCTGNGAAAATCTAAAAAAAAGGGGCGGCCCGTAGGCCGCCCCTTNGTTGTTCNTCGGGCAGTTTGACTACCGTCCTAGTAAGTCAGACGGAAGCTGATCTGCCAGATCCGCATGAACCCAACNTGCTGGGTTACACGGCCNAAGCTCGAGCTGTTANACGNNTTCGAACTNATTCCCCCGAACTTTGCAGTGTTCGTTACATTCAGGAGNTCGAATCGTACCTGAGCNACAGCNCCNGCACCGATNTCAGTATCCTTCGCAATGACCATGTCAATGTTCTTCCGGAACTGATAGCGATCNNCGGTGATNGTGCGCGGAGCGGATCCCAANNNGCCNTTNCCAGCNTNGGTGAAGGCAGNNGNGTTGAACCAGCGAGCNGACNNTTGTCCCTNCGAGGCNACNCGNGCCGAGTCNGAACCAGAGCTGCTNGCGGNTCCACNAGTANGGTTGGGTCNNTGNCGNCCNCANGCGCCGCCGCAGTTGGTGGAAGNCNGCCCACCACTNGCAACNNCGTTGAGCGGAGCACCACTAACCAGTTCGANGACCGCGGACATTGTCCAGCCACCNAAGANGANGTTGGCNANGCCNNTATCTTCGCCCGGCCCTGGGATCCTGATGATCGGAGCCAGGATGACCCGGTGCGGGGAGTCGAAGATGCTTGANGCATANTCACCAACACTCATGTTGAAGGCGTNNTGCGGCGTTGCCGTTCGGCTGGCATAACCACTGCTCTGCCCCCACTGGTTGTCTTTCGTGTTGCTCATGGTGTAGCTCAAACGGCCGCCCCAAGCACTGGAGCCGGTCCGCTTGTCGAGCTTGAACACCAATGCGTTGTACTGGCGNTTTCCGCCCGAGTTCATCTGCAACACTTNGACATTCGTGAACTGCGGGAAGTCCTTAATCANCTGTCCGGCCGAGATGGTCGNACGGGTCTTTGAACTCGCCCGCGCCTGCGGCTCCGTAGAAGGGGTTNGCCACGCTGGCTTGCAGCGCGTCCGGGTCCCATCCANNNGCGCCTGGGNAGGCAGCCNTAGCAGCAGCCGGTCGNATCTGGTTGATATTGGGTCTGCAGGAGCTGTTCGACCCGCAATAGCCAATANCACGTCCAGTCGCACCGGTGTAACCGACTGTCAACGCCATATCGCTNCCGATTTCGCGCTGNANGTCGATCGAGTACTGGTGAACCTGCCCAGAGNTCTGGGTGTCGTCCACGTAGGCGANGCCGCCACCGANACCAGTCAGNAGGCCTAGCGAAGNGCCCACCGGCGACTGCAGCCCGTTCGGGNACGGGTTNTNAAGNGACCGTGANTGGAAGCTCAGCACCGGGACTGGACTGGNTNAAGNNAGGTCGCTCGCGTGAACCCGACCTGGCCTTGGTTACTGTTCGAGAAGTTCCAAGGCGCNNAGAACANCCCATANCCGCCTCGTAGGACCGTGCGGTCGTCGAGGGAGTAGGTCATTCCGAGTCGAGGNGANANTCGNANAGCCTCCATGTNCGANTGCTGNTCNGGNGCTCCGNNNACACCNGCNAACTCGAGGCCACCCTTGATCGTCCGACCCAAGGCCGTTTCAACCGTCACGCCNTTNGAGTTCACGNCGTCGTTGANCGGGCTCCGGANTGTNNNGTTCAGACGGTAGGTGAAGCGGTTCTGCTTCTCNCGCATGCCGTCTTCGTGGTCCANGCGCACGCCGAAGTTCAGCGTGAAGCGCGAATTNACACGCCAGTCATCCTGGATGTATGCAGCCCAGTAGCGNANATANAGGTCCATCAAGCCACGGTTAGCATCCACATATCCGGAGTGCGGNGCACCCAAGAGGAAGCTAGCAAACTCGTGGCCGCCNGTACCTGAACCGTCCGANGTGAACCGCTCGTCAAAGCTGAAGCTACCAGCTTGACGATACCGGGTCGGTGTAGCGATGCCCATCTCGCGGAAGTCGCCACCGATNTTGANGCTGTGGCTACCAGCCAACTTNGAGANGGCNGCGTTGAGCGCGAACGGGGACTTCCANACACGACCGGTTGAACCGGCGCTCTTGCCAACGTCGAAATAGCCGACGTCGCCAGCGAAGTTGATCTGCGGGATCATCTTCTGGCCGAGCGAAGNCTCAAGGGCACTCGNGTAAGNGGAANNGAAGCCNAGGCCAGCCGCGCCAGGCTCGTAGAGGCCAGGCGTTGTGGCGTCGAGCCAACGNGTCCACCCGTAGCGCATGGTGAGCACGGTGCTGTCGTTCAGGATGTTCGTGTTGTTGAACACCAGCACGTGCGGNCGCCGCTCGAGATACCAAGCACCACTGGACGAGAAGNAGTCGTCTTTCGCAGTGCCNGGGAGGATGTATGAGNANGACGGTTCGTCCGTCTTGTTGTAAATATACATCCCGGAGAGCGACCAGTTGTCAGTGAACTTGTGCTCCACCTTGAACGTGTACATGTCGGCCAGGTCGATCGTGCGCGACGTGTCAGCCACGTTGGTGTCACCATTTTCAANNGTGCCATCGTAGGNNTTNCCACTNACGGNNGNGGTCGGCCAGAGAGCAGTGATGGCTTTCGCNGNTGNACTCAGNGCCGGNTGNCTCGTCGGGATAANGGCACCGGTGAACTCAGGNGTAGCAANCGAGCCNGNACCAGTTGCTGGNCACTTNGTGGTCGCAGCGGTTAGGCCACGGCACCACGGGTTCCAGATGCGAGTNTCAACTCCATTGATGGACGAANNGGAGAAGTCACCAACNCGCTGCTTGGTTCCTGGCCAGGTCTGNGTCTGGTTCCGCGTTGTGAAGGAACGATAGCCTTCCATCGCGTACCACCAGAAGGTCCGGTTCTGNNAAATCGGACCNCCCATGCCGCCGCCATACANTNTGTAGTAGGCGTCGGNNANGCCACTGGACTCCTTCGTTCCACCANNNAGGNNGNNGAAGNAGTTNANGNNCTGNCCCCACACCGGACGAGTCTGGTAGAAACCGCTACCGTGGAACTCGTTGGTGCCAACNCGGCCGGTCGTGTTGAACACNCCGCCACCGGTACGACCCATTTCAGCGTCGTAGGTGTGGANCTGAACTTTGACGTCGGACAGTGCTTCGATCGTCGGGTTCAGNACCGCGCGGTTGTTCAGCTCGGTNATCGGGACCCCGTCCAGCAGGTAGTTGTTNTTACGAATGGCGCCGCCACCTAGCGAAATACGCGAGGCGTTCGACTGGTCCTGCTGGCGGTTGAACTGCGGGTCGCCGANCGGNNTAACCGTCGGGATTGTGACTGCAACCAANAAGGCGTTGCGGCCCGGGGCCGGCAGCGTCTCTAGGATTTCCCGGTCCAACGTGTCGCCAACCGAAGCGGTTGACGTCTCGATGAGCGGGGCGTCAGCCGTGACAGTGATTTCTTCTTCNACCGTGCCAACTTCTAGCANTAAGTCGATTGTCAAGGCTGTNGCGGTNCCGACTGNGATNCCACGCTGCTCGTAGGTTTTGTAACCGGGCAGCGACGTGCGGACCGAGTAGGTCCCTGGAGTCACAGCGGGGAACGTATACTCACCAACNNNGTTGGTGNTNGTTTCACGGGCTACGGTCGTGCCCTCGTTGGTCAGTGTCACCGTCACGCCGGGGATAATCCCCTGCGCGTCAGACACGGTGCCACGCATCGAGCCCGTAAACTGCTGACTCATCGCGTCGGTTGCTCCACCNAACAGCAGGAGCGCNCTAACGACGAGCAGTAGNGACTTTCTTCCTATCATGCAGTTTTCCTCCTCAAAACNAACGCCGAACAACAGTGAACGAAACGAAAGAGCCGATTTGCATCCATNTTCCATNAAATCAAGTGGTTTTAAGCCCCGTTTCCGTGCTAACGCAAGAAAAATAGACAGAACCACACCACATATATAAGCAAAAGACGGGCCATCTTGCAACACGCAATAATAGGCCTAAAAACGAGATATTTATTCTTATTGTGACCAGATTCACCAAAAAATAGGACCCGTATTCAATCGTTTGGATTTGTTAAAAACACCTTACTTTATGAGGCATTTTGAAGCGCTATATTCAGAAAATTGGATCCTGTGAATTATTATCTAAATANCTGAAAATAAACATCTTAAATAAAATCTGTCTGCATTATCTCGATTATGCGCTTCTAGTAGTTATATCGGCGGTTGCCGCAAGTCCTCTCAGCCGATGAGTGTGGTCGAACAATTACTACAGCTCAGCGGTCTCCCAATGCGATG
>PBHT01000024.1 GCA_002720285.1 Acidobacteriota bacterium | reverse complement strand
GGAGTCACCTTAACAGCACCAGTTCCAAACTCCTGGTCGACGACCGCATCAGCAATGATCGGAAGCTCGCGATCGAGTAGCGGCAGTCGCAAACAGCTTCCAACTTCAGACCGATACCGCTCGTCATCTGGATGAACCGCCACAGCAACATCACCCAGCATCGTCTCTGGGCGCGTGGTTGCCACGGTGACAGCACCATCGCGACCAACGTAACGGTACTGAATGTAGTAGAGCTTGCCAGTCGTATTTCGGTGAACAACCTCTAAATCAGATAACGCCGTACGACAGCGTGAGCACCAATTGACGATGTACTTACCACGATAGATTAAACCTTCTTTATAAAGTGCAACGAACACGCGCCGAACAGCACGTGATAAATTCTGATCGAGAGTGAACCGTTCGCGACTCCAGTCAACTGACGAGCCCAAGGTACGCATCTGAGTAATAATCGTCCCCTTGCTCTTGCGTGCCCAAGCCCAGACGCGCTCTTCAAATGCCTCACGCCCGAGGTCGTGTCGAGATTTACCCTCCGTTGCGAGTTGTCCCTCTACAACATTCTGGGTCGCGATACCCGCATGGTCCGTCCCCGGCAGCCACAACACATCATCTCCGTGCATTCGTCGCCACCGGGCGATGATGTCTGGCAAAGTCTGGTTTAAGGCATGGCCGATATGAAGCTGGCCAGTCACATTCGGGGGAGGCAGTACCATGCTAAACGGTGGACGACCCGATTCGGGCATAGCGCGAAATGCCCCAATCGATTCCCAGTACGCATACCATTTGGGATCGACTTGGCGATGTTCAAATGTCTTGGACAGCAATACCTTAGGCATAGACGGCGTTGATCGTATCAGGCCCTAGCCTCCACCGGGCGTCGAAGTGAAGGTAGTTCAACCACAAAAGTCTTGGTCAGCGAGCCGATGCGGCGGGCCGAACGTGTTGCCGAATAAACTCAACGATGACCTGCATCGGGGTTCCAGGTGGAAAAATACCGGTAATCCCAAGTTCGTTAAGCTTCGGCACATCAACATCAGGAATGATTCCACCAACGACCACGAGCACATCCGTGATGTCCTTCGTCTGTAACAACTCGATGACACGCGGACAAATGTGATTATGCGCTCCCGACAGGATTGAGAGTCCGATCACATCAGCATCTTCCTGCAGTGCCGCACCAACAATTTGTTCTGGCGTCTGGCGGAGTCCGGTATAAATCACCTCCATACCAGCATCACGAAGTGCTCTGGCGATGACCTTGGCTCCCCGGTCGTGCCCATCGAGTCCTGGCTTAGCTATGACGACGCGAATATTCCGCATAAATGGAGAACCCGCCTAGATCGTCGGGGTTTCCTCATACTCACCCCAGGCGTCTCTGAGTGCATCACATATCTCGCCGAGGGTCGCGTAGGCCCTGACCGCCTCAAGTAGTGAAGGCATGAGGTTGGTCTTGCCAAGCGCAATCTCGCGTACCGCTGCGAGTGAACGCGCCACTCTATTCGCATCCCGAGTGCGCCTCAGATCATTTAGTTTCGCAATTTGCCGCTCAGAAACGTCTTCGTTGATATATAGCGTCTCGACGCCAAGCTCCTCGTTATCTCCATGCACATTCACTCCGACTATGTCTCGCTCGCCAAGCTCCACTTGCTTCTGGAACCGATAAGCGCTCTCGGCAATTTCCCTCTGCGGAAAACCTTGCTCAATCGCCTCAACCATGCCGCCGAGATTATCGATGGTTTGAAAGTACTCAACTGCACCGGCCTCCATATCAGTGGTGAGCTTCTCGAGAAAATACGAGCCCCCTAAGGGGTCAACGGTGCCGGTTACCCCACTCTCATGTGCGATGATCTGTTGCGTGCGTAGCGCTAGGGTTGCCGCCTCAACGGTTGGTAAAGCGAGGGCTTCGTCTAACGAATTGGTGTGCAACGAATTTGCGCCACCCAGCACGGCAGCAAGTGCCTGAACAGCTGTTCGAATGACATTATTTCTAGGCTGCTGGGCCGTAAGTGATACACCAGCCGTCTGGGCGTGGAAGCGAAGCTTCCACGAGCGCTCGTCGCGGGCGCCAAATCGGTCCCGCATCACGTGGCTCCAAAGCTTGCGGGCCGCGCGATATTTGGCGATCTCCTCGAAAAACTCGTTGTGAGCGTTGAAGAAAAATGACATCCGAGGTACAAATTTATCCGGATCAAGACCAGCATCAACTCCATGCTGTACATACTCGATGCCGTTCCGTAACGTGAAGGCAAGTTCTTGAAGTGCCGTCGACCCGGCCTCGCGAATGTGGTAGCCACTCACCGAGATTGTGTTCCACCTCGGCACGCGCTCACCGCAAAAAGCAAAGACATCCGTGACGAGCCGCATCGATGGGCCCGGCGGATAAATGTACTCCTTCTGCGCAATGTACTCTTTGAGAATGTCATTCTGAATTGTGCCGGAAATTTCCTGCCAGTCCACACCCTGCTGTTCAGCAACCACTAAGTACATTGCCAGGAGCATCGCTGCAGGCGAGTTGATCGTCATCGACGTTGTGATCGCAGACAGTGGAATATTGTCGAATAGACGTTCCATGTCAGCCACCGAAGCAACGCTGACGCCACATTTACCAACTTCACCTAGCGATAACGGATGATCAGGGTCTCGCCCCATGAGCGTTGGTAAGTCGAATGCCACGCTTAAACCGGTACCACCGGCTGCGAGTAGTTGTCGGTAACGCTCATTCGTCTCTTCAGGCGTACCAAAGCCGGCAAATTGACGCATCGTCCACATCTTACCGGCGTAACCATTCTGATGAATTCCACGAGTGTACGGGAATTGACCCGGGTCATTCAGGTCGCGGACATAATCAACCGCCTCAATGTGTGACGGGTCATATACCGGTTCGATCGGCACACCAGAAATCGTATGAATGTGCTCCGGACGTTGCACCTTCGAAGCAGATGGAATGCCCTTGGACATCTTGGTTTCAGCGGAACGCACGGTTGCAACGGTTAGCTATTGAACGGAGGCTCATGCGAATTCAGCAAACTCCAGTCGAAAACCACCACACCAAACTCAGCAGCGCCAAGGTTTTCGAAGCCAGTTTCGACGCCATGCCGAGGCATCAAGCATCGTTCAGCCAAGCATAGGCACTAGAGGAGTTTAAATCAACGGCGACCGGGTTGCCGATCGTTAGGCCTACGCATAACGACATCCATTAGAGTCAAACCGCCGGTTTTAGAATGACGCCGCTGTGGTTTTGGCCATTCATCTTCACAACAATTGGTGACGAACATCGAACGTGGCGAACGTAGTGCAATTCAGTCGTTGACGGTTGGGCCAATAGCCACTTCCAATCGATGAACCCCTCACCCGCCTGCGGATTGACCGTGAAGTAGCCAATCTGGCTTGCCGTAATGTTCTGGAAAAAATGGGAACCCTGTGACGGCGTAATGGCCATGTCCTCGAATCCCGCCTCTACAATGATACGAGCACCAGAAATCTGATCCCATCTCACTGGAATTCCTAGATGTGGGTTTCTAGAACCCCAACGGCCCAAGCCAAGAAGAATGTAAGGCTTGTCCTCATCCGCAAGGACTGCATTGAGTCGCATGATCTCCTCTGCAACCTCCCTTGTCTTCAATCGGTCGAAGTTCTCCACATTGACCACAATCAGATCACAAACATGCTCAACCAGCCCGTGCCCGAGTACGGCGTCACTCGCGCACACCAAATCTTCGCGGTCGACGTCACCTATTTCCAGTTCGCTAGATTCGCGCGATAAGGCTAGCGGTCGGAGCTGTAGAAACGCAAACTCTCTTGGTTGGTCATCAGAGGACTGTAAATTACAGGCAAACTCTATCTCCACCGGGCCACCGGTGGCATCTTTGCCGACCTCGAGTAATGACTGTAGAAGCGGCGCCAATGGAAAAATCTTGTGCTTCAATATCGGAGCAAAACTCACAAGTCGGACACCCTGCCGAGCAATGTCATCGTAGATCGTGTCGTTCTCCGGTGAGAAGGTTGATCCAACAAACTGGAGGCTCCCATCCCGCTCAGCGACATCCAACTCCATTTGCTGTAGCTCTGTAGATAAACCGTCCGTCTCAGAGATTTCACGCTGTCCAAGCCGAAGTGCGTAGAACGACCGCTGCGAGTTGCGTAACGTGTCATCAACCGAGGAAAACTGTACGACCTGCTGAGGGTGCGCTGGAGAGAAGCGGAAACAAGCCTCTCCATCGACCACAGTGGCGCCAAAACCTAACGCAACGGCAGCAATACCGTCCTCCGCGGAGATCGGCGCGATCGGATAGAAATTGTGTGACCGTGCTACGCCGGCGATGTCCGGATAGAAACGATTAGCGTGGTGGACACCCGTCAACTTCTGGATAACCACCGCCATCTTCTCTTCTTCAAGACGATACGGCGACGCATTCAAATACAGTTTCGAACTCTGTCGGAACATCGAGAGGTACACTGCCTTCACTGCATCAAGCAGCCGACGAACTCGATCAGGTTCGTCGTTTGGTAACATTACCGTCTCATAGACGCCCGCGAACGGCTGGTAAGGCGAGTCTTCCAGTAGACTCGATGATCGGACGGCCAGCGGATAGTTCATCAACTGAGCAAGATCGGCCAGCTGCTGCTGAATCGTCGCCGGAAACCCAGCAGATCTAAAGCGCTCGGCTAATGCGTCATCATCNCCACACTCGATGGCGAAGTCCCGCAAGTCATTCGCCTCAAGGAATTGATCGAAAACTTCTGTCGCCAGAATGACAGACGGTGGCACGCCAATGCGGATACCTGGAAATTTCGATTCAAGACGTTCATCAGCAAGGAGTGCATTAGCAAAGGCAAGCCCACGGCCCTTTCCACCGAGTGACCCNGCGCCGATCCGTCCNAANGTTCGCANCGGATCAAANTGATCNCGAGCAAAATCAGCCACAATGCCACGGTGCCGCTGCTCGTTGTAGTCATGGATTGCTTGGACCAATACGTCCCGCAAACCCTCTACCGTTTCATAATCGGAAAGCTTACGGGGCCGCAAGAAGTGCGCGAGGTCAAATTCNGTACGTGCCTTCAACCACCGTGAAAAATGATTCCTTGCNCCGTGAAACGCCACNCTCTCAGCAGGCGCCTCCCGCAATTGCGTTTCAAGTTGGCGAAGATCCTTCGCCACTGACACAATCGAACCATCCGGTCGACGGAAAANAAAATCACCAAAGCCGAAACCTTCCGTCATAAACTCCCGAAGGTTGTTTAATAGAAACGGGGACTCCTTTCGCACATAAGAGACATTAGCGGCTTTGGCTCGTGACACGTGGTCCGANGAGCCAGAACCAGATTGCAACATAATTGGNACGTCTGGCTGAAACGNACGTACTTGCTCTGCAAACTCAAATCCAGCCTCAGNATCAATCACNCCNCCCTTCGGAAACGCAACATCGGAAATCACCCCGAGCACGTCTGACTGATATCGCTCGAAGAACTCCCAGGCTTCCTCATAGGAGGTANACAGTAGAATTTTCGGCCGTGCCTGAATACGTATCAACTTGTCTGCCCGATTCATCCCATCAGGAAGNAGATTCTGTGTATGACGGACGAGTTCGGTATAGATAACAGGTAGAAAAGATGAATAATAACGACGGCTATTTTCGATGACGATGATCGCCTGGACACCCATCTCGCCGGTGTCTCGAGAAACGTTCATCCGATCCTCAACATACTTTACGATGGCCAGTAGAATCCGAACATCGCCTTGCCACACGAAGACCTTATTNACCGTTGACANTGCAGANGCNTGAGCAAAACTGTCCAGGTCTCTCGTGTCGTAAGCCAAGCCGATCACCGGCGTCTTCAGGCCTGCTTTTACAATTTCTTCTGCGAGTTCCTCAGCGCTCATATCGCCGACATGTGGCGATGTGATAANTAGGTTGTATCGACTTTCGTCACGGGCCAGAGCTAGAGCCTCGGCACCAGTGGAAACNCGTTGTAAACGCGGGGTGTGATGTAAATCGAGGTCGAGGAACTCAGTGAGCATTACCTCGCTAAGACGACCATCTTCAGCGAGAATAAACGAATCGTAAAGCGTCGAAACGAGAATAATATTATTGACGCGATAGAGTCCGANTTCNTGAAAGCNNCGCAGCCGGTTCCCTGAACCGAACGACAGATTGNCCGGCCGTTCATCGGACATAGTAAGAACCGCCTCACGCAATGCCCTGAACAACCAACTTCCATCACTGGCCGTCCAGAGTACGCGCTAAAAAATGTGTCGACTTCGATTCACGCCTATACTAGGCCCTGGTCTAGCATAGCGTCGGCGACCTTCACGAAGCCGGCAGTATTAGCACCCATAACGTAATTACCTGGATCGCCAAAATGTTCCGCGGTTTGATGGCAGGCCTTGTGAACCGCTTTCATAATTTTCTGCAAGCGTGCATCGACTTCTTCGCGGGTCCAACTCGTCCGAAGACTGTTTTGAGNCATTTCAAGNCCTGAGGTCGCCACGCCACCCGCATTGGCCGCCTTTCCTGGCCCNTACAGGATTCNAGCGTCAAGGAACTGTTTTACACCTTCAAGCGTAACCGGCATATTGGCACCTTCAGANACAACAGCGACTCCATTGTGCAGTAGGTTGCCAACATCTGTACCGTTGATTTCATTCTGCGTTGCACATGGGAACGCACAATCGGCTTGGTGATTCCAAAGGGNGTTATGATCAAGCGAAGNATCGACAGGGGTGAAGACGGCGTTGGAATAATTCTCAGCATACTCCCCAATCCGACCACGTCTAACGTTCTTCAACTCTTNCACGAACTTCAATNNTTCCTGGTCNATACCCGATTCGTCATAGATGTAACCACTTGAATCGGACAACGTCACAGGTTTNGCACCAAGCTCCAGCAGTTTTTCGACAGTGTACTGCGCGACGTTACCACTCCCCGAGACCAAGCACACTTTGCCANTAAGTGTTTCACTGCGTGTCGCCAACATCTCCGCAGCGAAGTAAACAGTGCCATAGCCCGTTGCCTCTGGACGGATTAGNGAGCCTCCCCAGTTCAACCCTTTACCCGTTAGNACACCCGTGAACTCGTTTCGCAAACGCTTATACTGACCAAANAAAAACCCAATCTCACGACCACCCACACCAATATCACCGGCCGGAACATCCGTGTTAGCACCAATGTGGCGGTGTAACTCGGTCATGAAGCTTTGGCAAAACCTCATAACCTCAGAGTCACTTTTTCCCTTTGGATCGAAGTCTGANCCACCCTTCCCACCTCCCATGGGAAGGGTGGTCAGAGAATTCTTAAAGATCTGTTCGAATGCGAGAAACTTGAGAATGCCAAGATTTACCGACGGGTGAAAGCGTAGCCCACCCTTATAGGGACCTATCGCGCTATTCATNTCGACGCGAAAACCNCGATTAACGTGNACCTCACTCCGGTCGTCTTGCCAGGGAACTCGAAACATTACAACCCGTTCCGGTTCAAGGATCCGTTCTAGAATCTTGGCACTACGGTAATCGGTTCGCGATGCCAGCACAGGACCGAGCGATTCGACCACTTCACCAACNGCCTGATGGAATTCANNCTCAGCTGGATTCTTGGCTACAACCTCAGACATCACGTCAGCGATNTAGCCTGACATTCCTGAATCCGCTCCCACGTCCCTCGTCACCATGAATCNTCCTCCTCNTACATATANCCCTNATCANCGNCAAACNTNATATAAGCACCCCTCACTGGAGCGACAACCCGTCAATATATCACGGACTTCTGNGTGATNAGGATGCGTANGCTGAGAGTNTGGGCNAGAAAATAATAANTTCAAATCCTGCCCCTCCCCGATACCCAAAGAAGCNCGCCGCTTAGAANCTGGAATCAGCCAGTTACCCTCATGGCGAGGAGTTGTTNATCNGTTNCNTCTCCAACGGTCGCCGTCAGCTCGATNAGATACTCGCCTGGNGCCAAACTTGAGAGCGGTAGGTCGAGCACGTAAGTTGAGGCAGCCACCGGTGAGGGCTGAACTGGTAAATCCGCCATTGACTGACCACCGCGATTAAGAAGTTTAGCAGCGACCTTCGGCTCTGACGAGCCCTGACTGTAGGCCTCAACACGGACCAACAGACGGTCGGTTCGCCTAAACTCGCGACCAGCTTCGGGTATCGGGTCAGGATCGGCTCGCAACTGACGCATCTCGAAAGCATTCTGCGCGCGAAACACCCTCACTGACCCAAGCGATAGGTCAGTTGCCGTAAAATCCGGAACGACAAGGGTCATGACGTTATCGTCAATCACCTGCTCGCTCACTCCGAGAACTGATATATCGAGACGTAAAGGCCCTGGTTCAGCCTCAAAAGTCAACTGTTCAGGCTCAGCCATCCCACCGTCCGTAAGAACCGAGGGACTACTGGGAACCTCACCCTGAAAGAAGACCGTCCCGCCATCTCCACTAGCGGATAACCCGACCTGCACAGGCTCGTCTCGTCGCTGTCCGGGAACCCGAGGTGCTGGCCGCCAGACAAACCTCACCTGTGTAAGCCCATCGTCACCCCTGGTCATACCAATCCACGTCTGCACGAACCGCTGATTCCGCCGGGCGGTCAACAATGCAAGTGCTGTGTCAACTTCCGACGGTGGCTCAGGCGAAGAGCCAGAATCCTCGAGCCGGCTCAAATCCTCCGGGGATAGCGCCCAAAATCCAGGGCGCGCGCGCACCTCGACGTTACGCCCAGGCACTCGCACCTCAATCCTATGAAACTCTCCGTCAGCTGGCATCTCCCTTGAGTTGTAACCGAGAAGATAATAGGTGCTTGCATCCCTAACCGCGCGCTGAAGACCTTCAGTGGGGTCGTTTTGATTCACGATCGCGTAGCCGTCTGTCGTATCAGAGATCGATCGCAGGGTGCCAATCATGGCGCCCATCATCTCCCGGTCCGTGGTAAACCCGACCCCTTCATCCATACCAAACTCGAATGATGCCAGGCCCCGAGGATCCAGCGAGTAGATCGAGGTATTCGCTCGGTTTGCAGTATCAAACAGACGCTGTAAATCAGTCTGCAACGTAAGGTCCGCAGTCATCTGCATCGCCTGCTCCCGAGGATTACCACTCCTTACAAAAGGGTTCCGCATTCGGGGATCAGTAAACTGCGTTGCGTTGACGCCTCGTAACTGCGGAGGGAGAATATTGGTAAAACCTTCGCTTACCAAGATCACCGACTTCCGGCCCTCCCGTAGACCTCCGAGGCGAGTAATCAGTGCTCGGAGACCNGTCAATGACACTTCGTTCCTGATCTGCTCGATCATCGAGGGAGACGCGTGCATATAACTGGCCTCGAACCGGTTTTGCGGTTCGTAGTCATACTTGCGCCCCAGAAAATCTTCAATCGTTGCCACCACAGCTTCNTGATCACGGGTCATCTGCACGGCGTCCAATGGCGTGAGGGGATACATGACGCCGATCATGTCAGTCGGCGCAAGTGTGCGGATAAACTCGATTATCGGCTCGCGGATTCGCAGGCTTGCGCCCTGACGCACATGGTAGTCATCAAGATAGATGGCAAACAAACGCACGTCAGACCGTGCCGCTTCACGCTCCTCGTCGAACCTACTACGAATCGGACGAACAGGTTCATCCGAAATGGTGGCAGGTGTAATCCGAANAAGCTGAAAAGTCTCGACGGTCTGTTGTAAATCATCCTCGTAGACTTCGAAGTCTTCGGCTGTNAGGTCAACGACGGGNTCATCGTTCTTATCGGTAACGATGACGTCGACCCTAACAAAGTTAATTCCGGCACGAAACACCGGCTGCTGAGGTGCGTCCTGCTCAGCCTGTTCCTGCTGTGACGCCGCTTGACCNGGACCACCCAGACAGACCGTAAGCACTAGCACGACTGTCAGNAACAACCACCGTCTCATCGATCACCACCTTCGCGATCGTCCGCGCTCAGCCAGAGCACCAGCATGCNCCTGAGNANTATGACGACATGATAGCATCTTCGGACTGGCCGGCTGACGCGTGATGCGTAACGGCTCTCGGGTTNCCAACGGAACAAGTCGGACTCCTGCCCATGACACCAAACACTCCACCGGCGCTCACCACGCTTACNGAAGACGAGCTACTTCTTCGCGAAAGCGTTCGTGCCTTCGCTGACNCCGAAATACGGCCACAAGTGCACGAGATGGATGACCGTCAGNCTATTCCGAGGACTTTGNTNGACGCTCTGTTCGCCTTGGGTGTCATGGGCGTAGAGATTCCTNANGAATTCGGTGGCGGTAACGCGAGCCTTTTTCACTCCGTTCTTGCTGTTGAAGCACTCTCGCGAGTCGATCCGTCGATTGGGGTCCTAGTCGACGTGCAGAACACACTCGTTATCAACGCTGTNCTTCGGTGGGGNGANGACGCGCTCAAATCAANGTANCTTCCAAGGCTCGCATCGGACACGATTGGAGCTTATGCGCTCTCTGAGNCTTCTTCCGGAAGTGATGCGTTCGCCCTAAAAACCCGNGCCGTCCGGCNTAACAAGGACTTCGAACTCACCGGTCGGAAGCTCTGGATCACCAATGCNGCCGANGCCGANCTCTTCATCGTATTTGCCAACGTGAATCCCAGCGCCGGTTACCGTGGCATTACGGCATTCATCGTAGAACGTCGAACACCCGGACTCACCGTTGGTAAGAGAGAGGATAAACTCGGGATTNGAGCAAGCAGNACCTGTGAATTGATTCTTGANGGTTGTTGCGTGCCTGCCGATCAGGTNCTCGGCGAAGTTGGCAAGGGCTATAAGGTCGCCATCGAAACACTGAACGAGGGCCGNATTGGGATTGGTGCGCAAATGATCGGNTTNTCCGACGGTGCGCTTGGACATGCGATCGCCTACACGAAGGAACGAAAACAATTTGGACAACCTATAGCGGACTTCCAGGGCGTCCAGTTCCAACTGGCTAGAGCTGCAACCGATCTTGAAGNGGCGCGCCTTGCTGTCTATAACGCAGCCCGACTACGCGATGCCGGCAAANCCTTTCGGACNGAAGCCGCAATGTGTAAGCTNTTTTCATCGGAGGTCGCNGAACGAGTCACGTCTCTCGCCGTGCAACTCTACGGCGGNTACGGCTACGTGAGGGACTACCCGGTCGAAAAACTTTACCGCGACGCNAANATCGGNCANATCTACGAAGGAACATCAAATTTACAGTTACAGACAATTGCGAAGCAAATTCTTGAAAAATNATNTTGCGATTTATTCCCTNNNCCTNCTTTGANGGAGTCAGGNGCCNGCATGTGTTGCCCTAAACACANACAATGTGGGGATAAGCTAGNTAAGATTCACTNGTAAGTTTTGCGAAGACTGGCNTNAGTCTTTTAAGTGTTTCCTCAAGNGNCTCGGGNAGAACACGCGATTCCCCCACCGAGGTCATAAAATTCGTATCNCCTTCCCACCGTGGCACAACGTGCANGTGAATGTGGTCAACNATCCCTGCGCCCCCGGCCCGCCCCATGTTAATCCCAACATTCATACCTTGAGGCTGGTATGCCTCAGCGAGTGCCAACTCGGAGAAACGAGTCAATTCCATGAGTTCGGCGCGTTCTTCAAGCGATGTATCGGCTAGACTCGCAACGTGCCGTGACGGCACGATCATCAAATGACCGTTGTTGTAGGGGTATAGATTGAGAGTGACGTAACAGGTGTTACCACGAAACAGNACGAGCGACGACNCATCCCCATCGGTGAGGGCCTCACAGAACACACAGCCTTGAGGACGCTCGGCGCCCGACACGTAAGCTAATCTCCAGGGAGACCAAAGCCGATCCACGGAAAAACAAGACAATGTCGACGCCGCAGGGGCCAGCGTCGGGGTTAATATTGAGACGACGTCGAATCCACCTCAGATACCGAAGGCGCACTCTGTGGAACAGAATCTACGGACTGGTTAATAAGTTCCTTTANCTCCTTACCAGGCTTAAAGTAAGGCACTTTCTTCGGCGGCACATCGACTTTATCACCGGTCTTGGGATTACGCCCCTTCCGTGGTTCGCGTTGGCGGAGCCTGAAACTACCGAACCCACGTAACTCAATTTTCTCGNCNCGATGCAACGCGGTNATGATGCTCTNNAAAACCGTGTCGACGATAACTTCGGAATGCTTTTTCGTGAGATCAGACGCCTGAGAGACNTCTTCGACAAGCTCCGCCTTGGTCATATTGCCCCCTACTCACCGTACGGNAGCCGCACGTCGNTCGCGGTGGCGATTGACATTCTCACNGGCTCCGTTTCATGTGATCACCAAGAGTCACCTCCGGTGAACCACTAGAANTACTGTAGTCTTCCCAATCGTGNTCTTCNCCGGACTTCAGNGCNCGAATACTNAAACCAATTTTCCGATCGGTTGGACTCAACTTAATGATTCTCATCGAATAGGACTGATCTACCTGAAGCTCAACCTTATCCTCNCCGTGGGTATCATCGAATTCCGACACATGAATGAGTCCTTCGATACCATCGGCGAGCTTNACGAATGCGCCAAAGTTCGTCATTCGNACTATCTCNCCATCGACNACNTCACCGGCNTTATGATTNGCAAAAAACTCGTCCCAGGCATCAGTGGATAATTGCTTAAGGCCTAGCGATAAACGCTGGTTCTCAGCATCTACATTCAGCACCACGACCTCAACNTCNTCNCCTTTCTTCAACGCCTCGGATGGATGNNTTAAATGCTTATCCCANGACATGTCAGAGATATGGATGAGTCCATCAATGCCCTCCTCGACCTCAACGAACGCTCCAAACTCGGTGAGGTTNCGAACCGCGCCAGTAATTNTCGCACCCACTGGATATTTCTCAACGAGCTCAAGCCAGGGATTTGCNCCTGCCTGCTTTAACCCTAAAGAAATTCGACGCGCTTGCGAATCGACGCCGAGCACCATCGTTTCCACAGANTCACCAACGCTAAGTANCTTCGANGGATGCTTTATNCGCTTNCTCCANGATATCTCAGAGACNTGAATCAANCCCTCAATTCCAGGTTCCAGTTCCACAAACGCNCCNTAGTCAGTGAGGCTAACGACTTTNCCACTGACNCGGTTACCTGCCGGATACTGGTCGACCACAGATGTCCANGGATCTGGAGCCAATTGCTTGTAACCCAAAGACACCCGCTCAGTCTCCAGNTCAAACTTAAGCACGATCACATCAGCTTCGTCGCCAACNTTGAACANCTCTGACGGATGCGACACNCGNCCCCACGACATGTCTGTGATGTGGAGAAGGCCGTCGANGCCCCCTAGATCGATAAACGCNCCGTAATCTGTAATATTTTTNACAACGCCGTGCAGTACCTTGCCCTCGGAAAGCTNGGCCAGNGTNTCGGTCTTCTTTTCCGCGTTCTCTTCTTCAAGNAGNGCTTTCCGTGACAGCACGATNTTACCGCGCTTCTTATTAACCTTGATNACACGCATGCGAAGNTCTTGACCTCGNAAAGAATCAAGGTTCCTTACCGGACGCACGTCTATCTGCGAGCCTGGNAGAAAAGCACGAACGCCGATATCCACAGCAAGACCACCCTTGATCCGCTCGATGACGCGACCGATTACNACCTTGCGCTCGGCATAGGCCGTTTCGACCTCGTCCCAGATTTTCATCTTCTCGGCATTTTCACGCGAGAGGACTANATGGCCATTACGGTCTTCGGTGCGTTCGAGCAGNACATCGACCAAGTCNCCAGCNTGGACCGTCACCTCACCATTTTCGTTACGGAATTCGTCGANAGAGATCATCCCTTCAGACTTGTAGCCAACATCGACGACNACCTCNGANNCAGANACTTTGAGAACAGTNCCTTTGACAACTTCACCTTCAGCNATATTCCGAAAACTGCTATCGTAAAGTTCAACTAANCGAGCATATTCCTGAGGGTCCATCGCCNGTTCATCTGTCTGAANGGTATNCCCANCGGAGTCCANGGCCNCCTTANTGTCANCTCCTGACTNGGGTTCTATCTTGACTGTCTCATCNGCANTCGCCATCTATATTCCGNTCCNCCTAANATGANAATATCCCGNNGGCCACCTTACACATTACGNAACATCACACGCTCAGCGAGGGTCACCNACTTCGGCATAAGATACAGACTGTACGATACTTAGCGCTNNTCAGTCAAGCAACCGGCGCGTCCAAAACAAAGGTAAGTNGAAGAAAATTCAGAGCACAACTCACCGAAAAAACGGTCACCAATTCCGGCGAGCTAGCGTTCNTCCTTGGACANAGAGGCGTCTAGTTTAAAACGGACCAGTGACAAAACTCGCTTCACTACATCATCAATTGGTATNCCCGTGGTGTCGANAAGTTCTGCATCCAATGCGAGTTTCAGCGGTGAAACTTCNCGTGTTCGATCAGAGGCATCTCGNGCTTCAAGTGCACTCGCTACGCCGACTAGGTCAGCATTCCGACTACTGGTGTGTGCACGATCGGCTGCTCGACGACGGGCTCTTTCTGAAGGCGTAGCATCTAGATAAATCTTNACCGCGGCTTCAGGAAAGACGACAGTTCCAATATCTCGTCCTTCCATCACAAGCTGCCCAGCCTCTCCAATGGCGCGCTGCCGTCCAACAAGCACCTGCCGAACAGNCGGAATTCGAGCCACTAATGCCGCTGCGACGTCGGTTTCCGGTGTTCGGATCAGNTCAGTCACGTCATGCCCGTTGACGACCATACGGTCACCATCTAGGTCAAACTCGGCCGATCGAGCCANGGTTTCAACGGCTGANTCATCAGCTAAATCAATACCATTGTGGTTTGCCAGCCAAGCAACCGCTCGGTACATCGCACCAGTATCGACATGTCGGTAGCCAAGTTCGTGTGCGAGCGCACGCGCCACCGTTCCCTTTCCAGCACCCGATGGCCCGTCAATCGCAATAATAGTTTCGTTTTTCGGCACTGGCGCCTATCACGAGAGNTGTTTTGTTTCGTTCACCGATGCGCGTTGCAACGCATTGATTTCTCGATGAGTAAGTTCTCGGTACTGACCAACCTTAAGCCGTCGATCACGCAACGGACCAATCTGGACCCGCCGTAGCCGGACAACCGGATGACCGATAGCCTCACACATCTTACGCACCTGACGGTGGCGGCCTTCGTGAACCGAGATCGCAACTAACGCTTCACCGCCTCTAGCGGTCCGCCATCGTCGTATTACTCGAACTACAGCCGGCACCGAAAACCGACCGTCAATCCGTACACCACGGCGTAGTCTCGCTAACTTAGCGACCGTCGGCACACCCCGTACGCGAATTTCATAAACTCGCTCAACGCCATACCGAGGATGCATCAACCGAGCGGCGAGTTCACCGTCGTTCGTCAGTAGAAGTAACCCTTCCGACTCATAGTCAAGCCGGCCGACCGGATAGACATAAACACGCACTCGTGGAATCAGATCTAACACTGTGCGGCGCCCCTGCGGGTCCGAGCGGGTGGTGACGTAACCCCTCGGTTTATGCAATAGGAAATAGCGTCGCCGGACCGCCGTCGAAACTCGCCGTCCGTCCACACGGATTTCGTCGACCTCGGAATCGGCTCTTGTCCCCAGGGTCGTTACAACCTTCCCATTGACACTCACACGTCCGGCCTCTATGAGTCGTTCCGCAGCTCTCCGGGAAGAGATGCCAGCGCTCGACAGTAATTTCTGAAGACGGGTCGCTTGAGGCATCGGAGCCGGTCAGTGCACCTGCTCCTCTTCGACACTACCGGCCTCAGACTCAACCGAGCTCGTGTCGTTTGGCAGCGCTATGCCCTGTTCAGGGTCGGTCGGCGCAGAAAGTTCGTGCGGTAAGTCAAGACCAAGAGCCTCAGCCATATCCTCGACCTTTGGCAAATCGTCGAGACCGCTAAGGCCAAAGCGATTGAGAAATTCTTGAGTTGTCGCATACAAGAACGGTCGACCGATCACCCGTTTACGTCCAACGACCTTCACCAAGCGCCGATCGACCAACGTGCCAATCACTCCGGCCGTGTTCACGCCACGAATCTCTGATATCTCTGGTGCTGTCACCGGCTGCTTATAAGCAATGACTGCGAGTGTTTCGAGCGCTTGCACTGAGAGACGCTGCGTACTACGCTCGTGAAATAGGCGTCGGATCCATTCGTGAAACTCAGGTCGTGTTACGATCTGGAACCCTCCGGCCACCTCGACAAGGTGCAGACCTCCGGACTGCTCATACAGTTCACGAACCGCTTCCAACGCTGCTTCCACATCTTCTTGTGGTTCACTATCGAGCAGTTTGTAGAGTGTCTTCCGCGTCAGTGGCTCTGGCGATGCAAAGACCAGTGCCTCCACAAGGGCCTTTAGATCGTCAGCCAAACTCTTCCCCTTCGCTGCGTCATGTCGTCGGATCGTCCGTAGGTGATGAGGCGTCTAAGGATTGCGAACGTTTGTACACACGAATTGGTCCAAATGCGCTGCTCTGAAACACCCTGACGAGCTTTAGTCTAATCATCTCAAGTAGTGCGAGAAACGTCGTAATTAACCCCAACCGAGACGTCGCATCACCGAACAGTTCTTCAAACCCGCAGGCTTCTGCCTCCGACAGAATCACCATCAATTGTTCTATGCGGGTCTCAATCGAGATGTGCTCAACTGGCAGCGACAGCGCTGGGCGGTCCTTCGCACGATGGACCACGGACTGAAACGCTGTCAGTAAACTAAATAGGTCAACCTCAAGTTCTGGTTCGTATGAGTCTCCGGCAATGTCGGCGACCCGCTCGTCGGGCCTGCCCCACTGCGCACCACGCACCGTCTGACGCTCGTGAAGCATTCCAGCAGCGGCCTTAAATTTTTCATGTTCAAGCAGTCGACGCATGAGGGCTTCGCGTGGATCCTCCTCGGGCTCGTTTTCCCCTGGGTCTGGCCGGGGCAGCAACATCTTCGACTTAATATGGATTAGTGTCGCAGCCATTAGAAGAAACTCGCCCGCAGTGTCGAGATCTAGTTCCCGCATAATCGCTAGATAGTCAAGATATTGGTCTGTAATAGGCACAATAGGAATATCTTGAATATTGAGTTCGTTCTTCCGAATCAAAAAAAGCAGGAGATCAAGCGGCCCCTCAAAGTTGTCGAGCTTAACGGGGTAGGCTTCGACGATCGATTCGAAATCGGTCGGATATCCCATAGCCTCAGCCACAATACTTCGACATTTCACTAATACTTCAGCCTTACCGCCTCACGAACCTTNGCTATCGTCAACTTCGCCTCTTCGCGAGCCCGACTCGACCCATCCAATAGGATCTCACGAATCCGCTCNGGTTTGGCGGTCAGTTCNAATCGTCGCTCTCGGATCGGATCAAGNACNGCGTTCAAGGCCCGTGCNAACGTTTCCTTAACCTCAACATCCCCAACTTTGCCTGCNCGGTANCGGGCCTTAAGGTCCTCCACCTCCGCTGTGTCACGGTTAAAAGCATCGTGGTACATGAAGACGGGGTTGCCTTCAACTGTGCCCGGGATATCAGCACGNACCCTTTTGGGATCTGTATACATCCGTTTCACTTTCTTACNCACCGTNTCTGCATCATCAGAAAGATCAATCGCGTTGTNGTAACTCTTACTCATCTTTCNGTTATCGAGNCCGGGTAGCCGTGNAAAATACGTTAGCAACGGCTGTGGNTCAACGAAAACCTCATCATAAAAACTGTGAAAGCGGCGCACGACCTCTCGTGTCAACTCTAGGTGCGGCACTTGGTCTTCGCCAACCGGCACATAGTGNGCCTGATACATGACAATGTCGGCACCCTGCAANAGTGGATATCCAAGGAACCCGAGCGTGGAAAGATCTTTCTCGGCAAGTTGAGCGATCTGCTCCTTGTAACTCGGCACGCGCTCTAGCCATGGCGTGGGCACGATCATCGATAGCANCAGGTACAGTTCAGCATGCTCTGGCACTAGGGACTGAACGAAGAGCGTGCTGCGTTCGGGGTCAAGGCCGACAGCGATCCAGTCCGTTACATTATCGACTGCGTAGTCAGTNAATCCTTCTGTATTGCTGTACTCACTGGTAAGCGCATGCCAGTCAGCCACAAAGTAGAAGCAGTCGTACTTAGACTGCAACTCAACCCAGTTGCCAAGCGCTCCGGCTAAGTGACCGAGGTGCATCTTNCCTGTCGGGCGCATGCCCGATAAAACACGTTTTTTCAGAGTTNCAGAAGCCATAAAAGAAGTGTGTTGTATGTCGGGCCGATGAGGTCCCACAAGGTNCCGGTCAACAGCAATGCGTAAAGAATCAAAAATCCATAAGGACGTAACAGCCGGTCNAACGATTCGGCNAGGGCTGACGGCAANANCCCACCCAAAACATTACCACCGTCNAGAGGTGGCACNGGAACCATATTAAAAACCGCTAACAACAGGTTCANCTGAACNGCCTGGAGCGCGACNAAGTAGAANANGGAATTAGCGCNNCCAATAACAGTCAANGCCAATGAGGCCAGCACNGCCATTAAGATATTACTCGCTGGGCCAGCTCCTGCTACCAACACGAANTCNCGTCGTCCTCGNCGGAGTCTGTCAGTATTCACNGGAACCGGTTTNGCCCAACCGATNATCGGAGCACCAGTCAAAATCGCAACCAGAGGTAGCACNACCGTNCCAACCAGATCAATATGAACCANCGGGTTGAGCGANATTCNGCCCANGATGCGTGACGTTGGATCTCCAAGCTGATCGGCNGTCCACGCGTGCGCTGACTCATGCACGGTCAACGAAAACANCAGGACNAGAAAGCCGGTGAGGAGGTTAATGTTGTTAAAATCGACCAACGCCCAAGGATAANGCTTGGGAGCCNACAGAGCAACCAATCACTGATTGCCGNCGCTATCGCGACNNAGCAAAATAGGCNAAAACAGAATNAGCGGTGTGCGCACCAACAGCGGCGGTCAATTCTTCNCGTGTGGCCCGCCGAACCCCTGCTAAGCTCCCNAATCGATTCAATAGCCTACGGCGNCGNTGTGGNCCAACCCCNGGCACCTCATCGAGNTCCGACCTAAGNATCCGCTTACTGCGTGCCTTTCGATGAAAAGTNACCGCAAAGCGGTGCGCCTCGTCTCGGANCCGCTGAAGCATATGGAGGGCNNCGCTCGATGANGGTAGAGCGATTGGGTCAGNCCGGTCACGCATCACAACTAGCTCTTCTCGCTTGGCGATACCGATTGCCACAAGATTACCAAGGCCAAGTTCCTGAAACGCCCCATANGCAGCNGAGAGCTGTCCCTTCCCNCCGTCAACGATTACNAGGTCNGGAAACGGCCCACCCTCTTCGAGCAAGCGNCGATAACGCCGAAGGATAACTTCGTGCATCGCTGCGAAATCATCNGGNTTCCCAGTACCACCGTTCTGACGAACAAGATATTTCCGGTACTCNCGGCGCACCATCCTTCCATCCTCACTNACNGCCATCGCCCCNACAGTNTCACNGCCCTGAATTGTCGAAATGTCNAAACATTCGATGCGACGGGGTGCTGTTGCNAGACCAAGTGCTTCCCTGAGCTCTTCAACTGCTGCACGNTGGACGGCCGCATCACTACTGAACCGCGNTTCGTAAGCTAACGTGGCGTTTCGAGCGGCGAGTTCTAATAGCCTACGCTTGTCGCCCTGTTTCGGCACCACCAAGCGCACCCGGCGGCCACCCNGCGACGAAAGCCATCCCTCAAGGGCAACGGGCTCATCNAGNACCATCGGCACNTGGACTTCAGGCGGCGGTGGGCGTTCCTCGTAGAACTGCTGCACACCAGCCTGAAGAACNGCAGNNTCACCGTCTGNATCNAGNGACGTAGTCTCAGCAACNAACTCNATGCGTTCAATCACACGACCACGCCGCATCTGAAATACCTGAATGACNGCNCCCTCAGGCCCCACATGAGCNCCGAAAACATCNCGATCNCCAAGTTTAGTNGTCGACATCTTCTGTTGGCGGTCACGAAGAGTCTCGANCGTTCGGATAGCGTCTCGCCANTGCGCCGCTTCTTCAAATCTCTCCGCTTCAGCNGCANCNTGCATCCGCACCTTGAGCTGCTGGTTCAACTCAGCGTTACGCCCGCCCAAAAAGAACTTGGTGTCTTCCACNGCCTGCGCATAGCGTTCAGGAGAGCAAAGTTCAGANACACAGGGCGCGATGCACCGTTTGATGTCGTACTCGAGNCAAGGTCGCCCCCGCCGNCCAGTAATAACTTCGTTGCACGACCTGATCCCAAAAAGACGATGCGTAAGTGACATGGTCTTACGAGCTAACCGAGTCGGCAAGAAAGGGCCCGCGTAGAATGCACCGTCGCGCTCGACACGACGGGCCACAAGCACTCGCGGACATGCTTCATTCGTTGTCAGTTGGAGATAGCTGTAATTCTTGTCGTCTCGTAATAACACGTTGTACTTGGGTGACCGCTGCTTAATTAGATGATTTTCGAGCGCCAAGGCCTCAACAACAGAATCAGTAACAATGACCTCGAGCCCTACAATCTCTTCGAGTAGGGCATCTAACCTCGGGCTGGTTCCGTACGCTGTCGTATAGCTACGGACTCGACCGCGAAGCGTGCGCGCCTTACCAATGTAAATAGTGTCACCAGCACGATTGGTATACAGATAGACTCCCGGGTGCTTCGGTAAACGATTGATCTGATGCTTGAGATTCCCGATAGGCATGGGCTAAACTGCCGTCACGGCTGGGGTCGTCTCGTTCGGCTGGCGCTTACGTTGCCAATGAAGCAAGTTACAGACCAGCGCATTGTAGTCACGCGATCCCACGATTCTACCCTCGATTCTTCNGGGTTTTGATGACATTTACTGGCGCAATCGGNGCACTCTGCATGTTTCCGCTAAGNGCACTTATCTCGGNAAGTGTCGCGCTNCGTGTGCACCCGAACGTACTNACTNTCGTGGGTGTTCTAATCAATATTCTTGCAGCTTGGGCNCTAGCACTTGGTCGGTTCACGCTGGCCGGTACAATCATGNTCGTAGCNAATNTTTTTGACTTTATCGACGGCAAGGTTGCCGAACAGTTGGAGTTGGGATCAGCATTCGGCGGCTTTTGGGATTCAGTGATGGACCGATTTTCTGACATCTCACTTTTTATTGGCCTCATCTATCTCTACGCGCAACTCGGCCGAACTGACTACGTTATGATCACCGCTCTCGCGATGATGTTCTCGGTGCTCACAAGCTATACACGCGCTCGTGCTGAATCGCTCATCGTAAAGTGCAAGGTCGGTTTCATGGAGCGCCCTGAGCGCATCGTGTTGTTTATGATTGGCGCGTTTACCAATCGAATGGCGGCGGTCCTCTTGGTGATCGGCGTGCTCTCGATCCTCACCGTCGCCGACCGAATAATCTACACCTGGCGAGAATTGAACCACGACCAGGCTGCAACTCTGACATGAAAATGAGTCGTGCACTCACCTGGCCGTTGGTCATCCTGTGGAACGCTCTGTTCTGGACCTACGACCGCGCCACTTGGCAGTACGACCTCATGGTCATCGCCATCCTCGCATTCGTCTGGCTCACGCCACCAACATGGTTGGGTGACCCGACCGCGAGTGGTGAAGGCCTCGTTGGCTGGGTGCTAACCCTAATCAACTAGTGCAATCCAAATAACCGATCCACCAGGTCCTAGACATCATCACGCTCATCGTGACCACCCAGGTCAAGGCTCCTACCACTAAAGTTTAGGTCGTGCGAGGCAATCTTGTCGTGAAGCAAACGCCGGGCTTCACTATAGTGCTCCTGCGGCACAATTAGCGACCGCGCTAGACAGCGGATCCGATCAACTACCACTAGGGTGATTTGGTCGCCTTCACGCCAAGTTAACCCGCCGATTTTTGAGTAAGGCACGAATCCACTGTCTATCCAGATCCCATCTTGGTAGAACCCGCGCGCAATCCGGAGACTGAGCGGAATCGCGCAGGCATAGTAAAGAAACATCATTCCTTCGCCGAATACCTGCAGCGGGGACCGTCCTTGAACGACAAGTTTGAAAGCAACAAGGAGGCCGAGTACAACACCGATCAGCATGAGAAGAGCATAGAACGGTGGACGTGAACCTTTCCAGGTCAGGAGGGCCGTCGGCTGCAACCGCCTAGCTCTGATAAACGACCAAGCAACCCGGACATTAGCAACAAGAAACCCTGCCCCCAAGAAGAGAAGCAACGCCGAAAGCAGTTCAGGAAGAGACATCGAGCCAGCCCAGGAACTGGTAGCTAACACCTAAACTCGTGATTGATAGTCGCCTGTTTCCGTGTTCACACGGATGGTATCGCCTATGTTGATAAAAGCTGGCACCTGAACAACCAACCCCGTTTCAAGCTTAGCCGGCTTAATTTGTGCACTAGCCGTCGCTCCCTTAATGGAGGGCGGGGTGTCCTCCACTTTCAACTCCACAGTCTGCGGCAAATCGATGCCCACTGGTTCTTCACCATAGAACTGTACTCGGATTAGACCGTTTGGAATTAAGTAGCGAGTTGTCTTTCCGAGGACATCACCAGACATGTGCGTTTGCTCAAAGTTCTCAGTGTCCATGAAGTGATAACCGCCACCGTCCTCGTAAAGATACTGCATCTCGCGATCATCGAGTACAGCACGCTCGACAGTGTCCTCAGAGCGAAACTTGTGGTCCGCTGAGGCACCGGAACGAATGTTCAGCATTCTGGCCTGAACGAACGCTCGTCCTTTTCCTGGAGTTAAATGAGTAAGCTCAAGAAGACGCAACAGGTCATCCCCCAACTTAATCAGCATCCCCTTTCGGAGCCGCGTAGCTTGAATTGAACTCACCGAACCGCCCCCTATGGTGTACCGAGCACCCCTTGAAACAGAGCCACTGATCGTAGCATAGGCCGTTAAGACCTCTGACATGGGCCTAGCGGCCAGATTGTCGTATGCTGGAAGGAAGAGAGTTCCGGTATCTTGTGGGCGACACCACCCCACACCGTCGAGGAGCATTTATGAAACACACTCTGCTTGCTTGCATACTCTTTGTGTCTGGCGCTGTCGCAGGCCTAGTGCTCACCGGTCAGCTTCAGGTCACCGAAGAATCCTCGGCTCGTCCAGCGCCGGAACCGGAAGTAGTGCAATCTAGGACTACCGCAGTCCCTACCGTGAACTTACCGGATTTCAGCGACGTCGCAGCAGCCCGGGTACCCAGTGTAATCAACATTTCGTCACAAACCGTTGAGCGGCAGTCGACGTCGCCGTTTTTCAACGATCCCTTCTTTAACTATTTTTTTGGCAACGAGCCAAACCTGTTCGGCCAGCAGCAACGCACGAGCCTCGGTTCAGGAGTCATCGTATCAACGGATGGTTATATCCTCACAAACAACCACGTAGTAGGAAGTGCCGATGCCGAAGTCACAGTGACTCTGCCCGATAATCGGGAATTACCAGCAACCGTCGTCGGCGTAGACCAGTGGACCGACATTGCCTTACTGAAAATCGAAGCCGACGGGCTGCCAGTCCCACCTTGGGGTGACTCGTCTACGATCCGCGTAGCAGAATGGGTACTCGCCATCGGTAATCCATTTCAACTAGACCAGACCGTTACCCTTGGAATCATCAGCGCCGTCAGGCGCGCAAATCTAGGCATCACGACATACGAAGACTTCATTCAGACAGATGCCGCTATCAATGAAGGGAACTCTGGTGGCGCCTTGATCAACGGACGCGGTGAACTCATTGGGATTAATACAGCAATCTTCACACAAAGCGGAGGCGACCAAGGGGTGGGCTTCGCGGTGCCGAGCAACTTAGCCCGGCGTGTCATGGACGATCTTGTTACGTACGGGGAGGTACAAAGGGGTTCTATCGGCTACATTGAGCTCGCACCGCTGACTAATCGGCAAGCCGAACAATTCGGCATGCCTAATGACCGCGGCGCACTGGTCTCGCGCATGCGGCGTGACACTCCCGCTTACGATGCCGGCATCCGCCCCGGTGACGTTATAGTCGCTTTCAATGACGAACCGGTAGACGATGCATCTCACCTACTGCGGTTGCTTGCGGACGCACCAATCGGTGAAACCGTCGTGCTAACGGGTTCTCGGGAAGGACGGGAAGTCATTTTCGATGTGGAAATCGGTCGGGCACGAAGCCGCCGCTAGGTCGCGTAAGCGTTCGAACGACCACTGCCCAGCACATCGCGAAGATGCTGGCCAGTGTAAGACTCTTGGACCTGTGCGACCTGCTCCGGTGTCCCTGCAGCTACAAGTCGTCCGCCCTCGTGTCCACCTTCGGGCCCTAGGTCAATAACCCAATCAGCCGTTTTAACAACGTCAAGGTTGTGTTCAATGACTAATAGTGTATGCCCGACATCCAATAGCTTCTTGAAGGCCCCGAGTAATTTGGCAATGTCGTCAAAGTGCAGCCCAGTCGTAGGCTCGTCCAGTATGTAGAGCGTCCGGTCACTACCCTGCCCTGTAAGATGCGAGGCGATTTTAATTCGTTGGGCCTCACCTCCCGACAAGGTCGTCGCCGGTTGCCCGAGACGAAGATAACTTAGACCAATTTCGTCCAGGACGCGGAGTCGGCGCAGTATCTTCGGAGAATTATTAAAAAAAGATAAAGCCTCGTGAACTGTCATATCCAGCACTTGATCGACTCGACGCCCACGATAAGTCACATCAAGCACATCCGGCTTGAATCGCGCACCTTCGCATTCGTCGCAAGGAACGAAGACATCGGCCAGAAATTGCATTTCAACACGGATGACCCCTTCCCCCTCGCACACATCACAACGCCCGCCAGACACATTAAAAGAAAAATGACTAGCGGTCAGACCCCTCACCTTGGCCTCCTTCGTTGATGCGAACAACTGCCGGATCGGATCGAATGCCTTGAGGTAGGTCACCGGATTGGACCGTGGGGATCGACCAATCGGCGCTTGATCCACCAGCGAAACACTACTGATCAACTCTATGCCCTCAACTCGTTCATGCGCCCCCACCTTCTTGTCCCACCCACCCTTTGCCTGCTTTACCGCCGCGTAGAGAACATCGTGAACAAGGGTCGATTTACCCGAACCACTGACGCCGGTTACACATGTCAGTGCGTTCAGCGGAATATTGATTTCGCACAACTGTAGGTTGTGTTCGGTCGCGCCGATAACTCGAATTTGCTGTCCCGTTAGCTTTCGTCGCTTCGTGGGCAACGGAATGACTAAATCATCACGAAGATATTTCGCTGTTAAAGATCGTGGCTCTTTGAGAAGTGGCCCGTATTCACCCGCGTAGATAACCCGTCCTCCCTGTTCACCAGCCCCCAGTCCAAGATCAACAATATAGTCAGCAGTTCGCATCATCTCAGCATCATGCTCGACTACAACAACGGTATTTCCTTGGTCACGAAGTTGCTGAAGGATGCCAATCAACCGCTGATTGTCCCGAGGGTGAAGCCCAATCGACGGTTCGTCGAGCACGTATAACGTGCCAACAAGCGCTGAGCCTAACGAAGTCGCTAAATTGATCCGCTGGGTCTCACCTCCAGAAAGTGTGGACGAAACTCGATCCAGGGTCAGGTAGTCCAAACCAACATCACGTAGAAAAGTCAGCCGTTTTCGAATCTCAGTAAGAATCTTCTCAGCGATCCGCGCTTCGCGAGGGTCAAGTTGAAGTGCCTCAAAGAATTCCGCGGCAGCCTGAATGGTCAATGCACACACTGTATCGATCGTCCGACCACCAACGTAAACGTCGCGCGCTTCCTGGCGTAGGCGGGCACCCTGACAATCGGGACAGGTGAGATAACTCCGGTAGCGACTCAGAAAGACGCGAATGTGTACCTTGTATTTCTTCCGCTCGAGCCAGCGGAAAAAGCCACGGACCCCCACGTACTCCCCGTCGCCATCAACAACGAACGTCCGTTCATCGCTACTTAGCTCCTCCCACGGTACGTCAACCCGGATTCGTTTCGTGCGCGCTGCCCGTTTTAGGTCATCCAGTCTTGACCGATAATGCGGCTTGGTCCATGGCTCGATGGCACCCTGTTCAATTGACAGTTCTGGCTTAGGAATGACTAGACCTAAATCAAGTTCGATCACGTTGCCAAACCCGTTGCAGGTAGGACACGCCCCAAAAGGACTGTTAAATGAAAACAACCGTGGTTGAGAGAGTTCATACGGGATGGCGCAGGTGCGGCATTCAAAGCGTTCACTGAAAACCTGCCGGGTGGTTTCGTTGCCCTCCTCAGAAAGCTGAATTGCGAATGCGCTACCCCCGCCTTCCAGATAGGCAACCTCAATCGAATCTGTTAACCGCGCCAGAAGACCTGATGCTACCTTGACCCGGTCAACCAACACATCCAGACAGGAACGATCGACGAGCGACTCGTAGTCAACATCATCAAATCCCACGACCTGGCCATCAACGTAAAGTCGGCCAAAACCCCGTCGTCGCAGCGCTTCGATCGTCGCCGGCACCGCCCCGACCAACTCACCATGCTCATTTGAGGGCCCCTCTGAAACATCGCCTCCCCCGTCACCTTCACCACCGTTCACAACGACCGCATCAAGCCCGTAGACCACCGGCATTTCGAAACCAAGCAGTAAACGCGTACCTTCTGGAAGTCCACTGAGTTGCTTAGCCACAAGCTCGGCCGTTTCGCGAATTACGTTACGGCGACATTGCCGGCAGATGGTCAGGCCTACTCGCGCCCACAGAAGGCGGAGATAGTCGTGAATTTCGGTAGTGGTACCCACCGTTGATCGAGGGTTCCGGACGCTATTTTTCTGGCGAATGGCGATTGCCGGGGCGATGCCGTCAATCCGATCGACATCGGGCTTTTCCATCCGCTCAAGGAACTGACGGGCATAGGCTGACAGTGACTCAACATAGCGTCGCTGCCCCTCAGCGTAGAGCGTGTCAAACGCAAGTGACGATTTACCCGAACCACTCACGCCCGTAACAACAATAAGCTGGTTGGCAGGGAGCGATAGGTCAATACCCTTCAGGTTATGCGTACGTGCGCCGCTGATGACAATCTGACCGTCCTGGTTTGTAACGGGCTCGGACATCTCTGGGGGTACGGTGCTCAATTTCTCCAAGTATCGAACAGGCCATCCTAGTCCAGCCCAGAGTGAACTGCAACCGAACAACACTCGCACAAACTGTCAGGAATTAAACGCCGCCTTTGAGAAACTCAGATGAGAAAAAGTGAAACGCACTAACCTACGCCTGTAGTATCGAGGCGGCTTCTCATCATCTTGTAATTCCTCCAGCAGCGTGCGCTCAAGAGACCGCTGGATGTGTGCTACCATCCCCGGTCGTACCGATCGCTGTGCGCCACACTAAAGACACGGTTCTCCTGGGCCGGCGTAGCTCAGTTGGTAGAGCAGCTGATTCGTAATCAGCAGGTCAGCGGTTCGAGTCCGCTCGTCGGCTCCAGTATTGACAATCTACCCAAGGAGAATTC
>PBHT01000023.1 GCA_002720285.1 Acidobacteriota bacterium | reverse complement strand
GGTGCGGTTTGCCATTGTTGCGGGTGAGGCTGAGGCCGCCAAGGTTCGGAGTGTGTTGCAAACATTGCCTCAGTTGGAACTCGTGGCGGTGATCGATCGCCAAAGCGATGAAACTTCTCGTGATGAATCTGGTGAGATGGGATTGTGCGACGTCGCCGAACGTGGCCGGCGACGGTTGCTTACTGAGGAAGGTCTTGCGCAGCGTTATCGTGAGACTGTAAATGGCGTTAGTCCAAACGACATTGCAACCATTATTTACACGTCGGGTACAACTGGACGATCTAAGGGTGTAATGCTTACCCATGTAAACATCCTGTCAAATGTTCGGGCATCACTTCAGATGATTTCGATGAAGTCTGACGACGTTGCGCTGTCGTTCTTGCCTTTGAGTCATTCGCTTGAGCGTACCGTGGTTTATGCATATCTCTGTGAGGGCGTCACGGTGGCATTTGCTGAGTCACTCGAAACAATCGCTCGTGATCTGCGGATGATCAAACCGACCATCATGACTGGTGTCCCGAGAGTCTACGAGAAGGTGCAGGCTAGGGTTCTCGAGTCAGTGGCTCAGGCGCCAGCTATACGCCGGAAAATCTTCGGGTGGGCAATCAGTGCTGGATGGAGCCGTGCTTCACGACAGTTCGCAAACCAGTCTGTGCCTTGGTATATACGGTTTCAAAACCTACTCGCTGACCGAATGGTTTTTCGAAAGATTCGTGCTCGTACTGGTGGCCGGCTAAGGTTAATTGTTTCAGGGGGAGCTCCGTTAGGGATATCTACGGCTGAGTTTTTTTGCGCAATTGGAATGCCAATCGTTGAAGGCTATGGGTTAACGGAGACGGCTCCGGTATTGACCCTTAATCCACCGGAGGCTGTGCGGATTGGCACTGTTGGCAAGGCGATACCTGGGGTTGACCTTAAAGTCGCGCCAGACGGTGAGCTACTAGCTCGTGGGCCGAATGTGATGCAGGGCTACTACGGGAAGCCTGATGCGACCGCTGAGGTGATTCGCGATGGTTGGTTTCACACAGGGGACATCGGCAATATCGACGACGATGGTTACGTGAGTGTTACTGACCGTAAGAAGGACATTCTTGTTACTTCCAATGGAAAGAACATTGCGCCACAGCCAATTGAGGCGCGTTTTAAAAGGAGCCCACTCGTCGCTGAAGCGTTACTACTTGGCGACCGACGTCGTTTTATCGCCGTACTTTTAATTCCAGATCGAGCACAGCTTGAGGAGCTCGTCCTTCGAGACGGAGCGAGTTTTATCCCGATTGAGGATCTTGTGGAACGGGCTGACGTCCAGTTGCTATACCAGGAAGTCGTAGACGAGGTGAACGTTACCCTGGCCGGATTTGAGCAGGTTAGGCGGTTTAAGCTGCTACCTGCCGAGTTCTCAATTGCGGGGGGTGAACTCACGCCGACAATGAAAGTGCGTCGTCGTGTGGTAGAAGAGCGCTGGAACAAAGTGATCGAGATGCTCTACGCGGAATCCCTAAGCGATTAAAATACTCGGGCGGTGGGGATTGGCCACCATCGGACTTGAACTTTACCGATGATGTATTTTTTTGGAACCATTCCCCAATGTCGGCTATCGGAGCTGTTGTTCCTGTGGTCGCCCATTACAAAGTAATAGCCTTGCGGCACGACCTGCTCCCCGTAGTCTTCGTAGCTCCTAAATCCTTGAGTTACGTAGTCGTCTCGTACAGGCNCGTCGTTCACGAAGACGNGTCCGTTCTCAATNCGGAAAGTATCNCCCTCTTCGGCAATGACTCGTTTTACGAATGACTTGTCGGGGTCGATCGGATAATANAGCATGACGATGTCGCTACGTNGGGGCTCATCAAGTCGGTAGATGAGCTTATTGACGATNAGTCGNTCCTGATCGATCAGCGTNGGCGCCATNCTTTGGCCTTCGACACGTGCCACTTGGAAACCGAAGGTTACGATTAGNGTCGCGTAAACNGCTGCCGATGCCAAGGTTTTNAACCAGGTGACNACNTCTTGTATTANNCGNTTGANAAGCGNAGNAGNCTTNGNCCTGTGNGTAGNNNGGTTGCTCGCNGCNTCCANTGAGGAAGAAGAGGGTTGNTCANGGNGGCTGTCTTCGCTGTTTTNGGAAGANGANTTAGANTCNGTCATCGTTAGNCATNCGACNNGAGNTTCAGCNCCGTGGCAGATAACAGCNGNANCTCGGAAAGACGNNTGGNATCAATCCTGTGCCGGTCAACCGAAAAACTATACCGGTGCNNCGNCAGGGTGTCAAACGTGTCANTNGACCAAAGATCTTATTTGTGAATAAGTTATNACGAATATGGTTCAGAANANAGTTGCGACCTTTNCGAACTTGACTGANGANCGCNACAAGGCNNTGAGATTATCTATNGAGAGGAGGCGANCNGGAACTATCNTCGNTTGGCNGTTGCCTTGCTCTGTATTCACCNCCAAGATATAGTCGTGGTTCGTTCGCACGCANAGAGCGCGTGCCGAGGTGAGGGAGGGTTTTGGTATCTCTGTTTGACCAAGAATCGGTATCGGACAATGACATTATGGTGTCGTCCGATGTGGGTACGCGGGCGCTTTCGACNGTGTCTGTAGAAACCAGCTTCGTTCATAANGTCTACGAACGGATTTCGTCGGTNTACTTGGGTAAATGGCCAATCGTTGATGTGATGTTTGGTCCAGCACTGCACCCTGGTCGCTTAAAGGCTATCAAGCGTTTGGCCATCCAGGCGGGTGACGAGGTGCTTGAGGTTGGGGTTGGTACTGGGATAANTGCGGTGCTGTACCCCGACGATTGNAAGGTCACAGGAATCGACCTGTCCGTGTCAATGCTTGAGGGTGCGCAACGNCGGCTAGAACNGCACGGGGTGCGGAACGTANGNCTAAAGCAAATGGATGCCACAAAACTTCANTTCCCTGATGAATCGTTCGATCTNGTTTATGCTCCTTACGTGATTAGCGTCGTGTCTGATCCGGTATCAGTGGTGCAGGAAATGNATCGCGTGTGCCGGAAGGGAGGGCGGATCATTGTTTTGAACCANTTTCTCAGCGANCGGANGTTTCTCGCNNGGATCGAACGGATATTGTCTCCNCTTACGGTCCACCTGGGTTTCAAGGCTGATCTTGANCTTCGAGCGTTGCTGGTGCAAGNAGGGCTTTGTCCTGNNTCGGTNGAGAAGGTCAACTTCCCTCGTATTTGGTCGCTCGTGATGTTCGTCAAGGATTNACTAGCGTNACGACGGATCNCCANTGCAACNNGTTCAANTTNTGTAACANGGTCACGGTCCCGANATGGCGCTTAACGAACGGGANTTCTTTAACGAAAANCAGGAACTAAAGCCTNCAACNTATGGCTGTCCTAAGTGTCGTCATCGTGGAGAGTATAAGATTCGCTGGATTAGGCGCGTAANGAANGAACGTCCACCTCGNGGCGCTGACGAGCGTGACCGGGCATTGTTTGGGAAATTGCGNGACTANATGGTNCGCGTCGATGATTATGTTGTCTGTACACGCTGCCGTAATCGCTTTGAGATTCCATCCCATCAGTCGGTTGCATTTTTCTAGNNNAGTTCCTCNCCNGTTCTGCTTTGTCGAATTNNCCAGGATTACTGCGAGTANGAAGGTGAGTGCCACTAGGGCTGACTCAAACTCGGGGGTATAATCGTGCCATTCGTAGCATGGTTCTGCTGGATCAAGGGTTGCGCCGTGGCGGGGCGTCGCGGCCGTCTCGAGNGCTCCTCTCCGTCCTTACCTGCATAACTGCAGTCTGGTTGGGTANTCCGCTTAGCGCATCAACACAAANCTCAGGCGTACAACNANTTGCAGTTAGTGAAGTGTCCGAACGGCANGATTTTCTACGTGCTGCTAGGCGTGCACTGGCACTAGGTGATGTTGCNGAGGCACGACGTCTCGCAATTGCTCGNGGCTCAAACGATTCCACGGCGGCCGCNGTGTTNGGCCTGATTGCTGCGAGNCAGGGAAACTACGCTGAAGCGGAGCGGCTNTTCCTTCCTGCAATTAGGATCGATTCGACTGGCGAAGCGGCTCTTGAACTTGGNCTCCTNCTGACGCGCCTTGGTCGGNCTGCTGAGGCTTTAGATACTCTAGNNCCGATCATNAACACAGGGGCAAGGCGTCGGGTCGATGTGGAATTACTTCGGGTAGCCGAAGCCGCACGTGCTCTTGGCCGGTTNCGTGAGGCGAATGATTTTTATAGGCGCGCCGCAGCGGNAGCTCCCCAAGACCCAGCNATNAATACTGCTTGGGGCNAATTGTTTCTAGAAAAATATAACATCGANGATGCGGTTCGCTCATTTCGAACGGCCCTNACCGCTGACCCTGAGTGGGTACCTGCACATNTTGGNCTCGGACGCACGTTGGTGAGTGAAAATCCATCTGNTGCAGCCGAAATGGCCCGCCGTGCAATTGAANTGGACGAGTCGTCGGAGGCGGCCCANCTACTCCTAGCCGAGTTAGCTCTTCAGGAACGGCGTTACGACGACGCGTCTTTGATGATTNAGCAAGCGCTCAGCATTAACGCGAATAGTTTTGANGCGNGGTCTCTACGTGCTGCCATTGCTTATATCGAAGACCGGATTACAGATTTTGAAACTGAAGTCGCTGGNNTTCTTGCGCTNAATCCTCATTACGGCGAGGTCTANCGTGTGACAGGGGCTCAGGCGGCGAGTCATTACCGGTTTGACGAAGCGGTTNCATTAGTTCAGAAGTCNCTGGATTTATCGCCTGGNAGCCCGCTCGCTCAGGCTGAATTNGGNATGCATTTGCTTCGCACGGGCGATGAGGTGNGTGCTCGGGAGCAGCTCGATCAATCGTTCGAAACCGATCCTTTCAATATCGTTACTTTCAACTTGCTACAAATGTTGGATGCGNTAGACGAGTTTGANACGATTCGAAAGGGTGATTTAGTTGTNCGTCTTCATCCAAGCGAGTCCCCCATACTGGGTGATTACGTTGTGTCTCTCGCTTCTCAGGCGCTTGAGACGCTTGGCGGCCGTTACGGTGTTGAGATANACGGGCCAATTCTGATTGAAGTATTTCCNCNTCACGATGATTTCGCTGTACGTAATTTGGGGCTTCCTGGAATGATCGGNGCGCTCGGGGCTTGCTTCGGACGGGTTGTTACGATGGATTCACCGCGCGCCCGNCCCCCCGGCACCTTTAACTGGCAAGCGACTCTGTGGCACGAGATGGCACACGTTATTACCTTGCAGATGTCTCGNAACCGTGTGCCGCGCTGGCTGACTGAAGGTATTTCAGTCTACGAAGAAGGGCTAGCNAANNCTGCTTGGGGTCGTAATATGGAATTGACTTTTGCGCAAGCGCTTGAAAATGGTGAGACGTTACCGTTACGACAACTGAATACCGGATTTACGAAACCGGAAACGATTGTCCTAGCCTACTATCAAGCGTCTCTCGTAGTTGAACATCTCGTCGATTTGTATGGTGAGAATATGTTGCCTGAGCTGCTACGTGGTTATGCAGAAGGATTTGATACCGAGGCATTACTTGAGCAGGTTGCCGGAACCGATTTTGACGCTTTACAAGAAAGCTTTGATATTGCTCTTGAGGAGCGGTTTGGCAGTTTACAGCGAGCATTACAGCAGCCTGTGTCTGGGCCGCTCCCAGAGGCTGGCACACAACTCGACATGCTCGGCGCATTGGCGAAGTCCTATCCTGCTAGTTATGCCATTCAGGTGACCTATGGCCATGCTCTCTACTCTGCGGGCGAGCTCGATGCTGCGGTTGATGTGTTAGAGCATGCGTTGACACTTGTAACTGTCGCGACTGGAGCCAACAGCCCACGTGCATTACTGGCCGAGATCGCGATTAAACAAGGTCATCGTGATCGCGCGATGAACCAACTGGTAGGCCTGCTGGCGTATGATCACCAGGACCTCCAATCGGCCCGGCAGTTGGCGGCGCTAGCTGAGGAAACGGGACACCGAGAGCATCAGCAAGTGGCTTACGAGCGTATCATCGCGATTGATCCGTTTGACGTAGTGCCGCATGCTGCACTTGGTCGGCTGGCGCTGGACAGCGGTGAGATAGAGAAAGCGGTCCAAGAGTTTCGTGTGGCATTAGCTGCAGGTCCAGTGGATGTCGTGGTTGCTCATTGTGATTTGGCTGAAAGTCTGATACTCGCTGGCAAAATAGGCGAGGCGAAACAACATGCGCTGGCTGCACTTGAGATCGCTCCTTCGTATGAACGAGGTCAGGAATTACTGCTCCGTACAGTGGGGGAGCTGCCATAAGTATGAAGCGAGCACGTAGTGCGGAGATGCAGAGTTGCGCAGTGCGGACAGTTTTCGCGGTGGGAGTGCTGGTGGCTCTCGCGGTCATCGCACAGCCGCTCGTTGCGCGTGTACACGAACAAATTTCTACAGTTTCGGCTAACCGATTCGTCGGTTTGGAGTGGACGTTTGTACGCGTTCGATATACCTCAATAACAATGAACGAGGCCAGGTTTCGTCAGTATTGGAATGAGCCGTGGGCTATCGACGCGCCGGCAGCCGAGCAAAACCTCTCTCGTCGCCTTTCACGGCTCACTTCTATCAAGGTGAATGATCCGATCGTTGTAACACTGGACGAAGAACGGATCTGGGAATATCCGTGGCTCTATTTTGTGGAACCTGGAAATCTCCAATTGGGAGCGGATGAGGTTACGAGGTTGCGCGAGTTTTTACTGCGTGGTGGAACCATCACGTTCGATGATTTCCATGGGCCGATTGAATGGGACCACTTTGTCGCACAGATTTCAAAGGTGCTACCAGGGTATGACATTGTCGATCTTGAGCCAGATCATCCGATTTTTAGCTGTTTCTACAAGATTGATTCCTATCCTCAGATTCCAGGGTTAGGTGCTTTTTTTAGTGGCCGAACGTGGGAAAAGGGCGGCTTTGTGCCACGGCTACGTGCTGTGCTAGATGATGAGGGCCGCCCAATGGTCCTTATCAACTGGAATACTGATATGGGGGACGGCTGGGAGTGGTCGAACGCTGAAGAGTATCCAGGTTACATCAAGTACACGGGACAGTCGTATCGAATGATGATCAATGAGATCATCTACGTGTTGACCCATTGATAGCGGGAGTGACAAACGGCGCATGGAAACAATATCGGAGACCACCGCAACCGAATTGGCAGAGCGCGTTAGGCATGGCCGCAAGCAGATCCTCGCTGAACTACGGAAGGTGATTGTTGGTCAAGACGAGTGCATCGATCAGGTGTTAATTGCACTCTTTACAGGTGGACACTGTCTGATCACTGGCGTTCCGGGACTAGCGAAAACCTTAATGATCAAGACTTTGGCCGATATCTTGGATTTGACCTTTGGAAGGATTCAGTTCACACCTGACTTAATGCCAGCCGACATTACGGGAACCGAGATTCTTGATGAGGAAAGCGGGCATCGAGCACTGCGTTTCGTTAAAGGACCGATATTTTCACAAATCATTCTGGCCGACGAAATTAATCGAACGCCACCAAAAACGCAGGCGGCCCTACTTGAGGCGATGCAAGAACACCAAGTTACGGCAGCGGGTCGAACCTACCAACTCGACCAACCCTTCTTTGTTTTAGCCACCCAAAACCCGATTGAGTTGGAAGGTACATATCCATTACCTGAAGCGCAACTTGATCGGTTTATGTTTAACATCGTAATGACCTATCTTTCGGAGGACCAAGAGGTACGTGTTGTTACGGAAACGACTGGAACCAGCCGAGAGCCGGCCTCGTGTGTTTTGCGCGGCTCTGACATTACCGATTTTCAGAAATTAATCCGACAAGTGTATGTTTCTGAAGAGGTAGCACGCTATGCAGTCCGTCTGGTGGATGCCTCCCGGCCAGGCCGACGCGCGAACCTTGACTTTATTCAGCAGTGGGTGAAATGGGGGGCCGGCTTACGCGCCTCGCAGTCGTTGATTCTCGGAGGAAAGGCTCGTGCACTTATGCACGGGCGGTTCCATGTTTCCGTTGGTGATGTTGCGGCGTTAGCACCGCCGATCCTTCGCCATCGGATAATCACGAACTTCTACGCTGAGTCTGAGGAGGTCGATTCCGATAAGTTGGTGACTCAACTTCTTGAGGCGGTTCCGCCGCCTCGGAGTGAGATGTAACATGCCGATTAAGGCGACGGGAGGTGAAGTTCGCTTTCTTGATCCAGCCGTCGTTGCTCGTATTGGCTCCATGGAATTGCGGGCACGGACCGTCGTCGAAGGATTCTTGTCAGGGTTACACAGAAGTCCATTTAAAGGTTTCAGTGTTGAATTTGCAGAGTACCGACAGTACCTACCGGGTGATGATCTATCGACGATTGACTGGAAGGTTTATGCCCGAAGCGATCGTTACTACGTTAAGAAATTTGACGAGGAAACCAACGTAGAGTGTCACCTTCTACTCGACGTCAGCGGCTCGATGGGTTACGGATCCCGAGATGTTACTAAACTAGCGTACGGTTCGTATTTAACAGCTTCGCTTGCCTACTTGATGAATCGTCAACGTGATGCGGTAGGATTTATTGCGTTCGACGACAATATCGTTACCCACCTACCACCGAGCGCTCGTCCTGGGCATCTCAGGTCAGTGCTGCTAGCGCTAAACCAGTTATCTCTGGGTACTCGCTCTAACGTGGCGAAGCCACTTCACCAATTGGCTGACTCATTAGTTAAACGTGGAGTTGTTGTTTTGCTTTCTGACCTGCTTGACGATCCAGCAAAGACAATTCAAGGTCTAAAGCATCTTCGTTTCCGTGGTACAGACATCGTTGTTTTTCATCTCCTGGATCATGATGAACTTACGTTTCCATACGATCGGTTAACGCGTTTTCGCGATATGGAGACGTCAGACGAGGTGATGGCAGCTCCGCTCGAAGTACGTGACCACTATTTAAGTGAGATTGAATCACTTGTGTCTCATTACAAACGCGAACTTGGTCTAGTCGGGATTGATTACCAACTTGTGGATACATCCAAGTCACTGGATTTCGCACTCATGAGTTATTTGTCGACACGCAGCCGCCGTCAGTAGAAGACGGCCATCAGTGAAACTAGATGTTCGGTGTATCGTTTCTTATTCCGGCGTTTCTTCTTGGCCTGGCCGCGGCCGCCATTCCGGTCCTACTGCACCTGTTGAAGCGAACTCCAGCAGCGCGCCGAGATTTTTCTGCAGTCTTTCTGATTAAGAAGACACCGGTTGAACAAACAAATCGACGGATGTTGCGTGAATGGCTCTTGTTGGCTCTGCGGGTGACGGCTCTAGTTTTGCTGGCTGTGGCGTTTGCGCGGCCCTATCTCGCTAGTACGTTGGTCGACGTTACTGGGGGCCTGACCGTTGTGGCGGTCGATCGATCGTTCAGCATGTCCGGTCAAGGCCGGTTTGCTCGTGCCCGTGAATTAGCGGTTAACGCCGTACTTGCGGAAAATTCTTCCCGAGAAGTAGCAGTTGTGGCTTTTGATGAAGGTGCGGTTCTAGTGTCTGAACCGTCGCTTGACCGTCAGAAGGCGCTTGCAGCCATCGCTCAGCTTTCGACCGGATGGGGCGCCACCAGGTATCGCCTTGCGCTCGATAGGGCAGCCCAGGTCATCGGAGACAAGACCGGAAAGATTGTTATTGTCACAGATCTTCAACGTAGTGGCTGGGTGTCTGGTGATCATGGTGTATTACCCGATCGGATTCCACTCGACGTTGTAACAATTCAGCCCCCAATGGGCAATTTGGCTGTGACTGAGATTCAGGGTGGCCCTTCTAACACGAGGGCTATCGTGCTCAACGGTGGTCCGGTGGGCCAAGCGGTAACTGCCAGATTACTTGTCGATGGGGCCGAGGTGGATCGGGCGGTGGTCACGGTACCTATGAGAGCTAGCACCGAGGTTATTTTCCCTGTTGTCCTGCCGCAACGTGGTGAGGCTAGCGTCATCATAAATGATGCTACTGGCTACGAAGCGGATGATGCCCGTTACTTAATGCTTTCCCCGCCGAGGCCACTTAGGATTCTTTTGGTCACAGAGTCTGGAGACTCATCGGTTGAGGCGTTCTACCTGGACCAGGCCCTTCAGGTTGGAGATGTTGCGAAAAGATTTGAGATTGTGCAGACCGCGGCAGCGATGCTTTCGTCGAGTCTGTCAGAGGCAAACGTTCCACCAGCCGTAGTCCTGCTGTTGACTACTCGTGGATTGGACCGCCGGGGACTTTCTGAACTCGAGAGATTTACGCGCGCGGGAGGCGGAGTACTTATTGTTGCCGGTCCCTATATAGAACCGCTCATGCTTTCGGGATTTGGCGGTGTGGGTCCTTCCGTGCCGGAAAATGATGACGCAGGCTCGGTGGACCGAAGATTTGTACCGGCTGATGGAAGGCACCCGATCTTTCAAGCGTTTGGACAGAAGCTGGGAAACCTGGCTCAGGTTAGGTATGTGCGGACTCGGAGACTAGATTCAAGCACAGACGGTAGCGTGCTTGCGCACTTCAGTGATGGGACGGCTGCGCTAACGGAACATGACCTCGATCTTGGACGACTACTTGTATTCGGTTCGGACTTCGAAAGTACGTGGAACGATTTTCCGCGTCATCCGATGTTTGTACCGTTCGTGCACGAGACAATAAGGCACCTCAGTGGCGATCGGAATGAACCGCGTGAGTTGGTCGTTGGCGACGGTCCACGGGAGAGTGTTAGTCGTCCAGGATTTATTGAGTTAGCTGACTCGCAACGGGTGGCCATCAACGTCGATCGGGCAGAATCTGACATGACGAGTATGTCAGTTGCCGAGTTCAAAGCCGAGGTAGCAAAGGTAGGCACTACGATCAATTCAACAACTGACCACGCAATGGATGAACGGGAACGGGACGGCGGATACTGGCGTTACACACTCGGTCTGATGATTTTGGCACTCGCTGCTGAGAGTCTTCTAGGTCGCCGGACGGGATAGGGGGCATGCAGAGTCAAGACGAGCCACTCTGGACGTTCTTTGCCAAGGTCAGACGACGCTGGGTCACGCTTGCCGTGTTGCGTGCTAGCGCTAGGGTCTTTGGTAGTGTCGGCGTGATCGTGCTAGTTGCAGTCATGGTGGATACCTTCTGGCTGCCGACGGGCCTATCGCTTATTGCATTAGCGCTGACGGCGGCAGTCGTAGCGATCGGTCAAGCCCTCTTAATATGGTGGCCGCTTCGTAAAACCCCGTCCCCACGACAAGTGGCCAGATTTATTGAAGAGCAAGTGCCGGAATTTGAGGACCGGCTAGCAAGTGCAGTTGAACTCGGTAGTCGTACCGTGAGATCTGCGGTTCAGTCGATGGTGATTACTGATGCATCGAATCAGGTTCAGACTGTGCAACTTGACCGCGTGGTCTCGGGTACGCAGATCAGACGTGCAATCGGCCTTAGCGTTGCCGGCGGTATCGTCCTCGTGACCGCCCTCAGCTTAGCACTGACACCGGCTCAACGAGCTGTTGATGCAGCAGGTCTGTATGCGTTTCCTGGGACTGTCCGAATCAACGTCTCGCCAGGTGATGCTCGTGTGATGGAGGGTGGATCGCTGGAGGTGCGGGCGCAGGTGGAAGGGGTCACGGTTACATCTCGCCTAATTCATCCGGTGTTACAAGTTGAGTCAGGTGATGAATGGCAGGACATTGAGATGCGGGCTGACGACGGAAGTTTCCAGTTCGAGTTTACCTCGGTCAGTGAGAGTTTTCGTTATCGGGTGAGTGCAGCTAGTGCCCGGTCGGATGAGTACAACGTGACGGCACTCACGGTGCCCCATATTGATCGGATTGACGTCGAATACGACTATCCACTATTTACTCGGCTCGAGCGGCGTATAGAGATCGATAGCGGAGATGTGTATGCACCAGTTGGTACAGCGGTAACGCTCACTGTCTACGCAGACAAACCGATTGAGGATGGCGCAATGGTGCTTTCGGACGGGTCTCTCATCCCGTTGGTGCTCCGGGACGACACGACGTTGACTGGGAGCTTCGAGGTTTCGGCGGATGATGCTTATCGGGTGACCCTTTCCGACAATCAGGGTCTTAGTAATTTGAGCGAGGGCCAGTACTTTATTCGCGCGATCGCTGATCTTCCTCCCACCGTCAGGATTCTCAGGCCAGATGGGGACCGCTCGGTTACGCCACTGGAGGAGGTGACCATCGAAGCCCGTGCCGATGATGATTATGGTCTCGAACGCTTTGAGATCGTCTATGCAGTTAGGGGCGATGAAGACAAGGCCGTGCCACTTCCAGGGTCGACTGATCTGACGACCAGGATTGGAATCCATACGTTATACATTGAGGATCTTGATGTTGTGCCTGGTGACTTTGTTACTTATTACGCGCGCGCGCTGGATGTGAATCGGGCGAAGGCATCCACCGAAGCGCGTAGTGACATCTACTTTCTTGACGTTACGCCATTTGAACAAGAATTTGTTGAAGCGCAGAGTCAGTCGCAAGGGGGTGATGGCGGTACAGGTCTTGCTGATTTGACGGCTGCTCAACGTGCGATCGTGGTGGCTACGTGGAAACTCGATAGACAGGTTGAGGAGCTTAGTGTCGAGAACGAGGTCCGTACGGTGGCCCGTGCTCAGGGTGAACTCAAGGTGCGCACGGAACAAGCTCTTGAGGAATTTGGCCCAGGACGACGGCAGGGTGAAGTGGGATCAAGTGGAACGCGTGATGGAGCACCGTTGGATCTTGCAGTTCGCGCTATGGGTTTCGCGAAGACGGCACTGGAAAATATTGAGACTGATGAGGCTATTCCCCACGAGATGGCGGCATTGAACCATCTGCTGCGTGCTCAGGCCGAAATTCGGCAACGGGAAGTTTCCCGGCGGCAGGCGGCGGTAGGTGGTGGCTCGGGAAGACCGGGCCAAGACCTCTCAGCGTTGTTTGACCAAGAGTTACGTCGTCAGCAACAGACGAACTACGAAACGCGCTCATCGGCTGGCCAGCCAGACAACCCTGAAAGTGAAGCGCTTGATGAGGTGAGGGAATTGGCCGGCCGGCAATCGGATCTCAATCGCCGGAAGCAGGCTCTTGAGCGTCAAGGTCCTGAAGTGGGCTCTCGAGAATTTCAAGAGCAGCTTGAGCGACTGACCAGAGAACAAACCGAGCTGAGGGACGAAGCTGAGCGGCTAACTCGGATGCTCGACCAGTTAGGCGAAGGCATCCAACAAACTTCCGGTGGTCAGGCCTCTACCCAGGCGGTACGACCGACAACACAGCTGGACGGGGAGCGGATGCGGGAAGTCTCTGAAGAGATGCGCGCTGCAGCTGGGGAACTTCGACGTGGTGATCTCAGCGGTGCAAGTGAGCATGGGCGACAGGCCATAGGTCGACTCAGTGCTCTTGAACAGGAGTTGCGGTATCTCAATCCTGAAGAGCGCCAAAGGGCTGTAGCTGAACTACAGTCAGAAGCGAGGGACCTTGCTGACGCCCAAACGGTTATCGCTCGCGAAGTGGACCAGCTCGAAGTTGGTCAGCCGAGTCGCGATACGGGAACACGCCTCGCTGAGGAGCAGGCTCAGATGGCNGACCGGGTCGACCTTCTTCATGAGGCNACCGGCGTNCTNGCCCGNAGNCTCGANAATGATNCAGAGGGTCGANGGACGCTAGAAGAGGTGNCTGGCANGGTCGAAGAAGAACGCCTAGCTCCTCGCCTCCGTGAATCTGCTGACACCTTACGAAGCNCTTTTGGAACGTCAGACGGAATTTCAGAGGACGAACGTCGTAGTNTGACTGAGTCNGAGGATGTCCTNAGGGATACGCTGACGCAGGTGGCTGAACGGCTTGAGTTAGTGCCTGGAGGTCTCAGCGATGAAGCCCGGCGGCTTTCGGAGGAACTGGACCGGACGCGAGCATTACGGGAACGTTTAGGGGNTCTCGAACGTCAAATTGAAGCTCTGGAGAGATTGGGTGAGGNANGTGACCTTGCGNCTTCAGCAACCAATGTAGAANCGAACNTCGAAGACGAGTCTGGNNGCTTAGCGCNACTGGGTGAAGCATACGACCGTGAATTAAGACGTGCGGAGGACCTCCTTGGTGAGCTTCGACGNGAAAANCCTTCATTGGCCAGTCGAGTTAATGGTCTGAGCGGCCAGTACACCAGGTCCGCACCCGGTACCGAGGCCTTTAAGCAGGATTTNACGNGGTGGGATGAGCTTAGGCNGGANGTGGCTGAAGCTCTCGAACGGCTTGAGGCAAGCCGGTCGGGACTGCTGTCGGTTGAGGAACTCCGGGGACGCTTGAGTAGTGGTGCNGATGAATCGGTTCCTGAGACTTATCGTGCGTTGGTAGAGGCGTATTACGAAGCGTTGGCCGTNGCGGAGCGACGGCGATAGNTCGNGTGGTANCCAGGAGTGACGATGGTTTTTGATGCGTTGATGCCTTGGTGGCTGATTGCGANACTGGTAATTGGTGCGGTTGGGGTGACGTTNCGTGCCTACTGGAGACCGCTCGTGCCGGTATCGATTGGATTTCNGTCGNTATTGATGTCACTCCGGCTATCAGTGCTACTCCTATTGATCTTGATCTTGCAACGTCCNGTTCTACTTGAGCCGTCTACCGATCGTCTCGATGCAATCGTNCCGATTCTCGTTGATGTTTCACGCAGTATGCGCTTGAAGGATGCTAATGATGACGGCCACCGTCGGATCGACGANGCGTCACGATTGGTTGAGGAGGTTCTNCTACCAAGTNTTGGCGAAGTCTTTGATGTNGANCTNCTAGGCTTTGGTGAANTACTNANCNCGGTCGAACCGACTAATCTTCGAGCTGACGCTCGCCAAAGTGATCTTCAGNGTGCTTTACGTGGTGTTCGTGAGCGCTACCGTGGGCGAACCGTTGCTGGTGTGATTGTCGTTTCCGATGGCGGAGAGACAGGCAGCGAGTCAGTCGAGGTNTCNGGTGCCGGTGCTTTTCCAGTGTTTGCTGTCGGTGTCGGTCGGGCGGTTATCGAACGAGACCGTGAGGTNCTGGATGTGACGGTCGGGCCAGCTAACCTGGCNAACTCTGTTNTCGATTTGAGCGCGTCCGTTGTCAGNCATGGNTTCGGNAAGGAGCCAATCGAGGTCAGGCTTCTGGAANATGGGCGGTTAGTCCAACTGGATTGGGTGACCCCAGCCGAATCAGGTGCGCCTTTACCAATCGTGTTCCGTGTATCTCCGAAATCAGACGTTGCGACGCGCTACACAGTTGAGGTGCCTGTCGACCCGTCTGAGTTGACCCCGGACAACAATGCCATGCGTGTGCTTGTGCCNCCGTCNGGTCGACTGCGGCGGGTGTTATTGGTTGAAGGCGCCCCCGGTTATGACCACAGTTTCCTTAAGCGGGCTTGGCTACAGGACGAAGGGATTGAGTTAGATTCGGTCGTGCTGAAGGGTGCTAACGACCGAGGACAGAACACNTTTTACATCCAGGGGGATACCGATCGGACGCNCGCGCTCTCGACNGGTTATCCTCAGAATCGTTCCGCGCTCTTCTTNTACGATGCGNTNGTTTTGGCAAACACTCCTGCGGAATTTTTTTCGNCAGACCAGCTCAANATGACGGTTGATTTTGTGTCGAAGCGGGGAGGCGGTTTACTAGTGTTTGGAGCNCAGGCATTTGTAGGTCGTGGCCTGGCGAGNACNCCAATTGAGACAATTCTTCCTTTGTACTTGGCNGGTCGCACCACGACAATTGCNCAAGGCGCGGTCCGTGAGCCTAACACCGTGAGCTTGACCGCCGCCGGCGCGAATCACGGCCTCATGCGTTTAGGAATGACNNCTGACATCAATCAANCCAGGTGGGATGCGGTGCCCCCGCTGGCTGGAGTTGCCGCACTCGGCGACCCGAAACCNGGGGCATCGGTNCTCGCACACACGGTCGGCGCCGGTGGCGGCTTATACCCTCTGATCGCTGTGCAGCGGTATGGTCGTGGGCGGACTATGGTGTTTACTGGAGAAGCATCGTGGCGGTGGAANATGCTTCTTCCCTCAGACGACGATACCTACGATANGTTCTGGAAACAGACGGTCCGCTGGCTCTCAGAGATCGCGCCCGGTCCAGTAACCGTCTCGACGGAGGGAGGCCGCGTTGCTGGTGAGGTCGTGCATTTGGAGATTTCGAGTCGCGACTCGACTTATGAGACCGTCNCTAATGCGTCGATAACAGTGCACGTGACTGGGCCGGCTGGTGATATCCAGGAGATACGACCTAGCTTGACCGACGCTNTGGCAGGGCGNTACACGGCAAAGTTCACACCGGCACANTCNGGTGTTTATCGCATTGACGTGCNGGCTGACCAAGAATCNTCNAGTCTTGGAANCGTGGAGACCCGGGTCCTTGTNGGTGGNAGTGATCGTGAGNTAANTGACCCACGCATGAATAGCGAAGCGCTGGCGAGGCTGGCNGNGCGAACAGGAGGNGCCGTTGTGCCTGTTGANGCGCTGGGCGAATTACCTNGGCAGTTACGGGAGCGTGCGACAGTTTCGGCAACGTNGGTNCGACTTGATCTCTGGAACAATGTTTGGGTATTTCTGCTTCTGGTATTCCTNCCGTCGGTCGAATGGCTTCTGCGACGACAATGGGGAATGCGATGAGTTGGTGGTGTAGACGCCTCCTGATTTCAGTGCTTTTTATTNTCAGCGCTGGAGTGTNTACGTCNGCGCAACAAAGGTTTGCGNTGATTGTCTCTGGCGCGTCCGGAGGATCGCCGTACGCAGAACGGTACGATCGTTGGCGTGGTNCGCTNGTATCTTCTCTNCGTAGCGATTTACATTTTCAAGAAGAAGATTTGTTCGTTCTAGCNGAAANCCCTGGGCCTCGGGTGGGGCGNGCTTCTCAGGAAGGTNTCCGTCAGGTNACGAGAACCCTNGCTCGGCGTCTCAGCGATGATGCTACGTTACTCGTCGTACTCATTGGCCACGGCACCTTCGATGGTATCGATGCCAAATTTAATCTTGTCGGCCCAGACCTCGATGCGGCCGAATGGCGCAGCCTTCTGGAACCTCTNCCGGGTCGGCTCATTTTTNCGAATACGACATCTNCCAGCTTTCCGTTTTTAGAGCACCTGACTGGTGAACGACGAATTGTCATCACTGCCACTAACAGTCCTGAGCAGCGCTACGAGACGCANTTCGCTGCNTTCTTCGTCGAGGCGTTCAAAACTGAANCTAGCGATTTCGATAAAGATGGACGNGTGTCGATATGGGAGGCNTTCACGCGGGCCAGTAGCGGNGTAGAGCGGTGGTATGAGCAGCAGGGTCGTGTGTCGACAGAACGTNCAATCCTCGATGACACTGGTGANGGCGTCGGCAAGGTAGCTGGCGAGCCAGGACTCGANGGTACTTTGGCGAGGCGNGTATTTCTNGACCGTTCGGNGGAGNCAGACCAAATATCAGATCNGAGGCTAAGCTGGCCTTCTCGACCAACGAANAANTTTAGAGCTTGAGGTNGNGGTGCTGAAGGCGCAGGTAGGGCAATTAGCTAGACACACTTATGAGNCTGAAATGGAAATCCTACTACTTAAGCTAGCACGTGTATCACATGAGATTCGTGCCCGTCAGTAAGAACGTGCGACTGTTACCCTTCTTGATATTTCTAGCAGTCGGCAGTGAGCCCGCAATTGCCCAATCGCCGGAGCTGACTACCGACCGTCCGGACCAGACCGAGTCGGCGACAGTTGTTGCACGAGGTCTCCTGCAGGTGGAGACGGGATACTTTCTTGCTCGTGATGGTGAAGTGAACGGTTATGAAGTGCCAGGGACTTTACTCCGCATTGGTCTTGGTAGCCGTACGGAACTTCGTATTGGCCACGCTGGTGTAGTCGGGAAAGAGGGAAGCCTAGGGCTGGGTGACGGTCACCTAGGTGCCAAGGTCAATCTTATCGAGCGTGCTGATGGCTGGCGGCCAGAGATGGCACTGCTTGGGGGATTATCGCTCCCGACCGGGGGCGACAAGTATTCCAGTAATGGTATCGACCCCTCGTTTCTTGTAGCATTCGCTCACGAACTATCTCCGAAACTGTCGCTCGGTTACAACGTTGGAGCGAAGTGGGAATCATCCGCTGGTAACCCCGAGCGCGATCAGCTTACGTTGTACTCGGTGGCGCTCGGCCTAGGGCTAACCGATCGCCTAAGTTCGTTCTTCGAATTCTTCGGGAATGAGAAGCAAACGGGTAACACGGTGACCAGTGAAGGGTTTATTGCAGTGGACAGCGGTCTCACGTTTTTACTAACGGATATTGTCCAACTCGACATATACATCGGGAAGGGTCTCGTTGGACAAACTGAGGATGTGTTTGTCGGAATGGGTCTCAGTTTCCGTTTGCCACGGTGACCACCGACCGAGCTAGGAACGGTTTTCCCGCTTTACATAATCGCGTTGTGTCGCGCCAACGTAGAGCTGTCTAGGTCGCGAAATCTTTTGTTCGGTGTCGAGCAGCATTTCCTCCCACTGAGCGATCCAGCCGACAGTTCTGGGGATAGCGAATAGTACCGGGAACATAGCCGGCTGGAAGCCCATGGCTTCGTAGATCAGGCCTGAGTAAAAATCAACGTTCGGGTACAAACGACGTTTGATGAAATAGTCATCTTGCAGTGCAATTCGTTCGAGCTCAAGTGCGATATCAAGTCTTGGGTTCTGTTTTGTTACGGAGAAGACAGAATCGGCAGTCTGCTTAATGATTTTGGCACGTGGGTCGTACGATTTATAGACCCGGTGACCGAACCCCATTAATTTCCGCTCTCCGCTCTT
>PBHT01000022.1 GCA_002720285.1 Acidobacteriota bacterium | reverse complement strand
TTCGAAGATTTCGTTCGAAGCATTTCCGGTCACGTAGACTTTTCCCTGCGGCGTTGGCCGACTCACCCAAGTTGGCTGAACTAAGCCAGCGACTTCAACAGACTCCATTCCTACGCGTCCGTTCCCCACGGGATCGCCGAGTTTGAGTTGCCGCGACACTTCAAAAGTAAGTGCATTAAGTTCAACCAGCTTGTCGTTCATCATACTGACCGTGTAGAGCGATCGTCCGTCATGACTGAGGCGAGCTCCATGTGGCATTACACCGGTTTCCACCTGCGCGACCTCGGTCATGCTTCGCGTTTCAACGACTGATACGGTGCTTGGTTCCATGGGACCATGCAAGTTGAAGTTCACTATGTACATCAGGCCGGTACTGGCGGCTATGTCGAGCGTGGCTGGGAACATGCCGAGCGTGACATCGGTTACCCACTGGTCGGTACCAGTTTCGTACTTGTGAACGCTGCCGAATGGCATACCGTGGGCGAGTGAAACATACCAATGTCGACCATCGGGGGAGACGTTAATGCCGTGTGGCCCCTCGTTTTCGGCCGGGAAGCTTCCGACCGANATGCGTTTAAGCACTTCNGTGCCATTGGGTCCGAAGCGCACCAAGGCGACTTCATCGTCAGATTCGGCGCAAACNTAAGCATAGTAGGAGNGGCCAGACTCCGACTGTGCCGACGCNTCTAGCGTGCCGAGGAGCACAGCAAANATTACAACGGTNTTAACTAGAACACCNGNCCAACCGGNCCGAGAAGAACACAGCGAATACAGAGGCAANGTATTTCTCGATCTCATTNNTANCGCATNGNANTCAGAAGGAGTGATACTGAGACGCGGATTTTACTATGTCTCGAGCGTGAGNACCTAACCCCAGAATCCTCAGTTGGTCCCATAGATCTGACGGACACGANCCGACGTTGCAAAGTAGGTCCACCATCCAACCNCGTGCANGGTAGTGAGGCAAAAGCGAACCCANTCGTCGCTCGGCGCGAGATTGGATGGNATGAAGGGCAGACTNGCTCGGGCCANCGCGAACACAACTGANGCCNCCAATGAAGCGCGAGCGAGCACAATTCCGATGCGATGCCGTCGAANAAGNGCCAAGGCGGCGGCGACGCCCAGCCCGCAGAAAANAACCCNGACCGCGAGTNCCGTTCCAGTGACTAGGTCACCATAAGCGAGNCCNCCGANTAACCTGGAGGCTTCGAGCATGAGACCGATTGGNCCTGCGAAGCCGAGAAGCCCGCAAANTAGCCAAAGCCAGCNGGTGAGTTTAACCGTTCTTGGGTNGCCANGCATACGGCTNACAATANGACAAAGTNCCTGTTTCTCTGAAGTTTCGATTCCGGAATCAGAGGCAGGCGGCCGAATCCTGCAATAATATATCTATCGTGTNGGCGTCAGGCTGTCCAAAGGAGCGGCTAGGNCAGCCCCCATTTCTGAGGCGATCCNTTCACGGTGCCATTTGTTAACGGCATCTAGACCACAGGCCTAGGCTTGTATCGGTNTTCGNGCCGGTCANAGGGAAAGGTTGCCTGCGAAAATTCTGGTGCCGAACGACGAAAGAGCGAACGCAATGTCGGAAGAATCTCAATTGAATGGNGTNCTCCAGAGCAGTGGGGAAGTNCGTTCNCAGCTCACCCAGGCACTCGCCGGNCGGATTCTGCTGATGGATGGTGCGATGGGCACGATGATCCAACGATGTGGGTTGTCGGAGGCTGATTTTCGTGGCAATCGCTTTCGNACACATGAGCGCGACCTAAAGGGGGACAACGACCTCCTAGTCCTCACACGACCGGACGTAATTGAGAACATACATCACGAGTATCTCGAAGCTGGNAGTGACATCATCGAGACCAACACGTTCAANGGGACCTCAGTNTCACAAGCAGACTATGGCCTTGAGGCGATCGTCTATGAGCTNAACGTGGAGGCAGCCCGACTTGCTAAGCGAGCCTCGACTGTCTGGACTGGCCGAACACCAGACCGTCCGAGATTTGTGGCGGGTGCCATNGGTCCGACTAATCGNACCCTGTCGATCTCTCCAGATGTGAACGATCCNGCGGCTCGAACAATCACATTTGATGCGCTNCGTGACGCCTATGCGGANCAGGCACGCGGACTACTTGATGGTGGAGTTGACCTCCTNCTCGTTGAGACGATCTTTGACACGCTCAACGCNAAGGCCGCGATTGTTGCGCTAAGTGAAGAGTTTGAGCAGCGCGGCTACGAAGTTCCGGTGATGTTGTCGGTAACGGTGACTGACCGCAGTGGTCGGACGTTGTCGGGACAGACCATCGATGCNTTCTATGTNTCNACTCGACATGCNCTNCCNTTTTCAGTCGGCATCAACTGCGCCCTTGGNGCCAGGGAAATNCGCCCGTATCTGGCGGAGCTGTCGAATCAGGCNAGTACCTTCGTTAGTTGCTATCCAAACGCGGGCCTACCTAATGAATTTGGTGNTTATGANGAACTCCCTGACGAAACAGGCCAACTGCTACGAGAGTTCGCCGAAAGTGGTTTGGTCAACATTGTCGGTGGCTGCTGCGGTACGACACCTGATCACATACGGGCAATAGCGCAGGCCGTNTCNGGGCTGCCCCCCCGCGNTGTGCCGACGCCAGAGCACAGGACTCAGTTTGCCGGTCTTGAGGTNCTGACGATTGATACTGATAGTAATTTTCAAATGATNGGCGAAAGAACGAACGTGACCGGATCTGCGCGCTTTGCTCGACTTATCAAGAGCGAGGAATATTCAGAGGCCAGTTCGGTCGCNATGGAGCAAGTCCAGGGTGGCGCTAACCTTGTTGACGTCAATATGGATGAGGCAATGCTCGAGTCCGAGCAGACGATGGCGCGTTTTCTGAACTTCATTGCTACAGAGCCAGAGATCGCAAGAGTTCCGTTCATGATCGATAGTTCCAAGTGGTCNGTCATNGAAGCTGGGCTCAAGTGTGTCCAAGGCAAGCCGATCATTAATTCAATCAGCCTCAAGGAAGGCGAAGCCGATTTTCTTCGAAAGGCGACGTTGGCCCAGCGCTATGGGGCTGGTGTCGTTGTGATGGCGTTCGATGAGGTNGGCCAGGCTGACACGGTGGANCGNAAGGTNGAAATCTGNAAGCGTGCTNACCANCTATTAACTAAAGAGCTTGACTTCGACCCGCACGACATCATTTTTGATCCGAATATTCTGGCAGTTGCAACTGGACTCGAGGAGCATAACAACTACGCGATTAATTTCATTGAAGCCATCAAGGTTATTAAGGACGCGTGTCCCGGTGTCAAGGTGAGTGGTGGTGTAAGCAATCTCTCGTTTTCCTTTCGGGGTAACAACGTTGTTCGCGAGGCNATCCACTCGGCCTTCCTTTATCACGCTATTCGGGNCGGGCTTGANATGGCGATCGTCAATGCGGGGCAGCTTNTTGTCTATGAGGACATACCTCAGGAGCTGTTGCAGCATGTTGAGGACATCATTTTNAATCGTCGGCCGGATGCCACNGAGCGGTTNGTGACGTTCGCGAAATCGGTGAAGGGCGAAGGCACGACCCGAGAGGCCGANCTGTCGTGGCGAGAGAACTCTGTTGAAGCCAGACTATCGCACGCGCTTGTGCACGGTATTGTGGATTTCATTGATGGTGACGTNGAAGAAGCGAGACAGAAATATTCGCGGCCTCTGAAGATCATAGAGGGTCCGCTCATGCAGGGCATGAAGNTTGTCGGAGACCTGTTCGGGGCNGGCAAGATGTTTTTGCCGCAGGTGGTGAAAAGTGCGCGGNCGATGAAGAAGGCCGTGGCCTATCTTGAACCATTCATGGAGGCTGAAAAACACNCGTCAGGCAGNGACANGAAGCCGGTTAAGGTGGTGATGGCTACNGTCAAGGGTGACGTGCACGATATAGGGAAAAACATTGTTGGTGTTGTNNTGAGTTGCAATAACTACGAGGTGGTCGACCTTGGNGTGATGGTGCCGTGCGACACGATNCTNCAGGAGGCGGTTGATNGGGGCGCCGATTTTATCGGTCTCAGTGGACTCATTACCCCGTCGCTCGATGAGATGGTCTATGTAGCCAAGGAGATGGAACGCCGAGACTTTTCGTTACCGCTGTTGATTGGTGGTGCCACGACAAGCCGGCAACACACGGCGGTTAAGATCGCGCCGGAGTACAGCCAGAGCACGGTCCATGTCTTGGACGCGTCTCGGGTGATTGATGTTGTATCGAGCCTGTTAAGTCCCACGGCCCGGGATGGGTTCGAAGCGGAGAACAGCCGTGCGCAGGCAGAGATTAGGAAGACCTATGCCAACCGAAGCAAGAAGCCTTTATTAACCTTCAAAGAATGCCGAGCCAATCGTTTCCGGTTTGATTGGTCAACCGCCGAACTACCAGTGCCGTCGTTTACTGGTACGCGAGTAATAGACAATGTGCCACTGGATGAGCTCGTGCCCTACATCGACTGGACTTTTTTCTTCTCGGCGTGGGAACTCAAAGGGCGATTCCCTCAGATTCTTGACCATCCGAAGTATGGGGCAGCGGCTAGGGAACTATACGCCCACGCCCAGGCGCTCCTCGGCCGGATAGTAGATGAACGTCTCATTACGGCACGCGGGGTTTATGGATTCTGGCCGGCGGATGCCGATGAGGAGTCAATCGCCGTCTACACTGACACGGATCGAACACACGAGTTAGCTCGCTTTCCGATGCTTCGTCAGCAAGGGGTGATGGCTGACGGACGACCAAATCGATCTCTCGCTGACTATGTTGCGTCGCGTGATAGTAACCGCACCGACTATATCGGCGCCTTCGCTGTCACTAGTGGTTTGGGCGTGGAGGAGGTAGTGGCAGAATTTAAGCGCGACCACGATGACTACCACGCGATTATGGCGAAAGCCCTCGCTGACCGACTGGCCGAGGCCTTCGCGGAGTACCAACACGCACGTGTCAGGCGCGAATGGCAGTACGGTGCAGCGGAGGAGCTGACCCACGAGGATCTGCTCGCTGAGCGTTTCCGTGGTATCCGCCCGGCGTTCGGCTATCCAGCGTGTCCNGATCACAGCGAGAAGGTCAGGTTGTTTCGGGTACTTGATGCTGGGCGAGTGAGTATCAGCCTGACTGAGTCGTGCGCAATGATGCCAGCTGCCAGTGTGAGTGGGCTCTACCTCGGTCACCCGGAAGCGCGATATTTCACTGTTGGTCGGATTGGTCGAGATCAAGTGGAAGCCTACGCCACCCGCAAACAGCAGCCGGTGGATGAGGTTGAACGCTGGTTGACCCCGAATCTTGAGTAGGACACCTGCTAGGTTTACCTAAGACTTGTGAGCGGTGATGGGACCGATGGAATACCACATCAGGCAGTATTCGCTTCAGCAGGGTGCTCTGGAGATTCAGTATATCGAGGAGTATTTCGGTGAATTTCCCAGGCGGAAGACAGCGACCGAAGTGATTCAGCGTCTGGATGGTCGCGATCATCAAATCCTAATGGCCGAAGCGCCACTACCTAATGATCCAGCGACTGTTGTCCCTGTCTCCTACAAGGTAGCGCATGAACTAAGGCTCGAAGAGTCTGAACCGAAGCTCATAGATCTCGTTGTGCGGTTGACCAGCTGNCTTGATTTTAGCGNGCGGAAAATATTGTATAGCTGGATCGGGGCAACCCGTCGGGACTGGCGAGGTCAAGGGCATTTCCGCGCGCTCAGTGANGAGCAGGAGGTNTGGGCACTAGACAACGGATTTGATGAGATTGTCGTGAAAACGAAGAACCAGTTCTATTCCATGAGGAGTGTGCTCGACAGTCTTGAGTTCAACGTTATTAAGTANGAGATCAACAAGCAAAACAACTGTGAATCGAAAGTCTATTTAAGCAAGCGACTCGCTCGAGAGGTTCTCAANCGTCACCAGAGCAGACGATCCATTGTCCGGGCGTAGTCTCACTCCGCCAAGCTAGGTGGTANATATGAGATGCCTAGATCTCGGTCGAACGATAACGGGTTGGCTTTACCAACGACCGCTCTATTGGTCCTTGGAAGCTGGCTGGTCGCCCTGCGCAAGCCGTGTTCGTGCCTTCTCAACATCTCGGTGAAAGACAAACAATGGATCGGCNGTATCTTGTTCGTCGGTGAAGTTGTAGTTTCGNCCGCCGCGGACTTTTAGCTGCAACCTGTGATCGAGNTAGTCGACTTCNAATAACTCAACTNGGTCGAGCGGCACCGAAAATGCATCATNATGGGCGGTCTGGTAGTGGAAGCCCTNAAGGTTTGCTACCAGTTGTCCTTGGCAAGAACCAAACCGATGCTTATGAATGACGTCNACCGTCTCGTCGAGTCGCACAANTTGAAACTCGATGTTTAATTCGACTGGCGTNTCAGAGATGTCGATGGTTCTGGNGATCCCNTCGTAGCCTTGTGCCGCAACGTTCAACTGGTGCTGCCCGGGTTCGAGGTTAGCCATGTCCAGCGGTGTATTGCCCAAAAATNTACGATTAAGGAAAACCTGTGCTCCGGTGACATCACTGGTCACTCGGAGGATATGGGTTGGTGGAGGNGGCTCAGGAGTTGGTTCTGGTTCGGCTGGCGGCGGTGTTGGGCGAACAGGCTCAGGTTCNGGCTCGGGTTCAGGNGTGGGTTCTGGCGTAGGTAATGGTGTNGGNACNGTTTCAACAACATCCGCCAGTGGCTCCTCCTCAGGTGNCGAAAAAAGGAAATAAGAACCGACGGCAACGGTCATGAGAAGTAGNAGGACGACGCGCCGTCCGCNAAGGCNAAATGACTTACCGCCTCGNTCTNGGCTAGCAGATGAATTTNCATCAAGAAAAGCCATAGACTCATGCTAGCACGTGCGGGGTAAAGNTTCGTGAGCGACCGAGGCAACCGGTTACCATATGGAGCCATCCGACTGTCTCAGAGGGGNAGCTAGAAACTNGGATACGATCGATGCCTATGACATTCTCTCGTCACGTGGAANAACCCCGAGCGGTTATGGCAGNAGTGATTATGTGGTTGCTGTGTTTCAATCCATCTGCGATCGCCCAAGACGNGCCAGCCAANTTTGTAACACCTTTCAGCCTCGACGAGATGACTGCCAAACAGGCCATTATTGAAACCGATCGAGGCCAATTTATTNTCGATCTCTTACCCAAAGCTGCGCCGAACCACGTTGGGTATTTCATCAAATCAGCCAGAGAAGGGGTCTACGACGGTACGATTTTTCATCGAATGGTACGGCACGGGATTGTCCAAGGTGGAGACCCCTTAACAAAAAATATGGACAAGGCCGAGTCCTACGGCCAGGGTGGACTTGGTGTTCTCGCCCTTGAAATAAGTGATGAGAGGCACACGCGTGGTGCAGTGTCGGCTGCTCAGGTTCCGAGCGAACCTGACAGTGCAGGGTCCCAGTTCTTTATCAGTGTTGTAGACCAACCTGCACTTGACGGCAGTTACACGGTCTTCGGCCGAGTTTCAAGAGGGATGAATCTCGTTACTGAGATTTCAGAGGCTGATACCGACNAGGAGGGNAAGGCCATAGAACGGATTGCTATCCACACTGTTGCCATCCGCGACAAGCCATCGCCGCAGCCGATGCCGTTCTCGCAGGACAGTGTTGAGGAGCTTGCTGCTTACCGAGTGATCCTNGCGACTACCTCAGGGACAATCACGATCGAATTCATGCCCGAGATTGCACCCGAGCACGTCCGAAACTTTTTACGACTCGCTTCAGCTGGGGTGTTTGATGGGATGTCAATCCACCGGGTTGTTGAAGGAGCACTCATTCAGACTGGTTGGCTTGGTAGCCGAGATCGCCCCCTGGACGAGAACCAAGAGCGCCTCGTTACNAACCTTCAGCCAGAATTCTCAAACACTGCACACGTTCGCGGGATTGTTTCCATGGCNAGGGGGGACGACCCGGCTAGTGCGTCGACNTCTTTCTTTATCTGCACAGCCACGGTGAGTTCACTCGACGGGAACTATACCGTGTTTGGNCGAGTGGTCGACAGTATGGCGACNCTAGACTCCATTGAATCGCTGCCACTGAATGGCGAGACTCCCTTGGAACGAGTTGAAATTCTNGCTGTGCAGGTCGCACGCTAACTAGCAGGGACCGTTGTTCTGGATGAGACCCTGTGAGTAAACCAGATTTACGCTGATGAACCCAGTCATCCGCTAGAGGGCTGACCGTCATAGTGACTTGGCTTCAATAGTTCAAGCGAGGCACATTCAGCCACGTCTTCTGTCTTTAGAGCAGTTCACTCAGCTTCACCCCTCTNTCTGGAAACGGTGGCTGCAGTCTTCTAGCTGCGTCTATCGATGCGACGATCGCGCGTTCACAAACGTTACGGTGTTAACGACGAATCGTAGTTCATCATAAAGGTGAAAAATTTGGAGACCTCTACCATGTCATCACCAATGAATCGAATACGGTGCGAATCGACACGTTCAACTTCTGGTAAGTAGGCTAGAAGCTGCGACGGACGGTAGTTCTTAAACGTTACGTCGAACTCAATGGGTGTTGACGGGTTGTATGGTGAGAACTCCACGATACGGCTGACGGCTTTACGAGCCTTCTTCCGGATCAATGCCCGTCCGGCTGAAGGGTGGAGTGTGCGAGCCGAATGAAAACCGTAGGACCATTTCACGACAGCTCCCTCGATGTCACCGATTACAGATCGTACCTCCTCCACAGCCGCGTCATCGCCTGAGACCATAATGACCGGTACGCCGAAGTGACCAGCGATGCTCGCGTTGAAACTACCCTCGGTCATCTCGACGCCGTTGACGTGTACCGCTGCAAGTCTGGCACTCGAAGTAGTGTGGGCGCGGACACCGTTCGGGTTAGTTGTGCTCGAATGGTAGCCGATGAAGATGACGCCATCGAACGTCTCGTCAATTCCCTGCATCATGCCAAGGGGGCGAGGAAAAGACCGAACGATCTGGACATCTTCAGGAAGTTCGTCAATTAGCAGATTCTGTCCGTTACCATGGGAGTCACTTACCAAGATTTGGTCGGCGCCGGCTTCCCGAGCACCTTCGATGGCCGCGATGACTTCCTCAGTGAGGAATTTTCTAAAACGTTGGTATTCAAATCCGCTCGGTCCCAGCTGCTCACTGCTGACTGCTCCAGTGACACCCTCCATATCGGCGGAGATATAGATTTTTAGGCCTCCTTGTTGCCCGTGCACATGGCCTATGAGCATCAACCACAGAAAGGCCACTAGAGAAGCGTCTCGCATTCGTGTTCCTGCATTCATGTCGCACCCTCCTTCAGTCTTAGTCCGACGCAAAATACTCAGTTGCGATCCTGTTTCTTCTTAACTAGGTGATGAGAGTAACGGTTCCCATGGGGTGTTACCAGTGTCTAATGACCACCCACGGTCAGCCCACAACCGCCCCCGGTAGATTTATCCAGTGCCGGTGGATACCTGTGGTCACCACTCAGGTATAGTGGACTTCCTTCTATGCTGGCAATCGAGATATCCAGGCCGGGTGGACCGGAAGTTCTCACTGCAGTCGATCGGCCGAAACCAATACCAGGCCGCAGTGAAATCTTAATTGCCGTGGCGGCGGCCGGTGTAAATCGGCCGGATATTATGCAGCGGCAGGGGAAGTACCCGCCACCGCCTGGAGCGTCAGACCTGCCGGGATTGGAAGTCGCAGGAACTGTAGCTGGGTGCGGACCCGATGTTAACAACTGGCACGTTGGTGACAAGGTATGCGCACTTGTTTCCGGGGGTGGTTATGCGGAGTACTGCGTCGCCGAGGCATCGGTCGCGCTGCCGATTCCCGCCGGTCTTGATTTCCTTTCCGCTGCTGCGTTGCCCGAGACCTACTTCACGGTCTGGACTAATGTCTTCGACCGCGGGCAGCTGAAACCTGGAGAGAGTGTCCTTGTGCACGGCGGGTCCAGTGGTATTGGGACGACTGCAATTCAGCTAGCGTCGGCGTTTGGCGCTCGGGTGTTTGCCACGGCTGGTACGGCCGACAAGTGCGCCGCCTGCAAGCGCCTGGGCGCTGAACAGGCTATCAACTATCGTGACGAGGATTTTGTCGAAGTAATTAACACGGTAACTAGTGGTAGCGGCGTCGATGTGGTACTGGATATGGTTGGTGGCGACTACACACCGCGCAACATTCGCGTGTTAGCCGCAAGTGGTCGTTTGGTGCAGATTGCAATTCTTGGCGGGCCAAAAACAACAATTAACTGGATTCCGATTATGCAGAAGCGACTAGTGCTGACAGGATCTACACTAAGGCCCCGTCCCACCGCTGAGAAAGCCGCGATTGCACAGGCTCTACATCAGGCTGTGTGGCCTCTTATCGAGCAGGGTCAGGCGCAGCCAGTTATTTATGCGACGTTTACTCTAAAAGAAGCCAGCGAGGCGCACCAACTGATGGAGACTAGTGCGCACATCGGCAAGATCATTCTAGCTTCCTAATCAGTAATCACCCACAAGCACTGTGTACCTGAAACAACGGTGTAGGGGCCTAGGGCTCACTAGTCGATGTCGCAAGACGTACGCGGCCAACACCGTTTTCAAACACAACCGTCGTTCCAAATGGTTTAGACAGTCTCGCGATGTCGCCTATGATTTTCTCGCCGAGTTTATCGTCGGCAAACATCGGACGACCCCTGACAGTCCGCGGTGTACCGAATCCTAACGTGATTGGGTGGAGACGGAGTTCCGCTAAACGTTTGCCGTCCCATTCAGCGACTGCGACGATCGATTCCCAGATTTCCTGCTGTGCAGGGAACCCTCGTGTGTCATTGTCATAGCGCCGATCGTTGAAATCAGCGATGTGTGCGTTACCGTCTAAATTGTATGGCTCATAGTTCTCGCTTGGCAGTCGCAGTAACGTTTCGTTTTGAAAGAGGAAGTTCGCGAGGCTGTAAATGATCGGCTTACCATTCCGGATTTCAATCCCACGCACAACGTGTGGACCATGTCCGATGAAAAGATCGGCGCCCGCGTCGATCATGGCGTGGGCAAAGGTAGTCAAAAACTGTGCTGGCACGAACCGGTCACCATCACCTTCGTGGGCATGGATGGTTAAGATCGTGTAATCGGCCTGCCGACTGGCGTTGGTCACGACAGCCGAAATTTCTTTCACGTCTTGGGGATCTGGTTCGGTCAACACGTCCGGAGTGTCTCCAACGATAAAACGGTTGCCACGGAATGTAAGCTCGCCATCTACGGCGGGTACGGTAAATCCCAGTTCCAGCATGGTGCCCCGGAGCGATTCGAATCGGTCACGTGTGACGACGTAGGTTGTTGAGAAGCGAAGAGGATTGAGGCCAGGTCTTGCCGGTACATCGCCACGTGTTCGCCCGGCCCGTGAATGATCAGGAAACGTTGATGCAACCGAGATCAGTGCCACACGAGCCTCAGCCGTTTCGAGGAATCGGGCCTCACGTGCCTCAGCCAGACTATGTCCGACACCAGCCTGCGTGAGTCCTGCGGCCTCAACATAGTGCGTGGTCAGATCCATGCCTAACGTGCCATAGTCTCCGGTATGGTTGTTCGCACGGGCAACCATGTCGAATCCCGCCCAGACCAGTTCATCTACTAGGGCCGGTGCAGCACGCATATAGGTTCCCCCGCTCTGGTGCATCGGGTAGGGTTCGTAGTCATGGAATAGCATCTCGAGGTTTGTAAATGCAATGTCGGCTCCTCGAAGAAGCTCTACCATGCCCAAGAATTCAGGTTCTTGATAAACCGAGAGACGCCGGGTGATGATGGAGTCTCCGGTAAGGGCCATTGTGAAGCGGTCTTCACTGGTGGGCTGAATCGAGTGTAAGTCTCTCCGGTCCTGCGCGGCTGCCAGCGTGGTTGTAGCTAGCGCTACGGCAATGAGCGTAAGCTTGCGGAGCGGCATTGGACGTCTCCTTGGTCGGCCTGAGTGTGTCGAAATGATCAGATCGGGATTGTAGCGCAGTTTTCAAGAATCGAAAGAGCACTGCGAGAAGGGAGGAAGACTAGTTATGAAACCGGTGATTTGGGAAGACATTTCAGTCGAGCGCATCTCCGACTCCGTTCAACGGCGCGTTTTGTGGGGAGATAAGGGCACCTTTGCCCAGTTGACCCTCGCCAGTAGTACCCACGTTGCGAAACATCGGCACTTGGCTGAGCAGTTCACGTGCATCATTAAGGGCGCGATACGCCTCAACGTTGACGGCCAAGAGGTGTTGCTTAAAGCGGGAGAAATGCTCGTGATACCCGCGAACGTCGAGCACGAGGCATGGGTGGTTGAGGACTGCGTCGTGTGGGACTTTTTCACCGAACGGCGCGACGATTGGCAAGAGGGTATCAACCAGTATCTGGACAGCGACTGACCAGGTGTTCAACTGTCTACCGGCCCTTAACAGTTCCAACGTGGAGCAAGTTCGCGGGCCTTGGGACAGTTCGGTTGATTATCAGGCTGGTTATGACGAACGGTACCGCTGGGGGCAGCAGGGTTATTGCTATCGGGCGTCGGCGCTGTTGATAATGTTGCGCAGGATGCCGACTCCTTCCAGTTCCACTTCGACGACGTCGCCTGGCTGCATACCCTGGGTCTCTCCAGGCGTTCCCGTGTAAATGACGTCTCCAGGCTCTAGCGTGACGAATTGACTGACGTAACTGACAATCTCCGATGAATCAAAAAAGAGGTCACTTGTCCGCTGTGACTGCCGGACCTCGCCGTTCAACCTAGTCTGGAGCAACAGATCGTCTGGGTTCAAACCGCGCACGAGGACTGGCCCAAGGGGACCAAAGGTGTCGGAACCTTTTGCTCGAAACCATTGGAGATCGTTGGCCTGCCAGTCCCTTTCACTAACATCGTTTCCAGCCGTCACACCAAAAACATAGTCCAGAGCTTCTTCCCGGGACACGTGTTTTGCACGTCGGCCAATCACGAGCACCATCTCCCCTTCGTAGTGCACGTTTCTGGCTCCAGGAGGGAAGACGATCTCTTCGCCCGTAGCAATCAGTGACGTTGGGTATTTGGCAAACAGTCCGGGATATAACGTCGGCTCACGCTCGCCAAGATGACTCCGGTAGTTGAAGCCGACCGCAATGACTTTAGATGGTTGAACAGGAATGAGCAGTCTTGCGTCGTCTAGCGCCACAGTATGGCCGGTGAGTTCCACTGTTTTAAAGATGTCGCCGCGCAACTCGTGAATTTCTCCGCCCTTGAGCACCCCGTAGGATTCGGCCCCTTCGTGGGCATAACGCACGTACTTGGTGATGTCCTGGGCTGTGAGGGATGCGGCACAGATGAAGCTGACACAAGCCGTTGCAATGAACTGTCGCATGATTCCTATTTCCTTATCTCGAAAATATTCGTTCCATATACCATCCATAACGTCTGTCTAGCCCAAGGTGTCCTACAACGATGCAATCACTTACGGGAAATGCTTTATGGTCAGCCGATGTCTCGTCGTTTGGCCACGCCGCTCACTGTGTCGTACACGACGTAGCTAGCTACTCCTGTCAGTCCGCCATAGACCTCTCCAGGGTTCACTATCAACGTATCACCATTCTTCTCGATCGAATGCTTGTGGTCATGACCATAGCAGACGAGGTCGTAGCGATTGGATGCGGCTAATCCTCTAGCTATCTCAGGAAAGTGGTTCACGGCGATACGCTTGCCATCACAGGTGAGTTCAGCAAACTCGCCGTGCAGTGTCATGTGGGCAAATCGGCTTGCCTGCTGCGTAATCCTAAAGTGGTCGCCATCGTTGTTGCCGAAGACCACATGGATCGGTTTAGTGAATCCCTCGCCAAGTTGTACGACAATGAAAGGCGAGCACAGATCACCACAGAAGATGAGTGCATCGGCCTCCGTTACCTGGCTGAGGATGACGGCGAGATGATCGCCCCTGTCATGAATATCCGAGATAATGGCGAGTTGCATTTCGTGCGCTCCAGACAACCAATTGTCATCGATCCATTAGTGTCTGTCACTCGATCAATCCTATTGTCTCGTCGTGCCAGCATATAATCCCCTTTTCAGTTTTCCTGCTTAACACTGTCCACTGGGATGCCTCGGAACTAGAGATGTCACGTATTCACCTACCCTCGACTTCAGACATCATCGTTATTGGTGGCGGTCCTGCCGGTGCCTCAGCCGCGCGTATTTTGTCGGCGTGGGGCCACGGAGTGCTGCTCTTAACGAAGAGCCAGTCACCGATGCCAACGCTCGCTGAATCACTGCCACCTAGTTGCCGAAAGCTTTTTCGGGCGATTGGTGTCTTGGAGGCTATCGACGAAGCAGGGTTCTACCGTTCGACGGGTAATACATTTTGGTGGGGTAATGACCAGATGCGGTCAGAGCACTTCGCGGACGACGAACGTGGCTACCAGGTTGTCCGGCGAGAATTCGATCACTTGCTTCGGGACCAAGCTGAAGCCGCGAATACCACTGTTGTGGAAAGCACGGTGAAGCGAGTTGAGTTTGATGCTGACGACACCGCAACCGTGCATGTTGCGACCGATAGTGACTGCCGCACCCCGGTCGCAGTAGAGGCCCGTGTTGTGCTCGATTGCTCTGGCCGATCCGGAATCATTGCTAGGCGGGGTTTCCGACGTCAGAGCGCGATGCCGTTGACATTAGCCATTGCCGGGGTGTGGGAGCGACCAGAGGGGTGGTCTCTGGCCGAGCCGAGTCATACGTTGGTGGAGGCTTACCATGATGGATGGGCCTGGTCGGTCCCGGTCAGCACGTCGCGGCGCTATGTAACTGTGATGGTCGACCCACGTGAAACCGACTTAGACAAAGCTGGGAAAATTGCGGCAACCTATCGCCGAGAACTCGCCAAGACCCGTGAGATTTCTGGCCTCACACATGATGCGCAGCTTTCTGAAGCACCCTGGGCCTGTGACGCGTCGGTATATTCTGCCAGTCGTTGCGCCGGTTCCACGTTCTTACTAGTTGGCGACGCTGCCTCATTCATCGACCCGTTGTCGTCGTTTGGAGTGAAGAAGGCTATTTCCTCAGCTTGGATGGCAGCCATAGTGGCTAATACCTGCCTAGTGAGACCTGATATGGGTGAGGTGGCGCGCAACTTTTATACCGCACGTGAGATGGAGATATTTTCGACCTACGCTAAGCGAACCGCAGCTTACTTTCGCGATGGAGCGACTATGCATGACCATCCGTTCTGGACCGGACGATCCGAGCTCAATTACGACTTGGATCATAATTCTCCGACGGCCATCGACCTGGATTCGGTGCGCCGTGATCCAACGGTGCAGGCGTCGTTTGCCGAGTTGAAAAATAGCGCTGAGATCGCCTTGACTCCTGGAGATGGCCTCGAGATTGAGCGTTGGCCTGGCATTGCCGGGCGGGAGGTTGTGCTCGAGGAGCGCCTTGGGCTAGAGACGCCCATTACCGGTCGAGTGGCGGTGAGGTTCGTCAGGAATGTTGATTTACCAGCGTTAGTTCGAATAGCGGGCCACCACCGGCACGTCCCCGACCTGTTCGAGGCATACAATCAACGTTATTCCCCAGTGATTCTTCCGGATTTTCTCGGAGCTTTGTCGCTTCTGCTCGCGACTGGGGCACTTATCAATGGTTTTGGTAAAGAGGTCTAATGCTATAAATTTGGGTCATTTTCTGTCATTCTTAGCTTGTCGAAGTGATAATTATGCGTATTTTTTCGGCCTTGGTTATTGCGTCTTGGATACCTGTTTCTTTGGCGTTTGGTCAGTCTGACCCGGAAGGCGCCGATGGAATTTCAATAGACAATCAAACGGTTATTGAGGCGTGTGGTATCTGTCACGTAACTGACGAGCCGGGAATTTTGTCTCGAATTTCATACCGACGGACGACTCCGGAAGGGTGGCAGCAGACGATCAAGCGTATGGTTAGCCTCAACGACATGATTCTCGACCCGGATGAGGCACGGGAGATCGTACGGTACCTTTCGAATAACCTAGGGCTTGCGCCGGAAGAAGCACGAGGCGGGGCGTTTGAAGTCGAACGTCGGCTCATTGAGTATGAATACGAGGCCGACCGGGACACCGAGGCGACCTGTAGTGCCTGTCACTCAATGGGGCGGATACTTAATCAGCGCCGCACCAAGGAAGAGTGGGCACTGGTGGTGGCAATGCACCGAGGGTATTACCCCTATGTTGACCGACAAAGCTTTCGAGAAGGCGGGATGACGCGACGTGACCCTCCAGCTCCTGATGAGACGCCCGAGCGACGACATCCGATGAATCGGGCGATTGATCATCTGGCCGAAGTGTTTCCTTTACATTCGTCCGCGTGGGCCGCGTGGTCGGCGAATCTCCGCGCGCCGCAGCTTGAAGGGTCTTGGATGCTTTCAGGGAACCACCCCGGCAGCGGTCCCGTATTCGGGAGGATGACGATCAGCGCCGGGCCGAGCGGCAGTGCTGAGTTCACCACTGACACGACGTTGGTTTACGCTCGTGATGGACGGTCCGTGACTCACACGGGTCAGTCCATCGTCTACACGGGGTATCAGTGGAGAGGGTCGTCTGAAGCCGATGCTGCTACTTGGCGCCAGGTGATGTTTGTCGAGCGGGACTGGACTTCGATATCTGGACGATGGTTTCGAGGTGCGTGGGATGAGATTGGCCTCGACGTGACGCTCACACGTGTCGACGAAGGGCCGAGTGTTTCTGGGGTCTATCCTCGTGCGGTGCTTACGTCGACCAGTAGTCAAGAGGTGAGCATCTACGGTGCAAACCTTCCCGAAGAGTTAGCGCCAGAGGACGTCAATCTTGGTGCGGGGGTCAGGTTGTTGGAGGTTGTTAGTGTCACTCCTAATGTGGCCTCGGTGCGAATTTCAGTGGAGGACGGCGCGAGCGTTGGCGATCGAGACGTTTTCGTAGGCCGGGGAATGTTGGAGCGTGGGATAGCGGTGTATGACCAGATGGACCGGATCACGGTTGAGCCCTTACGCGGCATGGCCCGAGTAGGCGGCGTTATCGTGCCGAAGCAATATGAACAGTTTGACGCTGTGGCGTGGCACGATGGCCCTGACGATACGCCGAACACGGATGACGACTTAAATCTTGGCGTGGTCGCGCCCAATTGGAGTCTAGAAGAGTACGCCGCGACCTACGGTGACGAGGACCTTAAATATGTCGGTGCACTGGGCCAGAACGGGGTCTTCACCCCGGCGGTGGACGGCCCGAACCCCGACCGAGTGGGTAACCGGAACAACATCGGGGATGTTTGGGTTGTCGCCACCTACACGCCTGCGGGTGCCGATACGCCACTTAAAGCGCGTGGGCACTTGGTAGTGACTGTGCCAGTTTATATGCGGTTCGATTCGTGGGAGGTTGGTCGTTAAATGACCATGCATTTTCGTACCGCTCATTTACACCAGTTCGAAGCGTCTGGAAAACCGTTTCTCTATCTCCAGAGTGCGGCAATTTTTGCACTTGATGACACGAGTCAGTCAATTCTCGAACTGCTAGATGTCGGGTCGCGTACACGCGAGGATATTCAAGGGATGCTGGGGACGCGCTTGTCTACGGCCGAACTCGACGAAGGGATGGACGAACTTCTTCGCGTGCAGGCCATTGTGCCTGTGAACGAGGCTCCAAAACCAGTTCCCAAGGTAATTCCGCTTGAGCCTTTTCCGTTGACAACGATGGTGATGAACGTCACCAACCAGTGCAATCTCGCCTGCGCGTATTGCTATGAATACGGGGAAGATAAGATCGTTGACACAACGAACGGAAAACAGCCGAAGTTCATGTCTGAGGAGACTGCTAAACAGAGTGTGGATTTTATGTTTCGCGAGGCGGGGCCAAATAAGGTCGTGCACATGACCCTGTTCGGCGGCGAGACGCTCCTGAATTTTCCTGTGCTGAAGATTGCAATTCCCTATGCTCGGAAGCGCGCAAGCGAAGTTGGTAAGCGAGTTGAGTTTAATCTAACGACGAACGCAACTCTGCTGAGTCCTGAAATCATTGATTTTTTGATTGAGAACGATGTTGCTGTAACAATTTCAATCGACGGCCCACAGGACATGCAGGACAAGTTTCGTGTCTTTCATAACGGAGCCGGCAGTTATGACGTGGCAATGCCGAAAATTAAAGAGTTGCTACGCCGCCATCGTGCGAAGCCTATCGGTGCCCGTGTAACACTCACTTCGCAAACGCTGGATGTACAGCGGATCTTCAAGCATTTGACTGAGGAAATTGGCTTTCGGGAAGTAGGCTTTGCTCCCGTTACGACGTCTCCGAGTCAGCAATACGCAATTGAGGACGGCGGGTTTGACAAAATGCTTGGGCAGTTTAGGGGTCTTGCTCATGAATTTCTTGACTACGCAGTGGAAAATCGGCATCACGGGTTTGCAAACGTGAAGGACACCCTGGAGGAGATTCACAAGGGTGCAAGTAAAGCGTATCCGTGCGGGGCCGGCCTCGGGTTAATGGGTGTTGCTACGGACGGGCAGGTGGCGTTGTGTCACCGGTTCGCCGGGTCAGACGACCACTCGTTGGGGACGGTGGGCGAAGGCATTGATCGGGAACGACAAAGTGACTTTCTGGACCGCCATCACGTTGAGAACAAGACTGATTGTCGAACGTGCTGGGCGAGGCCACTATGTGCCGGTGGTTGTTATCATGAGGCCCATACCCGGTATGGAACGACCGAAGGGCCGAATCTGCACTACTGTGACTGGATCCGTGAGTGGACTGACGNATGTCTTCGTATCTACGGCGAACTCGCTGAGCGTAATCCTGCGTATCTTGCGCGTTTTGAAGGACGAGTGACTAATGANGCATCTCAAACCAATTAATCAGAAAGCCGACCGGGTCAAGCAGCATCTTGAAGGTCAGGCCAAATCCGGAGGTGANGTCGTAGCGTTGCAGCAANCTCCGCTACGTCCGGACACTCAAGTTCCTCTGGGGTGTTCGTTCGTCTTCTTCCCAGGGTGGGAGGTTGACGTCGAAGGTGGCACTGCAGGGCTCTGTTCTCCGGTCGAGCGGGATTTGTTCGACTGTCATCTCGGGTGTTTCTGGCCGGCGCAGGTGCCTGACCAACTGAATCATGCACCTGACTGGACGGCAACTTGTTCTTCGGCGCAGAAAGACTGGCGGAAGATCGACCTTATTTTCCCGTGACTTTCGGCCTACGGTGAGTGCGATGGTGAACCTGTTTCGGCTGGTGTGGTTGGTATTGGTCTTGGTTAGTGTGCCATTGCACGCTCAGGACAACGAAGGTGCGACCCTAAGGGGCGGCGAGGGTACGCTGTTCCTTGGCGGATATGCGCATGAGATCTATGTCATCGACGAAGTGACCGAGCAGGTTGTCGATACGATCCAGGTTACATCAGGGATTCCGAGGAGCCTAACGCTCTCGACGAACCGCGAGCATTTTTACTTGAATGACATGACGGCGGAGCATTTCGAGATCATAGATATCGCGTCCCGCTCAACGCTAGACACGTTTTCACTGAGTGGAGGAAGCACGAGGGCCAGGATTGAAGGCTTCGTTGTGGATCCGCAGGAACGATACGTTATTCTTCTGACGCGCAAATTAACAAAGCTCGTCGACAGGTTTGAGATTGGTCCATCAGAACTGTTGCAGTACGACCTGTCAACTCATGAGGTCATTCGAACGATTCCCTTTCCTGATGGCAAAGAGCGACAGCAGCTGAACATGCTGATCTCGCCAGATGGTGCACTTCTGTATTTTTTTGTGGACCAAGTCGTAATCTATGAAACGACTAATTTCACTGAAGTTGACCGATGGGACCTGTCGGAACCGTTTGAACCAGGACTCGGTTCGTTGAACTTCGGTTTCAGTGGAGGCCTCAATCAACAGTTTGGGATCTACACTGGTCTTTTCACGGTGCGCTCGCCTAGGCGGGATGGGCGGCAGATGGGTGTGGCTCGTGTCGATCTCAATGAGAAAGAAGTTGACTATTTTTACATGCTTGGGCCAGCAGCCAGAGTCGGTTTCAGTATGACGGCGGACGGCACAAAGGCGTACGGTTTCGTCAAAGAGGCCCCAATCGGGCATTATGAGCTCTGGGCGTTTGATCTGGAGAATCGCCGTCTCGGTCCGCGACAAATATTTGACCGTGGTCGGCCGAGAATGCAATTGACACCAAGTTCAAATGGTCAGCTGTTGTATGTGTGGCAAGCTGGCCAGACGATCGATATTCATGAGGCTAGTACATTCCGATACTTGCGAACGATTGACCTTGAAGCTGATTCCACGACCAGTTTGATTGTACTGCCGCCAGACTGACGTCAGATGCCTGACGTCGGACGCTTTCCTTGTTAGAGCCCCAGTTTCGCCGCGCGCTTGGCTACGTGGTGCCGTATTGGCGCCGGCTACTACTGGTCTTTGTGCTCAGCTTGTTGAGCACAGGCCTTGCACTCTACGTCCCTTACTTATCACGAAGTTTGGTTGATGGTGCGTTGCTCGGAGGCGACGGCAATGCACTTCGCCGGATTGTGCTCACGTTCGCGATAATTACGGTTGCAAGCTTTGCGTTAAACGTCGTGAGCGGGCTACGGTACACACGTGTTTCGGCGGACATTTTGTTTGATATGCGCTTGGCGCTGTATCGACACCTACAGCGTCTGTCGCCGAGATTCTTTGCGAGCACCCGCCTTGGCGACATCATGTCGCGCATCAACAATGACATTAGCGAGATTCAGCGGGTAGCCTCGGAGGTAGTGCTTGCCACTCTTGGCAATGTCATCTTTCTCGCCGGCTCGCTCGGTATGTTGGTCTGGTTGGATCTACGACTTTTCTTGGTGAGTGCATTGTTCTTGCCGCCAAGCCTCTGGGCACTCGTCCGCTACCGGCGGCGCTTGGAAGGTCGGGTGCGAACTGTCCGTGAGCGCAGTGCGGATATCGGAAGTTTCTTGATAGAGACGATCCAGGGCATGAAGCTGGTCGTAACGTCGAATGCCCAAGTTCGCGAAGCCGGCCGCTTTCGACAGCGAAACGATGCGTTTGTGGAAGCCCTGATGTCGATGCAATGGGTTACCTACTTATCGGGCGGGCTACCCGGGCTCATCCTATCCGGGAGTACGGCGATCATCTTTCTTTATGGCGGAAGCCGGGTTATAGATGGCACGATCACAATGGGGACGTTAGTGGCGTTCATGGCCTACCAGATGCGAGTTCTTCCGCCTGTCCAAGCATTGATGGGTCTCTATGCAAGCCTAGCTACAGCAAAAGTTTCACTGGGACGTGTCCAAGAGCTTCTAGATGCTAACGTCGACGTGATTGACACTCCCGAGAGTGCTGGGCTGAACCGAGTAGACGGTCGCGTGACGATTGAACACGTAACCGTCTCGTTTGGTCGCGGCGCACCGTTGCTCGATGATGTTTCGATTGAGGTTGCTCCTGGTGAGGTGCTGGCTGTCGTAGGCCCTAGCGGTAGCGGGAAGTCGACGTTGACGGAGTTGTTGCTGCGGTTAATTGACCCGGATCAGGGACGGGTGTTGCTAGACGGTCGGGATCTCAGGGAAGTTCCACTTCGCGAAATCCGACGACATATCGCCCTCGTCGATCAAGAGCCATTTCTCTTTCATGCGTCGCTGCTCGAGAACCTTCGATACGCAAGTCCGGAGGCGACTGACGAGGATCTTGCAGCGGCGGTCCGTGCAGCAGGATTAGAGGCTTTCATTGTCGGCTTACCAGAGGGTTACGCTACCCAAGTAGGAGAGGGGGGAAGGGCGTTATCAGCTGGCGAACGGCAACGTATCGCGATTGCTAGGGCATTTCTCGCCGCGCCCGCCGTGTTGGTGCTGGATGAACCGACTGCATCGCTTGATCCCTCGATGACGAAGCAGGTGATGACCGGTTACGAGGCACTAATGAGGGGTCGGACGACCGTCGTCGTGTCTCATCGGCTCGAGCTCGCACAGCAGGCGGATCGAGTGGTTGTACTTGATGGCGCAAATGTGGTTGAGCAAGGCGCACCATCGGAATTAATGGCTCGCGACGGCGCGTTTGTTCGCTTGTTTGATACGAGCTCTACCACGAATGCTCAAGAATCGTGATGCGTGGTCTCACTAGCGTATCCGTGGCCGTCGTGGATAGTGGCGTGCACCCCAATCATCCTCACGTTGGCGGTGTCGCCGGGGGTGTAGGGATCGCCATCGACGGTGCTGAGCATGAAGACTTCGTTGATCGCCTTGGGCACGGTACTGCTGTCGCGGCAGCCATTAGGGAGAAAGCTCCGAGGAGTGTTCTCTACGCTGTTAAGGTTTTCGACCAGGAGCTCTCGACGAGTGTTGAGGCTCTGGTAGCAGCGATCGACTGGGCCGTCGGGTCGCGCGTTCGGCTGATTAACCTTAGTCTCGGAATGGTGAATACGGAACACGAAAATCAACTCCGCACAGCCGTGGAGCGAGCGGCTATGAGTGGCACCTTAGTCGTCGCACCGGCCGCTGACGAACACACGCAATGGTTACCTGGTAGCTTGCCGGGTGTCGTACCGGTTGCCTTGGACTGGAACTGTCCTCGTGATCAGTACCGGTGGACGAGACAGTCCGGCACGGTGGTATTCGCCGCTTCGGGGTTACCGAGGCCGATTCCCGGTGTGTCGCCCTCGCGCAATCTGAAAGGCCTTAGCTTTGCTGTCGCCAACCTGACAGGATTGCTAGCGAGAGCTATGGAAACGAGGGAGATTTCGTCGTGTGACGAGGCCCTAGCGCTACTGACTGAGGGTCAGAAGCATTCGTGACTTGAGAGGGTTCGGGTGGGTATTCGGCGTTTGCTATCACGCTCATCCGGTCCAGATGTGCCACCGATCCCCACGCATCTCAACACGAAGTTCAAGTCCAAAGCACCGAGACAACGCATCATCGTTCAACGTTTCGGTGAGCCGACCGGCTGCTAGCCTCTGACCGCCGGCGAGTAGCAACACGTGGGTGAAACCAGGAGGGATTTCGTTAATATGATGCGTAACCAAGACAATCGGTGGTGTCTCACGGTCCTTAGCGAGTGAGGCCAGCGTTGCGACCAGCATCTCTCGTCCGCCCAAGTCGAGACCGGCAGCTGGTTCGTCCAACACCAGTAAACCAGGATTCGCCATGAGGGCCCTTGCGATTTCAACTTTTTTTTGTTCGCCGGATGCCAGTGTAATAAACCGACGATCTGCCAAGTCTTCGCAGTTGAACCGACTAAGCAACCGTCTTGCTTTTGCGTAGTCGTCCTGCGAATAGACGTGCCAACAGGTTGCGAGCGCCGCGTGTTTAGCGGTGACGACAACATCTGTCGCGGTCAGTCCAGGGCCCAGCATGTCAGCCAACTGTACGCTCATATAACCAATCCGCTTCCGAAGTTGTCTAACATCTGTGCAACCGAGCGTCTCGCCCAGGACTCTTACCGTGCCGTTCGTCGGGTGCTGATACAGGGACGCCACTTGGCAAAGTGTCGTCTTGCCAGAGCCATTCGGTCCGAGAACGATCCAGCGTTCGTCAGGTGCTACGGTCCAGTCGATACGGTTGAGAATCAGTCGGTTGTCCCGTCTGACGGTAACGCCCTGGAGTTCAAGGGTTGCGGTCATAAGTTCTAGTGCTCTAGTACCAGGTACAGAACGGGAACTCTCTGAAATTACTGGCTAAAAACCAGGTCTTCGAATGGTCGGACCCCAGGTAGGTAAACGGAAATCCGTTTGATGTTGTCAGGTGGGGCAGGAAACTTAGCCGATACAACGAGCGGAGTCTCCGGCGTAATGGTCAAACTCGTATCGTCTAAGTGGATGTTTGTTACCGGTTGACCGGTGTTGTCTTTGATCACCATATACTTTTTCTGATGAACACGGTCGTAAAGGTAGGCATCACGCGCCAAGTCTAACGGGTCGTCGTCAGGGTCAAGGTGAATACCTTCAACAACCCTAGTTCGGTATTGCCACCGGACGGTAATTGCATCCACTCCGGTCCTCGAGACACTGAGCAACTCGATGCTGACGCCGTCAATGGTGTACGCCGCGACAGCTAGCACTTCCAATTCTGGCGCTAACGCGATCACCGCCTGCGCCGGTCGACCAGCAGCACTTCCTGCGTTGGACTCAGAATCGGCCAGATCAGCTATGGAGGCTCCGCCACAAGAAAATTGAACCGATGCAATGACGGAGAGCGTGAACGCAGCGAACAGCCGATTTAACACCATCTCCAATTGTAACGTCAGGTAACACTATGAAACATAGATTCGCTCGAAACTGCCAGAAAAAATCTCATGTAGTGTTTCGTTCTCGACATGGAGTTCTTGTAGGATGGCGTGTTTCCGCCAAACCGCTCATTGGCAAGTGCACTAAAGAAGCCCTCCGAGAAGAAATGACAGTGTTCGTCATTGATGATCACGGTGGTTCCTTTCAGTTCTGCTGGTAAGGCTGTTCCGGTCGGCACAGGCTAGTATCTGGACCCGACGCTCTAGGTATAGCCTACGCCTTTCTGGCCTCTATGACCGTGATAGTCTGTTGGGTATTACGGAGAATTATTGACTAGCGGTTAATCTCATGGATTACGTGAATCTCGGTTCGACCGGATTAAAGGTGTCCCGAATTTGCTTTGGGACGATGACTTACGGTGACCCCACCTGGCGGAATTGGGTGCTACCAGAGGACGAAAGTCGTCCGTTCTTTAAGCGGGCGCTTGAGTATGGCATCAATTTCTTCGACACGGCTGACATGTATTCTATCGGCGTAACCGAGGAAATCGTTGGCCGGGCGCTCAAGGAACTTACCCAGCGCGACGAGGTCGTTCTTGCAACCAAGGCGTTTTATCCTATGGGTGATGGACCAAACGATCGAGGTCTATCGCGAAAGCATCTCTTTAGTGCGATTGATGCTTCCCTGTGCCGACTTGGTGTTGATTACGTTGACCTATTTCAGATTCATCGGTGGGATCCCGACACGCCGATAGAGGAGACTCTCTGCGCGCTGAACGATATTGTAGTGGCAGGCAAGGCCAGGTATATCGGNGCTTCGAGCATGTACGCTTGGCAATTCATGAANGCGCTCTGNCTATCAGACCAGCGNGGCTGGGCACGGTTNGTTTCGATGCAAAACCACTACAATCTTGTCTATCGTGAGGAAGAGCGGGAGATGATGCCGCTTTGTCGTGAGGAAGGGNTNGGTGTAATTCCNTGGAGTCCTCTGGCGAGAGGGTTTCTGGCTGGAAATCGGCGCAGAGATGACTGGGGNACNACTAAACGGTCNAAGAACGATAAGTNTGCGCATAACCTTTACTACACGGATGCAGATTTNNACGTCGTGGACCGAGTTGTTGAAGTGGCCAANGCGCGTGGCGTGTCGGCNGCCCAGATTNCACTAGCGTGGTTGTTGGCGCAGCCTGGTGTAACGGCNCCGATCATTGGTGCATCTAAGATGGANCAACTCGATCAAGCGGTTGANGCACTTNACATTCAGTTAGACGATGCGGAATGCACGGCGCTCGAGGANCCGTATCAGCCACAGCCCGTGCGCGGCCACGANTAGGGCCGTGTNATGTGATGCCTTGTAGNTTGCGNGAATCATTCTCGAANCNCCTTTATNGCNTTCAGCCATTGGNCANTCGATGNGNGNTTCNCGGTGNTTGNANCATCAATGGAGAAATGAGAGGACGGAGATGTATCACAGAACGNAANGCCGNCCNGTGANCCGNCNCTNGTTAGCCTGNCNNGCCATGCTGGNNGGNTGNCTCATNGTTGCCNTGNCAGGNTCANCGGTGCTNTCCCANGAAACCGCNCTGCGAGGTTTTCTTCCTGACGAAGTNTCGGCNCAGCNCGAACGCGAAAAGNNGTTCAGNGCCGTGCCCGATCCNGAACGTTTACGTGANTATATGAGGNTNATNACTGAAGAACCGCATCACGCAGGNTCNCCGGGNAGTCGCNNNGTTGCGNANTACATGGTGGAACAGCTCAGCAGTTGGGGNCTCGAGGCACGGATCGAAGAACACGAAGCGCTGATGCCNATGCCCGTTGAACGCATTGTCGAGTTAGTTGAGCCAACGCGTTTTCGCTTGAGTCTCGAGGANCCAGAGATTNCACAGGACAAGGATTCTGGAGATGCAGGAGCNCTCCCNAGCTATAACGCCTACTCGGCTGATGGCNANGTGACAGCAGAATTNGTCTACGTTAACTACGGTATCCCNGAGGACTACGAACGACTCGAAGAGCTTGGNATCGANGTGGCAGGNAANATCGTTATTGCNAAGTACGGNCGGAGCTGGCGCGNNATTAAGCCGAAGCTTGCCTGGGAACATGGNGCAGTAGGGTGCATTATCTACTCCGACCCAAAGGAAGANGGCTACTATCAAGGCGANGTTTACCCTGACGGCCCCTTTCGCCCAGCGTTTGGCGCGCAGCGNGGTAGCGTGATGGATATGCCTGTGTATCCTGGGGACCCTCTGACGCCTGGGTGGGGTAGTGAACCGGGTGCGCGGAGACTGAACCGGGCGGACGCGGCAACCATCCTNCAGATTCCTGTANTGCCAATCTCCCACGCCGACGCACAGCCGCTACTCGACGCGNTGGAGGGACCGGTGGCCCCTGAGGACTGGCGTGGCGCCCTNCCTATTACCTATCGGATNGGTCCAGGCCCGGCCAGGGTTCACATGAAACTGTCATTCGATTGGCAGACACGGCCGCTCTACAACGTGGTAGTNCGCATTGATGGCACCGATTTCCCTGATCAGTGGGTTCTTCACGGNAACCATCACGANGCTTGGGTTANCGGTGCGGCCGATCCCACNAGCGGCAACGTGGCGCTCATGGAAACGGCACGAGGTCTCGCCGAACTTCTCCNGCAGGGTTGGCGTCCGAAGCGGACGATCATCCTTGCAGCGTGGGACGGCGAGGAATGGGGGCTCTTGGGTTCCACTGAATGGGGCGAAAAGCACGCAGAAGAACTGCGCGCAAACGCCGTTGCCTATATCAATACCGATAGTACAAATCGTGGCTGGTTGTCGGCTGGNGGGTCGCACTCGCTGCAGCAGTTCNTNAACGAGGTTGCACGAGACGTTCCGGGNCCNCGGGGTGGTGGGTCNGTACGNGAGGANCTCCTNGCGCATCGACTGGAGGCNGCCCAAGACGATGGGGCGCGGGCGCGAGCTGCNGTTGAGTCATCGAAGGGGTTTTCCATTAGTGCGCTCGGATCNGGTTCGGATTACACGGTGTTNCTCGATCATTTGACCGTTGCCTCTTTGAATCTTGGCTTTGGCGGTGACAGTTCAAGTAGCGGCGTCTACCATTCNAAATACGANTCGTTCGANTGGTATACAAGATTCTCGGACACAGACTTTACCCATGTTCGCGCGCTTTCCCAAACCGTGGGAACGAGTATTCTNCGACTTGCCGACGCGACGGTGCTGCCATTTAACTTCGTCGACTACGCGAACACGATTGCAANCTATNTGGAGGAGATAGAGATACTTTNCCAATCGTTNGATGAGCCNCCGAGCCTCGATTTTGANCCCATTCNTGAGGCGCTAGCGAGACTTGAGAGAGCTGGTTCNGCGTACGAGCTGTCGCTCCGNAGGCTGGANGAGACNGANTCCGCAGCGGTTAGAGCCAGAATTGGNGATNTGGCTCAGTTAAATCGGNTNCTCTTCACGTCTGAGCGAGCACTAGCCTCTCGGGNGGGGCTACCTNAGCGTGACTGGTTTAAGCATCTAATCTACGCACCTGGNCTNTATACAGGCTACGGNGTGAAGACTCTNCCNGGAATTCGCGAAAGTATCGAGCAAGAGGAGTGGAACCAGGTAGCCACATTNGTTACGCGTGTTTCCGAAGCTCTTGANGGGTTGGCCGATCAAGTTGATGACGCGACGNTACTAATGCACCGAGTAGCTGGTTAAGGTGTAACTCACNCCACGATTCCGACCACAAGATACAGNGTGAAAGCGANNGTTCCCGCAACCAGAGCGTAGGGTAACTGTGTCCGCACGTGGTCNATGTGGTCGCTGGCTGCTGCCATCGATGAGATGACGCTTGTGTCACTGATCGGTGAGCAGTGATCGCCGAAGACACCACCNCCGAGNACAGCACTCACCACAAGCGGTAGAGAAACCACAGTCGCTTCAGCGTTGAANGACGCGGCGAGTGGCAGAGCCAACGGCAACATAATAGCNAACGTGCCCCAGCTCGAACCTGTCGCGAATGCGATAAAGGCGCTTACCAANAACACAAGGGGCGCCACCAANGCTGGGGTTAAGAATGGCTGAACCTGTCCGGCTAGGAACGGNCCGGTGCCGACCGCAGCACACGTGCTACCTAGGGCGAGAGCAAGCACCAAAAGTACCGCCAGNGGCAGCATNCCACCCGCTCCCTTGAACGACAAATCGACAAACTCCTGTACNGAGAAGATTCCCTGNGTTAGACTCATGAGCGCCATCGCACCTAGCGCAAGAAGTACGGCCCAGAGCACCGATGTTGAGCCCGANGCCTGGTTGAGGTAGTCCATNAAGCCAGGGTTCTCGATGCCCATCGCCCGCACGCCGGCTGAGCCGGTGATGCCNATNCCACTGATGACCATGAGCACCATGAGCANTAGCGGNACGAGCATNTTGCTTAGGCGGGGCGGCGCCTCCGGTTTGCGTGGTGTCATTATCACTTGGTCATCAACAACCGGACGGGCATTGTCGCGGAGTACCTTACCTTCCACCTCGGCACGGCGCTCTGCCTCTTTCATCGGACCAATATGCCAGCCACTTACAGCAACAGTGAACACTAGGAGGANGGCTATAATCGAATAAAAGTTAAGNGGTACGGCAGCCATAAANACAGTGAGCGGTCCAGCATCGCCGAGGTTGCCAAGTGCNGCTTGCGCGCCCAGCAGGCCAAGAACTGTAGCGCCCCAACCGTTGAANGGGATCAACATACAGACCGGTGCGGAGGTNGAGTCGCAAATGTAGGCGAGCTTTTCTCGAGAGATNTTTAAGCGATCNAACAGTGGGCGAGAAACCGTTCCGACCACCAGGCAGGTGATGTTCGANTCGATAAACACACCGAGCCCTATGAACGAGGCCATAAGCTGGGCGCCTCGTCGGGTTTNTGACCATGCCCACCGGCTGANCCAGGCAAGGAATCCATCNATTCCCCCGCCTCGCTGCATGAGGATNAGCAGGGAACCCATTAACAACGTGAACACAATGACACGGGTTTGGCCAGCGTCGACGAACACATTGATTATGGCTGTNATNGCTGCACCGGTTCCACTCACCGGNTTCCAGCCNTCATGTATCAGCCAGCCAACCCAAATGCCNGCGACTAACGAGACTGTCACCTGACGAGTAGCGATAGCCATGCNGATCGCGAGAACCGGTGGAACGACCGAGAGCCAGCCAAGAGTGCCTACGTCCACAGTGCCTCCTCAGGTAAGTTTCTGCCCGGAATTTNGTCCCCCGCNNAGCGGCCGGGCTAGAGANGTGCATCTTAGCAAAAGGTAGAGCTGTTCGGCCGTGTATCATNANTGACGGTGCATANGAGCCTAGTNAGNGTAATTGGCACACTTATCANGAGCTTGGTCTTCGGGTGNTCNGGACCTGAAGATTCACTNCCACGAGCNCAAGATGCAGGACTGGGGTTTTTGACTGGTGTTGTGCGGTTAAGTGGCAATGATGCTGTCACGCCGACCATAATTGAAAACAGCACAGACCCTGAAATCTGTGGCCGGCAGCATACACTTCAAGATCTGATTGTGGGGCCTGATCGTGGNATTCGTTACGTCATTGCTGCACTNGTAGANGTGCCNGAAGCTCGTATTCCCCANATAGTCGACGAACCGCTCATCATCGACAACCGAGGTTGCCGGTTTNCGCCACACGTGGGCGTGGTGATGGCCGGCACGGTGATTGAAGTCACTAACAGTGATCCGGTGTTGCANACGACNCATCTCTACGGTGCGATGGAGACGAANCTCGCGCTACCNACGGCTGGCCTNCGGGTCTCNCGAGTGGCCGAAGGGATNGGTATGGTTGTCGTTAAGTGTGACGTGCACGGTTGGATGCAGTCGTTCCTTCGAATCGATTCGCATCCGTTTCATGCTGTGACCGACGCTAACGGCGCGTTTCGTATTAATAACATACCNCCTGGNGATTACACCCTTGAGTTTTGGCACGAACGTCTGGGACAGTTGCACCNGTCGATANGCATTGAGCCCGCGCAGACGACGGAGATCACTCTGAGCTACGATTATCGATGANTTGCGAGACACACTTNAAGAAAGGGNCAACAGATGCTNCCAACGGTGACNNNCAGGATGCCAATAGTGCTCTTTNCGATATTGGTAACAGCAATGGTAGGGAAGCAGCTTTTCTCTGCACAGTCGACNCCTCGGCANCAGCCTGGTGCCGAAGTTAGTTTCTATGCGCCNGAGCAACACGATCTATACGATGGCCGCTGGGTGCTATCAGCATCTCGAATCTATCAGGTTGGTCGTCTTAANGACCCTCCAGGNTGGGACCATATCGACAACGATGGGTCGGATGTGCACGCGGTTNANGGCACAGTTGAGATCGACGTCGACGAAATCGAGAATACNGGNACATTTATTGCTCGGCTNCAGNTACCGGCTGGGGANCTAGTTCTCGAAATTGATCGGTTTAATGAATTCAGTCCCTGTCAGGATGGCGGNATCGCAGCATCTATCTACGAGCATGGCGATTCCGGATGCGGNGACACGCTTTGGCCGAAGACNTTTATTTTTCTGGCCGGATGGGGATTCGGTCAGGCAACCCTAAATGGAGAGACCCTCTACAACGACTACCAAGTCCATTTTATGGTCACGCAGGGAATGCGGGACCGTGAAACGCTTGCGGTGAACTATCCACTGGTGGGTAAGCGCTCGCCAGCCGGTGCGGTCAATCCGGCGACTCAACAGATTGATTTCTTCATTCGGAGCCCTGAAAATGACTCGAATAACAATCCAACCCGAAGGGTCTTTGATCACTTCTTTGGAATGGAGGTGACTTGGAAGTAGTGACTCGTGCGAACGCTACGGCTTCCGGCGCCAGACAGCTGCAGCCAGACTACCAATGAGCGAGTGGAAAACGGCTGAAATCGCACACGGAATAGCAACGAGCGGACTTGCGAAATTCTGACGGGCGAGTACGACGGCTAATCCCGAGTTCTGCATACCAACCTCAATGGACACGGTCCGTGCGGCCCGCTCTTGCCCCAGAATCAGTCGGCCGGCAGCGTAGCCCAACACGAACCCGCCAATGTGTAGGGTGAAGACGGCGAATAGTAAGCTGAGGCCAGCGGTCAGCACCTGCTGCTTGCCAGCGCCGATAATCGAAGCCACGATGACGGTGATCGTGATGACTGCCACGAAAGGCGCCACCGGTAAAATAGACCGTGTAACCTTTGGTGCGTAACGATTTAGGCTCACTCCAAGGACCACTGGAACAATCACGACCTGCACGATGTCCAGCAGTAGGTCAGTGGTAGGTATGTCAACTCGACTACCTGCGAGGAGCGCAGTAAGCATCGGGGTCATACCCACGGCAAGCATCGTTGATACCGTGGTCATCGTTACAGACAGCGCCACATCAGCTTTGGCGAGAAACGAGATAACGTTCGATGCTGTACCACCTGGACAAGACGCGACCAGTACGAGCCCAACTGCGAATTCGGTGGGTAGGTTGAAGAGATAACCGATACTCCACCCGAGGAGGGGCATGACGGTGTACTGGAGAACCACGCCTGGCACGACTAGACGCCGGTGCTTTGCGATTCGGCGGAAGTCCTCGACATCCAAGGTCATTCCCATGCTAAGCATAATGATACCGAGGCCAACCGTGATGGAAGTTCCACTGAACCAGGTAAAGGACGGAGGGTGGTAAAGTGCGATCGTGCTGGCGACGAGCACCCAAACCGGAAACGCCGCTGTGAGTAGTGCTAAGGTTCTCACGACTTGTTGCTCTCGTCACTCCAACGCGCCGTGTCGCCGACTGAGATTGAGCCGTCGATGAGAACCTCTGCGAACACACCTCCGCCCCACTCTCGGGCCATGGCGTCGCGCAACCCGGGGACCACTTGCTCCATTAGGTTGCAAGGGTGAGTTTCTCCCCGCACCCGTAGACGGGTGTTGCCAACTTCGAGTACACGCTCACCGGTGTTAGCGAGTTCGATGCCTGACAAAAGCAAGTTGGCACGTCGGTTCGAGGGATCAAGCGAGACTCCGAGTTCGCGCATTAGTTCTTCCCAACGTTCGTGGGTGATCAGTGTGATTTGTCGCCGCCCACCCTGGTCTGCATTACCCACGATCCCCTTGCCGGCTTTGACACGCACTTCACCGATTTCATCCATGTTGTGNTGTTTAGAGCGCTTGATCCAGATTCGTTCNACCCGTCCGCTCATAGNTNTCCNCCGNAANGGNCNACCGTTCGCGGCTAGTCTATAACACTGAGTTTTCCTCGTTTTCAAACNACNCTAGTGTAGGATGCNTTAATCGATGGTAAANGTAGTTCGCCAAGCGCAAGAGGAACTTGANGAGTGGGTTCGAAACGTTGTCGGNTGGCACTTCGACNCGTCTACAGGCTGTCCCTTCTGGCTAGAGTGGGCTGAACGCGCTNGCTGGGANCCACGGCGTGAGGTCAANNGCTTTGCCGATCTTGAAAAGTTCGGACACTTTGATGANGAATGGCTCCGCGGNGGTCCAGTTCGNCGGTGGTTGCCAAAGGCTTACGNTGATCGGCCGANTTATGTTTTCGAGACCGGTGGNACGACCGGTGTGCCCAAGAGTCGAATCAACATCGACGATTTTCGGATCGACTATGAACNATTTTCCAAGACATTACCGGNCGCTCACTTTCCAATTGGTTCAAACTGGCTGATGCTCGGACCGAGCGGTCCNCGGCGCTTACGATTGGCCGTCGAACACCTCGCTCAACACCGGNGTGGCATCTGCTTNTGNGTGGANCTCGANCCGCGGTGGGTNATCAAGCTAATCAATAAGAACTGGATGGAACANCTGAAGGCCTATCAAGCNCATGTGATCGAACAGGCTGTAACAATCCTCNGTGCNAATCANGACATCAAGTGTCTATTTACCACCCCGAAGTTNCTNGAAGCNTTGGCTGAGCGTCTTGCGGCCGATGGGGCGAGCCTCNAAGACGTAGGGATCNCNGGCATTTTTTCTGGAGGNACCGAGTTCACGCCGCAGTGGAACCGNTTTGCGCATGAAGAACTACTCGATGGAGTTTACATGACGCCAACCTACGGTAATACCTTGATGGGGTTAGCCNCAAGTGCACCGAGTACNCCTGAAAANAACTACAAGATCACGTATTATGCCCCGCANCCGAGGGCAGTTATCCAGGTGGTTGATGCTGACGATNCAGGTCGGATTGTTGATTATGGNGCAACNGGGAGGGTTATGATCACGACTCTCACAAAGGAGTTCTTNCTGCCTCGNTTTCTTGAACGTGATGAGGGTGAGCGCGAACGNCCNGACGAGCGTTATGCATGGGANGGCGTAAGCGGNGTTCGACCATTTAGCCGCCTGTCGTCANCNACGACAGTAGGNGTGTATTGACGTGATNCATTTTCCTATCCTTCGGTGGGGCGAACCATATCGAAGTCTCGAGGTGAATNCCATGTCGCACTTCGTCACTGGTGAGCCCGTGGCCGAAGTGAGTCAGGCCAACGGCGGATTAGTAGCNNGGGATNTGCGAAAAGCTNAGCAAGCACGCGATGCGCTTCGAGAGATTCCGTGTNCGGAACTTATCCGTATNGTGCAGCGTGCCGGNGAGCTATTTCAGTCGGCCGANTTGCCAGTCGGAGACGCGCTACAGTCGCCTGAGGATTTTGTGCGGCAACAGTCGGCGACAACCGGACTACCTGAGAAGCTTTGTCGGATGAACATGGAGAAGCTCGGNGGCGTGCTGGCGCAGCTCGACCAGATTCTCGCTGCGCTGACGCGCAAGTTAGACCTCGACATTTTTNCNCGGGGATTCGGTGACGAGGGCGGGGTNATNCGTAGTTATCAAGCGGCNGCGCCCGTGCTNGGAATGGTNNTGCCGTCGAACTCGCCAGGTGTACACAGTCTTTGGCTGCCAGTGGTGCCGCTCCAGGTGGGGNTGGTGCTTAAACCNGGACCTCAGGAACCCTGGACTCCGTGGCGGCTGTCGCAAGCGTTCTTTCAGGCTGGCATCCCGAAACAAGCAATTGCNCTCTACCCTGGTGAGGCTGANGTTGGCGCAGCTGTCCTCAGTCACTGTCCGCGCAGTTTCATATTTGGTGGTACCGCGACCGTTGATCACTATCGAACTAATCCGGCNGTTCAGGTACATGGGCCTGGGTTCAGCAAGATTCTGCTCGGCGACGATATCGTGGACAANTGGGAACAATATCTTGATCTAATGGTCCAGAGTGTGTTGGTNAATAGCGGGAGAAGCTGTATCAACTGTTCNGGCATCTGGGCGTCACGCCATACACGGGAGATTGCCGAAGCNCTAGCCAAGCGTCTNGGGCCGATCGAACCCTTGCCACCNGATGANCCCAANGCCGAACTCGCNGCTTTCACAGTNNCGGGACAGGCTGAGGCTATTTCCGTCGACATTGACCGTGCGCTTGAGCAAGATGGCGTTGAGGATGCGACTGCGCCCTACCATGGTGGCAGTCGCCTAACGAGNCAGGAGCGNTANGGNTATCTTCGNCCAACCGTGATCCGANNTGANTCGCCGCANCTGGCNGCAGCTGGNAAAGAGTACATGTTTCCCTACGTCACTGTCGTGGAATGTCCTCAGGATAAGATGNNCTCATCAATTGGGACGACGCTCGTTGCCANCGGCATCACGTATGATGAGGCCTTCCGTCAGTCTTTACTAGAGGCGACCAACATTGATCGTCTCAACCTGGGACCGATTCCAACGACCCAGATNAACTGGCTCGCTCCCCACGAAGGGAACATCGTCGATTTTCTGTTCCGGGCGAGAGCCTTTCAGATGGCATAGNCGCGGTGCGAATCCTGTCGATCACGGCGGGGGCAGCCAACATGTACTGCGGGAGTTGTCTTCGCGACAACGCCTTGGCCGCTGAACTAATCGCGCGTGGTCATCAAGTGCTTCTGCTGCCACTTTACACTCCCACGCTGACTGACGAACGCAACGTCAGTGATGGGCATGTGTTTTATGGNGGGATCAGNGTTTACCTTCAGCANCTNTTNCCNCTTTTCCGTAAGACCCCNCACTTTCTNGATCGTTTATGGGACGCGCCGTCGGTGATTCGCGCGTTCGCGGNTCGCNCGGTCAGNGTTAATCCAGCNCAGCTCGGCGCTCTGACAATTTCNGTGCTGCAAGGGGAAAANGGTCACCAGCGTAAGGAGCTGCATAAACTGATNGCTTGGCTNCGAACGCAACCGCTTCCNGATCTCGTTGTTCTTCCAAATTCTTTATTAATNGGCTTGGCCGCNCCGCTGCGCGCGGCACTCGGACGTCCGGTGTGCTGTACGTTGCAAGGGGAAGACTTGTTTCTCGAAGCGCTACCGNCNGNCCAGCGNGACACTGCNCTTGATCTCATCCGTANGTGCACGAACGATGTNGACCGTTTTTTNCCAGTGAGTGAATACTACCTCGACTTTATGTCTGATTACCTTGCGGTTCCTCAGGATCGTTTTGACGTGTTACCGCTCGGCATGAATCTCGAAGGTTANCCNGAGCACCATGCGANGNCATCGACTCGGTCANCGCCGTTCACAGTNGGNTACCTCGCTCGNGTTGCTCCTGAGAAAGGGCTTCACTTGCTTGCGGAAGCCTATCGGAGGTTGCGCGAACACCTCGGNGTGACGGATGCCCGCCTTGAAGTCGCGGGGTATCTGGCACCCCAGCACCGGAGTTATCTCGCTGAGGTCGAGCAGCATNTGGNGGANTGGGGGCTTGGTCGTGAGTTCGCCTATCGCGGTGTGCTCAATCGTGANGAGAANATTGAATTTCTGAGCACCCTNGATGTATTGTCGGTGCCTAGNACCTACCCGGATCCCAAAGGTATTTNTGTNCTAGAGGCGATGGCCGGCGGCGTGCCGGTTGTCCANCCNGGACACGGAGCNTTTCCAGAAATNNTNGAGCGTACNGGTGGNGGTATCNCGTTCGAGGCNAACCGTTCAGANCTNCTGGCTGACNANTTAGCTNCTTTATATTGTCAGCCTGAGCGNATGGAACAGTTNCGNNNGCAAGGTGCCTANGGTGTACGNAAACATTACAGTGTGTCCCGGATGGCCGACCGCGCNGTTGAGNTGTATGGGCACANGATCGCGNCAGCNGGAATNNCTGCCGTATCCTGAAACGNGAGGTTGNAACGTTGCTCGAAGTGTCCAACTTATCNAAGGTATACCCGGCACCTAGCGGGCAGCTTTCNGTGCTCTCCAACGTTAGNATCGCGATGCAGCGAGGGGANTCGGCGTCGATNATGGGGCCGTCGGGGAGNGGTAAGAGNACGCTNCTCTATATCCTTGGCGCCCTCGAGNCGCCNACCTCGGGACAAGTATTNCTCGATGGTGANGACCCATTCACNCTCGAGCCGAGNGCTCTNGCGGAGTTTCGGAATCGGGCGATCGGTTTCGTCTTTCAGGATCACCTATTGCTACCGCAATGTACCGTCATTGAAAATGTGCTATTACCGACACTCGTTGGGAACCCTCTGCCAGATGGCCCCGCACGTGCCCGAGACCTTCTCGACCGGGTGGGGCTCAGCGAAAGGCTTAACTATCGGCCCGCCGAGTTGTCTGGTGGTGAAAAGCAGCGCGTCGCACTGGCTAGGGCTCTCATCNGACATCCNCCGCTCGTACTTTGNGACGAGCCGACGGGTAACCTCGACCGTGAGTCTGCTGANACCGTAGCATCCTTACTCCTGACATTGCATCGTGAGCAGCAGACCGTATTGGTTGTGGTGACTCACAACCAGGCTATCGCNGACCGGTTCGCCCAAAAGCTCGAACTGCGCGGTCAACAACTNCTGCCCCGTGGGAGNGCGACGTGACCCTCGGACGNTTGGTCAAGCGCAGCCTAACCTACNACTGGCGAGTGAACCTTACGGTNGTTGCGGGTGTTGCGGTTGCTGTCGCGGTCCTTGGGGGCGCATTGCTTGTNGGGGAATCGGTACGTAGTTCTCTGCGNGCGCTCGCGCTCGGTCGGCTCGGNCAGACTGACACTGTCATNACGTCACCGACATTCTTCCGNGATGCACTCTCTGCTGAGNTGGCGGCAGGTCCACCAACGTCTGACCTNTTCGATGCAGCGGTGCCACTTATTGCACTCGATGGTTTTGTCACCGANCCAGCCACCGGCCGGCGAGTGTCTGGCGTACAGGTGTACGGAGTCGACGATCGGTTCTGGAGATTTCATAAGCGCACAACACAGTCGGCTCCTGATCGAAACGAAATGTTTCTNGGTGAAGCACTGGTGCGGGAACTCAAAGTGGACATCGGNACGGCACTGCTCGTGCGNGTGGCGCGCCCGTCNGAGGTGCCGCTCGGNTCGTTGCANGGCCGGCGCGANGATGTCGGTCGGACCNTCCGACTAACGGTCGGGTCNATCNTNGCGCCCTCGGAGCTCGGTGAGTTCTCACTCCGTCAGCTCCANGGGCCCGCNCGCGCGGTTTTNGTTTCACTCTCGCGTTTGCAAGAACTATTGGATATCAACCGTGAAGTNAACACGATCTTNNTGTCGAAGCGCGTGGGNGCGCNGGGGTCCNCAGCGGTTCANGTTGCCAATGTGGAGGNAGCCTTACGCAGGACGGCCACGCTCGACGATCTTTCCGTAACCGTTAGGGAGCTACCCNAACGTNGTGCCCTAGTAGTTGAATCAGGCGCCGGAATGGTTNNNGCTGNCGTGGCCGANGCGGTGTNGGCGTCTGCTGGNGAGATGGGNCTNCGNCCACAGCCGATTCTGACGTATCTCATNAATCGNTTNAGCCTTGGACCTCGNGACGTACCGTATTCGCTGGTCACTGGTGTNGACTTTTCATCNTTTTCGGCTTTGTCATCCCGTGCGCAACGTCGANCGGGACTCTGGCCAGAAGCACTCGAATATCCACCAATCCTGCTAAACGNGTGGGCNGTNCGTGACCTAGGTGCGCGNCAAGGAGACATCATCAGTGCCGAGTACTACGTCTGGGAAGACACTGGNAGCCTAGTCACGAGGCAGGCTGATTTTCAGCTTCACGGAGTGTTGTCGATCNCTGGTGANGCCGCCGATCGAGAACTTGCCCCCGTNTACAANGGGGTGACNGATGCGGANAGCATGNTCGACTGGGACCCACCNTTTCCAATTGACCTCAGNGNTATTGACTCGCGTGATGAGGAGTANTGGNACCGTTACCGGACCACGCCGAAGGGATTCGTGGAGTTGGCNGATGGNCAGGACTTGTGGCGGTCNCGGTANGGNCAGCTCACGTCANTCCGGTTGCTCACTGACAATNTCGAAGANCTAACGTCAACNGCCGTTACCTACCGCCGAACCTTGGTCGCCAACATTGACCCAATTGCGGCCGGTATNGGNGTGAAGCCAGTCCGGGCGGTNGCGCTCAGGGCATCGGTTGGAGCGACCGANTTCGGGGAGTACTTCGCATACTTTAGCTTTTTNCTCGTTGTATCTGCATTNCTACTTGTCAGNTTGTTCTTCCAGTTTGGTATCGAGCAGCGGTTGCAAGANATCGGCATGCTTCAGGCGTTCGGGTTNCCTCTTCAGGCGATCCGGTCGCTGTTTTGGCGNGAAGCTATCGTTCTTGGTGTTGGTGGTGGNTTGTTTGGGATGGTCTGNGCTGTTGGGTATGCCCAGGTCATTATTTACGGGCTACGCACTTGGTGGGTNGANGCAGTAGGCACGACACTGCTGAGTCTGCACNTGACTCTNGAGACACTGGGTGCCGGTGCAGCGGGNGGNGTTNTTGCGGCNNTGCTAACGATTGCCGTCAGCCTGCGGTCANTCAANGNCGTGTCNCCGCGTGGTCTCCTTNGTGGGGCGCTGCCACAGCNTGCTCACGGCATGAAGCAGNCGCGTGCAATCTCGNCNTGGACNNANATCTCAGGCTGGGTTGGGCCGGTGGTGCTTGTNGCGAGTGGTCTCACACTTGTCATCGCNGCGCGCACAGGNNCACTGAACGCGACTATTGGTTTCTTCGGTGCTGGCACCCTATTGCTGTGCGCGCTGCTGGGCTTTACNTGGACTTGGCTGCGTCGAATGGTCCNGGGTTCGATTANTGANCCANGGCTTTGGCCGCTTGTTCANCTTGGCGTGAGAAATTCCAGNNACCGCCCAGGTCGGAGCGTACTCTGCATCGCGCTCATCGCCTTGGCTNNTTNTTTGATCGTAGCAGTTGGCGCGTTTCACCGGAGCGAAGGCGATGTACGGNACCGAGCGTCGGGNACTGGAGGATTCACCTTGCTAGCTGATTCATTGTTTCCGGTGGGCGANGATCTTGNCCAACCCGCTGGTCGGAATCGGCTTGGGCTNTCGGAATATGAGGNNAGTCTTTTNGATGGCGTTGACTTCGAACGGTTCCGAGTGCGNGCTGGTGATGATGCTAGCTGCTTGAATCTCTACCGGCCGGCCGATCCNCGTGTCATCGGTGTTTCTGATAGCTTTATTGCTGACAACCGGTTCACTTTCGGTNCCACGCTGGCGAGGACNCCGGCTGAANTGGAGAACCCATGGCATCTCCTAAGACGTGANTTGCCCGATGGNGTCGTCCCAGCTCTTGCCGACGCCAACTCACTGACCTATGTNNTGCACCTAGCGGTTGGCGATGAGATCGTCTTAAACCGTGACACTGATCGAGAGGTNCGGCTGCGGATCGTTGCCGCACTAGCCGACAGCGTGTTGCAAAGCGAGTTGGTTGTGTCGGAGGCACAGTTTCGACGAGTATTTCCCGAACAGGAGGGCTTCAATTTCTTTATGATTGATGTTCCTGAAGATCGGGTTTCTCAGGTAACGGTTGCCCTTGAGGACCGGCTTACCGATTTTGGCTTTGACGTTGTGCCGACCGCCGAGCGCTTGGCNATGTTCCATCGCGTGGAGAATACCTACCTAGTTACGTTTCAGACGCTTGGCGTACTNGGACTGCTGCTTGGTACGATCGGGTTGGGTNCTGTGCTACTTCGAAACGTGCTTGAGCGACGACGGGAAATCGCACTGCTGCGAGTCATTGGCTACGACCGGCAGCATCTGATGTTTATGGTGTTGACTGAGAACCTGCTACTGTTAATGCTGGGTTTGGGGATCGGAGCTTGCTCTTCGCTGATTGCTATCGCGCCCGCTTGGTATGAACGAGGCCAACAGTTGCCATTCGCGTTGATTGGTTGGCTGTTGGTAACGGTGGCTCTCGCTGGGGCAATTTCGTCGCTTGCGGCGACCCGAGTAATGGCCAGGTCACCGCTTTTGGCTGCTCTTAAAGCGGAGTAAACAAGAACCGATAATGAAATTAACCATGCAGAGAAGGTTATTGTTCATCATCTTAACCGTTTCCATTTTTTTCATTCCCGTTAAAGCCAAGGATTGGCCGCAGTGGCGTGGGCCGCATCTCAATGGCACTAGTCAAGAGACGGGTTTACCGGTCACCTGGACGAATAGTGAGAACATTGCTTGGAAACTCGCGATGCCGGCTTGGACTGGTGCCACACCTATCGTTTCTGGTGAGCACATCTTTCTCAACGTCGCCGACGGCGATGACATCTCTCTTTGGGCTGTTGATCGCCAAACAGGAAAGCCGGTATGGCGGCGCCAATTAAGCGATGGCAATGTCAAACGTCGCAAGCAGAACATGTCATCACCGTCGCCAGTGACTGATGGTAAACACGTTTGGGTGATGACCGGAACCGGTATCCTCACGCAGTTCGATTTTGACGGGAACAAAGGATGGACCCGAAACATTCAGGCAGACTACGGCCAGTTCGGACTCAACTGGGGCTACGCCTCGTCGCCGTTGCTGTATGAGGACGGCCTCTATGTGCCGGTACTGCACGGCATGCGGACCGACGATCCCTCCTATATCCTTCGGGTCGATACGGCGACTGGTAAGACGGTCTGGCGTGTCGAACGTCCTACAAACGCACGCCGTGAGTCACCGGACGCTTACATCACTCCCGCGCTGTTGCAGTACGACGACACAACCGAGATCGTCATAACGGGCGGTGATGTGGTTACTGGACACGATCCTGAAACCGGCGCTGAGCTGTGGCGGGCTGACGGGTTGAACCCAAAGAATAACGGCGCGTATCGGATTGTTGCGTCGCCTGTAGTCATGGACGGGGTAATCTATGCGCCGACCAGAGAGCGCCCATTGCTTGCACTTCG
>PBHT01000021.1:31785-96327 GCA_002720285.1 Acidobacteriota bacterium | reverse complement strand
AACCCGCCTGGGCGTCCCTGGAAGCGAACGGGGCCCGGTGGCCCTCCCGGTCTTCAAAATCGGTCGCTCCCCGCTCAGCGGGGGGGCTGGGTTCGACTCCCAGGCGCTTCCGCCATTTTAACCGGTTCAATACGACCTTGTTGTATAGTAGTCCCCTGTTAATCTTGACCCACAACGCTTTTTATAAGGCTGAAGCGGTACTAAGGTGGGCATCGCGTAGACGGCTCCTTCCGAACATAGGCGCCATGGTTTGGTTTGATCGCCGAGGAGAGTGGCAATGCATCGTAATGAGTACACAGAAGTGTTCTGCAGTTCGACCCGTTTCGTTCTAGTTATGTTGATAGCAGGTGGAGTGATTACCACGACCGCATGCGGCGGCGGCGAGGAGACGGCCCCGGAACCTGACACCATGGTTGAAGAACCGGTAGCCGAAGAGTCACCGATGGACGCGTCACCGCGTGTGTCCTTCCTCGCTCCGGAAGAAGGTTCCACAGTCAGCAGCCCTGTGCATTTTATGTTTGGAGCTGAAAACTTCGTGATTGAACCAGTGACCGATCCACTTACAATCCGTCAGGGTGCCGGCCATCACCACATCGGCATTGACACCGACTGTCTCCCGGCTGGTGAAGTGATTCCGCAAGCAGCTCCGTGGGTACACTTTGGCACTGGGTCGGACATGATTGACATGCAATTCGAACCTGGTCCTCATCGGGTTTGCCTACAGATCGGCGACGGTGAGCATCGAACCATCGAAGGCTTGAACGCGATGGTCTCTTTCACGGTCGAGTAGCTTCAGGTTGAANGCGCCGAGTCGGNGGCCACTCCGGCTCGGTNGANCTTAACTNTCGNAAAAANNAGCGNGGGCGTCTTCGACGTCCGCGTTGNTNCTNGCCAACNTCGGCGGTACANNTCGNNAAGATNANAGNGTTCCTANANCTTCAGACACCTAATAGNCGATTCACCTTGGCNACAGTNCGTGTACTTGCGGCCAACGCAATATATTCGGCACGGAGCAACACGACGTTACTCAATACGGCACANTATCCGAACAGCCCATGAAACCAACTGGGTATGGCCCCAGTATCAACACCGGCCCCTATTACCGCGGCTACGATTGTCAGAAGTATTACAGGCATGGCAAGTGAGAAAACCGGTTTGCGTGCACGCNAGATTTCGACGACGAAGTCTGCTGACAAACTCGCTTCTGCGACTGCTTCTCGAACCGCCTTNCCCTTCCCGATTAAATAAAACATGAGCATCGAATGAGAGAGCAGNGTCATCATTGTTACAAATACGGCTAGTGACACNTGCTGGATCACCTCTTGTGAGGTTTCCGCAAATTGACCCAAGACNACACTCGCGGCCAAGCCNAGAACAGAGAGCGTGGTAGCCGTTAGGAGCGCTGATGNCATTCGTNTATTCTCAAAGTCCCGCTACTCAGAATCGCTCTGTGCGGGCTCGATACGNTGATCGGCACGCGTCAACCGATCGCGAAAAGCCTGAAACTCCATCACTGGAAGACCGACCCGTCCCAAATGACTCGAGCGATGATCAGCATCACTATGAAAGTCCGACCCTCCAGTTACTGCCAACCCCAAGCTACGTGCCTGTTTGAGAANTCGCTTCTTGGTTACCGGATCGTGTTGACTATGGTACACCTCCACAGCTTCCAGCCCCACCTCAGCTAAGCGGCTCACCAGCCGACGATTGCCAGTTAGGCCAGGATGAGCCAGTGAAGCGACACCACCCGCCTGCGAAATAGTCTCTATCACCTGCTCAGGTGAGGGTCCGTGCCGTGGCACCCACGCAGCGCGACCATCACCAAGCCATCGTTCAAAGGCCTCCTGAACAGATGTGGCGTGCCTCGCAGCTACCAAGGCTTCAGCCAAATGCGGACGNCCCGGCGANCGACCGGCAGCGGCACGTTCGGCCAGCANTCGATCGATGTCCACACCAACNCCTAAATCTGTCAGTCGGTTGGCCATNTCCCGCAAGCGGTCAGTTCGGTGTCGTCGTTGGGCAATAAGAAATGTGTCAAGTCCCGTGGGGTGAACCGTCAGAAAGTATCCGAGAATGTGAATATCATGGCCGTCGCACACTGCCGTAATTTCGATGCCTGCTAGCAACTCCACTCCGAAGGAGTCCGCAAGTGCTGATGCCTTCGGAACGGCAGCCATCGTATCGTGGTCCGTAATACTAAGAGTNCGTACGCCAACAGACGACGCCCGTAACAACAACTCNTCGGGCGAGTAAGCNCCNTCAGACGCTGTGGTGTGTAGGTGAAGGTCGATCACGACTCTCGGATCCGNACTCGAGGNAGATTTCTCGGGTCGATGCTACCAGTATTAAGCACTCGCNNGNCGGGTTGAACGNGACGAGCGCTTAACATTTGGCCGCTTTCGCGGTGATCGCTTAAATAAGGCACGGGATTCACGAATCANNAACTCAAGATGCTCNCGTTCTTCGTNNGCAAACTCCAAGAAAATCTGTTTACCTTCAGAGTCTTCGAAACGCTCACCGTACCGCTTAAAGAAGCGGTGNGANCCACGCTCACACTTAATACCAATCATGAACGCTTGTTTCGCATCGACACCTTTTAGTAACTCTTCGGTGCCTNCCGTGAACAGACCATCCGCTGCTCCCTTAAAGAACAAGAACGTAGGTCGACCCTCTAACTGCGGATCTTNGGCNAGTATCTCCNTATATCGTTNCTCTAGNCGTTGCCANGTGCTCGCGCTCNTCCTCGGCCAATTTNTGAAACACCTTGCGCCCGTTCCTGTCATTGGTNATGCTCGAAGCCTTCAAATAGAACGCTAGTCCACTCCGCTCAGTCGCAATAGCCATACGAAGGGCGTCACGCGCGAATAGCAACTCCGTTGTCGCNACANTNTCTACGGATTTACGCCCTGTCTTGCACGNGTCGCACGTACCGTACACCTGCAACACGTTTTGACTGGTTGTGAANCGCTGGACNGAAGCGATTTCCTCAATCAATAACTCAATATCTGAACTGAGGAACTCAGATGAGCNCCCACAAGCCTTGCATAGCAAGTGGAAGTGTCGCGGATGTCGATACGAGTGCTCGAATCGAAAATGGCCTTCACCGAAATCGACCTTGCGTGCGATTCCAGCAGCCACCATCCACTGGAGCGCCCGGTACACGGTGGCCCGACCAATTCTTTTGTCTTCCTTCTTAACGAGACTGGCCAANTCATCAGCGCTTAGGTGCCCCTCCTGGCGGAGGAACACATCGACGATCAGATCGCGCTTACCCGAACGCTTCCCACCAGNAGGGCGGAGACGGTCTACGTAGGCAGCCGGCTGTTCCATCGTCACGGAATCACAATGACTTTCTCGGCACAACCACGGCCGTAGCCGGACTGACAGACGCGTGGNCCNAAACTAATCGANAGCTGAAACTTAAACACCNAACGACGAACCACAACCNCAGGTNGACTTGGCGTTNGGATTCTTAATGGTGAATCCACCNCCTGTNAGATTATCGACGAAGTCTACTTCGGCACCTGTNAGGTATCGGATNCTGATNGGATCAANGAANAGCTTGACCCCATTTGACTCGAACACGCGATCGGATTCCGCGTCGCCCTCGCCCTCCTCAATCATCAAGCCGTACTGAAACCCTGAGCATCCACCACCCTGNACGAAAACACGAAGTCCCGCNTGCTTCTTNTCTTCCTCGCTAAGAAGTGCCTGAATCTTGGTAGCCGCAGTCGGTGTCACGTTAATAAGTCCACTCATATGCGCGTAATCTCCCTTNATCANNGNTCATTATATCTTTATAACGGAAANCCCGGCAAGCTCCGCTAGGATACATAGAACCGTTTAATCCTTGGCCGACAAGAACTTGTCAGTAATTAGATCGACGCGTCATACTCCGAGACCACGAAAAGNCGTCACGCGTNCGACTACGACATACTTACTCAGATGACCCGTAAGNATNTCAACTTAGAAGACTCACTNCAGCGCGCCGAAGCACGNTGGTGCCAGATCGAGNCTGACACCCCTGAGTTAGCAGCAGCTGTCACACTTCAGCGATCTCTCGTNCGAAGAATTGCTGGGTTAACCGANGCACTCGAGCAATCAAATTGGACNCCACCTGACATTGAAACGACAGCGATAGNAACTACGCTTAGCAGTTCGCGTGCCCTACTACATGAACACCGNGTTGATCTACCAACAGAAATCCTCGAACCCGGGTTACNCGACCTATGTAACATTCTGGCGAACGGCGGCGCAGGNGACGCGGCCCGACATGTCGACCACGTGATTCAAGAACAGCGGCTCAGCACAACCTCGCTCCTGAANGCATCATTAACTCGCCGCCAAAACGATATCCGAACGGGTGCCATCCACCTTGGCTTAGCGCCGGATNTTCTGTGGCTGGTTGCCGAACTGACTNTCGGACCCATTGCTCATGAGTTCCAGAGAGNAATCCTAACCAATGACGTCATCGACCCTAAGGTCCGTAAGGCTATTAATGCTTGGAACCATGGAACATGCCTCATATGTGGCTCCTGGCCTGCCCTCGGCGAACGCCAGGACGGCGATATCACTCTGAGGTGTTCCTTCTGCGGTGCCGGTTGGAAGCTCCAGGAACCCGCATGCCCATACTGTTTGTCACCAGAGATTCAGCATGAACTGCCAACACCAGGTCAACCTTCACTACAGCTTTTATTCTGTGAGGCGTGCCGCGGTTACCTCAAGGTTGTCGAAGTGGACGAGGCGATTCCGTCCATCTTTCTACCGATTGAGGATCTCGCGACGACAGCTGGCGATGTACGAGCCATGGAACGAAATCTCGTACGTCCGCCGCTTCCTGAAGCACCTCTAGGGGAATTAATTGACGCTGGTTGTGCCGACGGTCCTATAACGAATTAAAGAGAGGGACGCACTCACATAGTTGCCAGTCGTTCACCGGAGTCTTTTTCAACGTCACGGTGAAGACTAGCACCATGCGCATCCATCGTCACGATAGCTGGAAAGTCGTGCACCTGCAGATGCCACATCGCTTCGGGGGTGCCGAAATCCAGAAGGGACACACCATCGACCCGCTCAATCGAGCGTGCGTAGAACTGGCCGGCGCCACCGATGGCATTTAGATAGACCGCGCCAGTCTCTTGAAGTGCTGCAAGTGTCTCAGCACCCATCCCCCCTTTTCCAATCACCACCCGAATTCCATGGCGCCTCAAAACCTCTCCTTGGTATGGCTCCTCACGGATACTGGTCGTTGGTCCCGCGGCTGTGATACGCCACCCCTCATCTTCGCGTACAACGACGGGGCCACAGTGATAAAGAACACCGCCCTGGAGATCGACTGGAGACTTGTGCTCCATTAGATACGTGTGAACAGCATCACGCCCCGTATAGACACGGCCAGAAACCAACACAACGTCGCCAACGCGAAGTTTCCTGATCGTGGCTTCATCAATCGGCGCCGTTAACACTACTTCCTGCCCAGTTTTTTTGAACCCAGTGTCGGTAACCGCAGTCATTCGCGTTACTGGCATCGTAGGGTCACGATAGAGCCAGCGGCGAATCGCTCCAGATTCCTTATCAAGCACGACTCCTAGCCGACGGAAGGCCCAACAATCATACGCAACGGATACAAAGAAACTCGCGGGAAGCCGATTGAGTGCAGCAATCTTGCAGCCAATAAGCGATACGTCACCCCCAAACCCCATCGTACCCACACCGAGCCCATTAACTGTAGCCATCACAGACCGCTCGAGGTCCGCCAGACGAGAGTCAGGATTAACGTCGTCTAGCAATCTAAAGAGCTGAGCCTTAGCATGGGAGTAGCCCGACGTTCGGTCGCCACCAACACACACTCCTACTGCACCAGGACTACAGCCCCTACCTTGAGCCTGCCATACAGCATGTAGAATGCACTTTCGGACGCCCTCGAGTGTCCGATCGGCACGACCCAAGTGCATCAGCTCAGTCGGCAAGGCATACTGGGCGTTCGTGTTCTCGCAACCGCCCCCCTTCAGTAACAATCGGATCTCAATCTCGTCGCGCTCCCATTGATTAAAGTGGATGATCGGCGTCCCAGGTCCGAGGTTGTCACCAGAATTCTTGCCCGTGATTGAGTCGACTGAATTCGGTCGGAGCTTACCCTGCTCAGTCGCTTCCACAACGGCCCGATGGATCTCCCGACGCATTACAATCTGATTGACGTCGACAGGCGTTTGAATTTCGAACGTTGGCATCCCAGTGTCTTGACAGATCGCCCCCTCACAGTCGGAAGCCTGATCGATGTTCAGCGAAATGATATCGAGCGCTTGAGAAGACCGGCTGCTAGAAGATTCAGAACCCACGGTATGCGACATGGCTGCGCGGACGTCTGGTGGAAGATTGGTCGACGTCTGCACGATTAAATCGAGAACGCTCTCAAATAATTGCGACAACATACCTCACTATAATAGGCCATACTGACGGCAAGCTCTGTCCTTGGTTACTATTCTAGGAACCAAAGACCAGAAATCGAAACCGCGAGAAATGGTGCTAACGGCCAGTCGTGAATCGCCTAAAACTAGGAAGTAGGGCCGCGGCAAGACAAAGTTTAACCGCGTCAGCCAGTAGGAAGGGATAGACACCGAGTTTGGCCGCCGCCTGCGTGCTCCATTCCGGTGAGGTAAACACCAGGAGCCAAGCAAAACCGCCAAGATAGATTACAGCGAGCCCGGCCAGCATCGCTCCAACAGAGGTAATGTATCGTCGATCCATTCCGTGCTGAACGAGCCAGCCGACTAGATAGGCCGCGATCGGATAGGCCAGTAAGTATCCACCGGTCGGTCCAAGGAGGCGACCAACACCTAGCGGTAGCCAAGGCGACCAAGTAAATACCTGGAACCCAACAACACCGGCTGCGAGATAGAGCACGAGACAGGTCGCACCCAAGCGAGCACCCAACACAGCCGCGCTTAGCAGTACAATTGTTGGTTGAAGCGTCAGAGGGACTGGCGTCGATGGCAATGGGATGCTTATCTGGGCCGCCGATGCAATCAGTGCAGCGCAAAACAGCACCGCCAACGTCCTAACGAGCTGGCCGTACTCGCTGGAACGGGTCCAGTGCAATACCAGAGGCAGGGACGCCGAAGGGACTCCAAGAGTGCGCAAACCCTCTATGCTTGACATAGCGACATCTTAGCCGATGAAGACAGCACTGACAATTGCGGGAAGCGACTCGGGTGGCGGAGCGGGTATCCAAGCCGACTTGAAGACCTTTGCTGCACACGGCGTATACGGGACGTGCGCTATTACAGCCGTTACCGCTCAGAATACTCTCGGCGTCGAAGCGGTTGAGAATCTTTCATTAGAATTGATTGTCGCGCAGGTTAATGCCGTTGCTGATGACATTGGCGTGGATGCTGTAAAGACTGGCATGTTGGCAACACCAGAAATCGTGGAAAGGGTTGCGACACTATTACCATCGCTGCCTACACCCCACATCGTTGTGGACCCCGTGATGGTGGCTAAAAGCGGCGCACGCTTGTTGGCCGAAGAAGCTATTGACGCTGTTCGCAGAATGCTCTTACCTCACGCTACTGTTGTAACCCCAAACGCCATGGAAGCGGAAGTGCTGGCCAAAATTGAGATCGACTCGCTTGGGTCGGCCAGAGAAGCTGCCAAGCGTATCTTCGATCTTGGACCGGGAACGGTCGTGATCAAGGGTGGACACATCCCAACACCGGATGCTGTTGACCTTGTCTACAACGGTCACGAGTACCTAGAGTTGAGTGGACCACGCCTCCCCTCCCGTCATACACACGGCACAGGGTGTACATTTGCCGCAGCCGTGGCAGCTAACTTGGCATTGGGACTCCCGACGCCGGACTCCATCTCTGGCGCCAAACACTACGTCGCGCAGGCGATTCGCCACGGGCTACCGTTCGGAAGCGGTCACGGACCTCTCGGCCACTTTTGGGAGCGTTAGCAGTAAGACTCGTGTGGGTTCATCGCTAGGAGATGCGGTCGAAATCAAGGACAAGGGGCCTTGGTTTCCCGACTGCTATACTTCCCATGATGGGTCTTGCTCGACTCGCGGTGACAACGGAGCGGTTAAATCTCGACGCCCTGATCAAGTGCGTCCATGATGCTCCAATAAGCGACGGTTCGGAGGGTACTGGCGCGGTGGCCTCATTTCTCGGACTAGTGCGCGAGTCCAATCTTGGACGCCGCGTCGTCAAGTTGAAATACGAGGCCTACGAACCATTAGCGCTGCGCGCTTTCAAACGAATCGACAACGAAATTGTCGAACGATGGCCAACCGCTCAACTTGCTCTACACCATCGTATCGGAGTCCTAACCATCGGCGAGGTTAGCGTGGCGATCGTCGTGGCAGCGCCACATCGCGCCGATGCATTCGCGGCCAGTCGATACGCGATCGAGCGAGTGAAACAGATCGCACCGATTTGGAAACGAGAGTTCTTCAAAGACGGTGACGTGTGGATCGAGGGTGCCACAACCGACCCTGATGACGCAGCAGCACGCGAGGAAGCGTTCCGACGGGCATGCGTGTGAACATTCGCGTGTTCGCCCGTCTTCGCGACATTATCGGTGTGGCTGAGCTAGACCGCGACGTACCAACTGGCACAACTGCGAAAAAGATCTGGGACGATCTGGTGGAGGAGTTTCCTGACATCAGCACCTACACAGGGTCGATATCAACGGCGGTGAATGCTGAATACGCAAAAATGGAAACGGTACTCGATGATGGCGATGAGGTGGCCTTCCTTCCTCCTGTCTCGGGTGGAGAATTTCCCGGCTGACACTGGGTCCGGCTATGTTCGAAAAACTGACTGCGATTGAAACACGGTACGACGAACTGATGCAGGGCATCAGCAATTTGAGTGCTGAATCTGATTCCGCGCAGTATCGTAAACATGCCAAAGCACTTGCTGACATTCAGCCTTTAGTCGAAAAGTTTCGAGACTACAAAGGTATCCTGGCCGAAATCGAACAGGCCCAAGAACTCCTGAACACGACTGACGGCGAGATGCACGACCTCGCAGAGCAGGAGCTTCACGTCCTGCGCGAACGCGAGGGCACTTTACTCGCTGACATTAAATTGCTCCTCGTTCCCAAGGACCCTAACGATGAAAAAAACGTGATTCTGGAAATTCGCGCAGGCACAGGTGGAAACGAGGCCGGTATTTTTGGAGCTGATCTCTTCCGGATGTACAGTCGGTTTGCCGAGCACCAAGGATGGCGGATCGACATGCTTTCNATTAGTGAGACNGGNATAGGCGGCATTAAAGAAGTNATCGCGATTATTGAGGGACGCCGAGTGTATAGCCGACTAAAGTACGAAAGTGGCGTGCACCGGGTTCAGCGNGTACCAACAACTGAAGCAAGCGGCCGGATTCATACGTCAACNGCGACTGTCGCCGTACTTCCTGAAGCCGAAGATGTCGATATTCAAATCGACCCGAANGAAATTCGGATCGACACATTCTGTTCAAGCGGCCCGGGAGGACAAAGTGTTAACACNACGTATTCAGCCGTGCGTGTGACCCACCTACCGACGGGAATTGTGGTATCGCAGCAGGACGAAAAATCACAGATCAAGAACAAGGCGAAGGCAATGAAGGTTCTTCGTTCACGACTCTACGAGCTCGAGCTTCAAAAACAACAGGATGCCATTGCCCAAGACCGACGNAGTCAAGTCGGTACTGGNGAGCGCTCAGAAAAAATCCGCACATACAACTTCCCGCAAAACCGAATCACGGATCACCGTATTAACTTCACGACGCACCAGCTTACTGAAGTGTTGAACGGTGATTTAACGGATTTGATTGAGCAGGTTGTGACCCATTTCCAATCCGAAAANCTTAAACAAGTCCAAGAGGTCTCCCCCAAACCGTGAGTATCCTCTCACTGGTGAACGCCGCTTGCACAAGACTGATTGAGTCGGGGATCCGTCCGGAAGAAGCCGGCCTCGATGCGGAGGTCCTTGCACGTCACCTTCTCGGGTGGGACCGTGCGACCTATTTCACCGAACGCCACCAGAAAATCACCCGGGCATTCGACAAAGAGTACATTTCTCTGATTGCGCGGCGCGCGCGGCGAGAACCAGTGGCCTATCTAACGGGTATGCGCGAGTTCTGGGGTTTGGANTTCACTGTAACACCAGACACTTTAATTCCTAGACCTGAAACAGAGCTCCTTATCGAAACCGTCCTACAACTTAGACCTGATCGATCNATAAACGGTGTGCTCGTCGACGTGGGTACCGGGTCNGGCTGTATCGCCGTCGTACTTGCCNTTGAATTTCCTAACATGACGATCGTCGCAACGGACATCTCCNAACCGGCACTGGCCGTTGCTCAGGCCAATGCCAAACGTCATGGCGTCTCGGATCGGATCGAGTTACGGCACGGCCCGCAGTTAGCAGGTCTTTCCGGANCCNTTGACTTAATCGTGTCAAATCCGCCCTACNTAACGGCCCANGCAATGCAGCACCTAGCGCCGGAGGTGCGAGACCACGAACCGCACCTTGCNCTGAACGGCGGAGCCGGCGGTACTGAGACACTGCGTGCGCTTATCGAGAAAACTAGCCTCAAACTCGTCAANAACGGTTCACTTATAGTTGAGTTCGGGTNCGATCAAGAAGCGGTGTTTAGGCAGATTGCCAACGCTACTCATCTAACCGATATACAAGTCGTCCACGACATTCAAGGGTTGCCCCGCGTTGGCGTGGCAACGTNTCGGAATAACCNATGAGTGACTGTTTGTTTTGCCGAATTGTCAAAGGCGAGGTGTCGGCCACAATTGTGTACGAAGATGAGACACTTGTGGCATTTGAGGACATCAGCCCGCGAGCGCCGACACACGTATTAATCGTGCCACGCCAGCACGTGGAAACTCTGAATGACCTCACACCCAACGACAAGGAACTCGTCGGCGAAATGATCTGGCGTTCCGCTGCCATCGCCAAGGAACGAGGTATCGCGGACAGTGGGTATCGTACCGTCTTTAATTGCAACCGTGGAGCGGGNCAAACCGTCTTTCACATCCACCTGCACCTGCTTGGCGGACGCGCTCTCACCTGGCCGCCNGGATAACAATCGAGNCCCTTCGANCCATTACCGTTCTAGGAAGTACCAACCNCGCCCAGCCGCGCGGTCGAAGACGAATTCAACCACCTGGTAGCCACGAGCCATATAAGTGGTGAACATNTNGCGGCTGGCAGTGCGCCAATCGCGAGCCCTATCGGGGGACGAGCGCTGCATTTCCCCAAAACCAGTCGGAATCTCAACCCGAAGACGAGGNTGTGTAAGTTTCGAATCCCAAGNTTTGAAGGTAAGCCAAGCATCCTCAACNTTGGTTTCGTTAATCAACGGCAGCTCGCTNGCAATGGGTNTGTCNTCTGTAGTCCCAGCGATNCGNGTAAGAACGCGGGATGATTCCANATTCCACCCTGCTACAAAACGGTCTGTCGGGGTTCCTCGGTGGAGCGAGCTACTTGACTCACCATAAATATTTTCTGCGTACTCGATTATCACAGCACCAAGCTTCGTTAGATTAAAGTGCGCGTTCATCGACTGCATCGGNTCGAAAGTCCATTCGATCACTTTAATACCCATCTCGAGCGCTCGCTTCCGCTGCTCCAGCTTAAGCAACCGGCCGAGGCCAGTATTGCGGTGCGCCTCTAACACTCCGACCATGTGTGACCATTGAATCAGGTGACCAGATTTCAAGCCCGGTAGCGAGTAAGCGAATCCCACCATCGNCTCAGACTCATCGAATGCGCCTANCAGGATCCCACCACGCTTCACGTTGATCGCTAGAATCGGTACTGGAACTACATCCTGGAGATCTGTGTACTCCCAGACAATCGNNTCAAGTTCGACCACACGCTTTAGTTCATCCAGCGTATGGAGATNGCGACACGAGAAGGGTTGACTCAACATCGTGGAAAGTTGGCGCCTTCAACATCCGTATCGTTTGGGTCGACGAAGCCAAGGCACGCTACATCCGTTGTCAAACATTGTCGCACGATTGGACGGAACAGCCACCTCAACACAAAGACCGACCNCGTCGGCGTTATATNATTTCGCNAGGAGTCCGGGTTCNGCTCCGTGTTGTCTCNCTAAATTGCACTACAATGATCAGGCAAACTAGGGGGCAGCGAGGCGCCCCGGAGGTAGCCTAGCACGAACCTAGCAACTGACAACGTTTCATGGCCGACTGGAAATCTACCCTCAACCTNCCACGCACCGAGTTCCCTATGAAGGCGAGCCTNCAGAAGGCTGAGCCCGAAGCGATTGCGCGCTGGGAAGAGNCGGGACTCTACGAGCAAATTCGTGCTCACCGTGCTGGAGCACCTAAATGCGTTCTGCACGACGGTCCACCTTACGCTAATGGGCGCATTCACATTGGCACAGCACTCAACAAGATCCTTAAAGATTTTGTCGTACGGGCCAAAACAATGTCTGGGTTCGACAGCCCATACGTGCCCGGCTGGGATTGTCANGGACTCCCAATTGAACTCAAGGTAGACCGTGAGCTTGGCTCAAAAAAACGCGATCTAAGTAAAGCCGATCTCCGCCGAGCATACAGGACTTACGCTGAAACCTACGTTGGCGTNCAGCGTGAAGACTTCAAGCGCCTGGGTGTACTCGGAACTTGGTCGGAACCCTACCTGACGATGGCTTTTCGCTACCAAGCCGCAATCGTCCGGGCACTGGGTAAATTCGTCGAGCAAGGTATGGTGTATCGAGGTAAGAAACCAGTGCANTGGTGCATCCATTGCCAAACNGCGCTGGCAGAAGCGGAGGTCGATTACGCNCCTCATAACTCACCTTCGATCTACGTAGAGTTCAAGATGGCAAAGGAGTCCATTGAGGAACTTGCCGCCAAGCAAAAAGNCCTTGGGGAGCGGCCCGTTTCTGCCCTCATCTGGACCACAACACCATGGACCATCCCGTCCAACNTGGCGATCGCATTTCATCCTGATCTCGACTATGGGTTCTATTCTGCGGATGGCGGTGACTCTCCNACTATTGTCGTCGTCGCTGATGCAATCGCGGAACGTATCGAGACTGAAATAGGACGCCACCTAGGCGANCGCCTCGCTGTCGTTAAGGGTGCCGAGCTCGAGGGCTTACGCTTCAAGCATCCACTCTACGATCGAGTATCGGTCGGCGTTCTAGGCAATTACGTAACGCTTGAGCAGGGTACCGGGGTCGTGCACACGGCGCCTGGTCACGGAGCTGACGACTTCAACACGGGTGTGAAGTACGGTCTAGAAACATACGCCCCGGTTGGCCCCNATGGACAATTCGACAGCACGGTTGAAACCTTCTCTGGCATGCGTGTCTTCGACGCGAATCCGAAAATCGAAGAGGCTTTAGCCGATGCTGGACGACTATGGCATAGAGCTCAATTGGAACATTCCTATCCCCACTGCTGGCGCTGTCGGCACCCCGTCATTTTCCTCGCAACCTGGCAATGGTTTATTGCAATGGAAGCAGCGGGACTGCGNCAAGGTGCATTGAATGCTATTNAAGAGGTTCAGTGGTTCCCNCCGTGGGGTCAAGAACGCATTCACAACATGCTGGAATATCGTCCCGACTGGTGTATTTCCCGCCAGAGGTCGTGGGGTGTGCCAATTCCTGCGTTGTACTGCACGAAGTGTGGTGACGCTGCGCTAACGNCAGCCCTGACCGAGCACGCGGCCAAAGTGTTTGAAGCCTTTGGAGCAGATGCCTGGTATGAACGAGACCTATCGGAATTCGTGCCCCCGAAGCATAAGTGTGACACCTGTGGTGGTAATGAATTCAAACGNGAACAGGACATCTTGGATGTTTGGTTCGATTCTGGCTCCAGCCACGAGGCGGTCTTGGAGGACCGCCAGCTCGGGTGGCCAGCCGAGATCTACCTCGAAGGAAGCGACCAATATCGTGGATGGTTCCACAGTTCNCTTCTAGTTGGACAAGGCACACGAGGAAANGCGCCNTACCGNCAGGTCATCACACACGGATTCGTCGTCGATGAATCAGGCCGAAAGATGTCGAAGTCNCTAGGCAACGACATCGCTCCACANACCGTCATCGAAGAAAGCGGTGCGGAGATCCTACGGCTGTGGGTCGCGATGGTCGACTACCGAGAAGACGTTAGAATCGGTAAAGAGATCTTGGCACGAGTCATCGAGGCTTACCGAAAAATTCGCAACACATTACGCATTCTGGTCGCCAACCTTCATGATTTTGAGCCGATTGAGGATGCTGTGCCNNCCGACCAATTAGAGGAGCTTGACAGATTCGTGCTCGCGCGCTACGCCGACAATGCAACGCGAGTCATCACTGCTTACGATAGGTACGATTTTCAGCAAATTTTTCAAACACTTAATAGATTTGTCACCGTTGAGTTGAGTGCCCTCTACATCGATATCGNAAAGGACCGNCTGTATACATTCGCACCNGCACATCCAGCACGCCGGTCTACGCAGACTGCGATCTTTCGGATTGCCGATGGTTTGACGCGGCTCATCGCTCCGATATTACCCGTGACGGCAGACGAACTCTGGAAAGTGCTACCGGGTTCCAGAGAGGTTTCCGTACATCTTGCCGATTTCCCGTCTGGGCTCGACGAACTCATTGATTCTGAGTTGGTCAAACGGTGGGAACGTTTAGTTAGAATTCGCGAGGCGGTAAATGCCAAGATAGAGATCCTGCGTAAGAACAAGACGGTCGGNACCTCTCTTGAAGCATGTGTTCNACTTCGGGCAAGCGGTGATACACTCGCCCTGCTTGAACGATACCGAGACGAGCTTCCAACCCTGTTAATCGCGCAAGCACAGGTCGAGTCCGCGCAANTGGCGTCCACGGACGACNGTTCGGTGACGGGTGAGACGATTGGNATTGAAGTCGGCCGNGCTTCTGGACTCAAATGCGAGCGTTGCTGGCGTTACGTGCCGTCACTATCTAACCAACCGGACAAGCAAGGATTGTGTGATCGTTGCGTCGAAATGTTGAGCGNCGCAAAGGTCCCTTCTCCCTAACATCACNNTGATGTCTCACCCAATCGGACCTTCGATCGGTAAGTCGTGGCCCGGCCACATTCGNTGGTCGACCTTCATTGTGACAGGAAGNATCGTTGGCTTAGACCAGCTCTGTAAAGCACTCGTCCGACAACTCATTCCACTCCACGACAGTATCACTCTGATCCCAGGCCTCGTGAACATCACCCACGTGCGGAATACGGGGGCAGCATTCGGCATCCTGAATGCTGCGGACTTTCCTTTTAAGCCAGTGGTCATGACAGGAATCGCTCTACTGGCGCTGGTTATACTCGGGGTCTATGCCGTGCGGACCTCCTCCCACGGTACTTGTGCGCGGATTGGCTTGGCATTAATTTTCGGCGGTGCTTTGGGAAACATGGCCGANCGCCTCATGATCGGCCATGTCGTTGATTTCGTCGATGTGTACTGGGGCACGTATCATTTTTGGGCATTCAATGTTGCAGATTCAACGATAACAATCGGCGCAATCTGCTTACTTGTCGATACCGTTCGCACGGAAGTTCACGATGTATCCAACACTGCTTAGTTTCGGTCCAATCACGATCTACAGCTATGGCGTTCTGCTTGCAGCGGCCTACCTAATAGGCCTAAAACTTGCGTTANTCCGCTCGGCAAGACAGGGATTTGACCCAAATAAGGTGATGGATTTAGGAATCCTCATCATCGTATCCGCGCTGGTTGGTGCCAAGCTGATGTTGTTCTTTGTGGATTTTGAGTACTTCTCCCAAAGCGCGGAACGGTTGTTATCGCTCGTACGAGCTGGTGGAGTCTTCTACGGCGGGCTACTCCTCGCNGTACCGGTNGCCTGGTGGTATCTACGCCGCCACCGGATGCCGGTCTGGACGGCATGCGACGCCTTCGCCCCGGGCATCGCGCTGGGGCATGCCATCGGTCGCCTCGGTTGTTTAATGGCAGGTTGCTGCTACGGCAAGCCGACCGATATGCCCTGGGGCATCGTGTTCACGAATACGTTCGCNGCAACCAATGTAGGNACNCCACTTGACGTCCACCTCCATCCGACACAGTTGTATGAGTCGTTCGCAGAATTAGGCATNTTNCTAATGCTGCTAGGTATGGANCGGCGCAGTCAGGGTTTTCCTGGCCGTACGTTCTGGTTGTACGTCCTACTGTACGGAGCCTCACGCTTCGTTACCGAATTCTACCGCGGCGATCCTAGAGGAATGGTTTTCGACGCCATTTCGACCTCACAGTTCGTCTCGGTACTNATCGTTCCNCTCAGTATTGTTATGTTGGTCTATCTTGCTAGATTCTCCTTTACCGACCAACGTAAGTCCCATGCCTGAGNCTTCCGGTCAGNATGAACTNGGCGAACACATCGANATAATCACCCCAGAGAAGTACGGTGGAACACGCATCGATCAACTTCTGGTAACGTTGCTACCCAACCACTCGCGCTCATTTATCCAACGGCTGATTAAGNCAAACCGGGTGCNACTTAATGGGNAACCGGTCAAGGCCAGTGTCGTTGCACGTGTTGGGGCTCACATCGCGATCGATGTACCTGCGCCAATCTCTCCAACNCNAACTCCAGAGAATTTACCACTAGACATCATTCACGAAGACGCCGACATCATCGTAATCAATAAACCCTCGGGGATGGTCGTGCACCCCGCAGCCGGCCACACAAGTGGCACGCTGGTCAATGCTCTGCTCTATCACGCGGGNGGTCTGAGCGGCNTCGGTGGTGAACTTCGCCCAGGCATCGTACATCGACTAGATAAGGGAACCTCAGGCNTACTNGTTGCCGCAAAACACGATCAGGCCCATCGTGAGCTGGGGCGTCAATTCCGCCAGCGTGAAGTCAAGAAGGAGTACGTGGCACTCGTTTGGGGAGGTATTCAAGNCGGGCGAAAAATTAATCTCCCGATCGGTCGACACCGGACTGAGCGACAGCGAATGTCTACAAGTTCGACTCGGTCCAGAACAGCAATAACTGAAATCGTGAAAGCTGAACCACTCGACGGGCTGACCCTCACAGGCGTCATGATTTTAACGGGTCGCACCCACCAAATCCGGGTTCATCTAGCAGCTATCGGTCATCCTATCGTTGGCGATTCCGTGTACGGTGGTACCAAACATCGACTTGCACCAAAACATCGTACCGTGGCGAGTCTCTCACGGCCCTTTCTCCACGCTAGCAGGCTGGCCTTCAAGCATCCGCGAGACAGACGCCAAGTCGAGTTTCGTGCCAAGCTTCCCAAGGACCTAAGATGCTTGCTGCGTGACCTGAGAAAGCAAGCGCAATCCTAGTAAGAAACCGACCTGCACTGGCAGCGAATGTCTTAATTAACTAGCGATCTGTGGAATCGGTGATTCCGAGGACTGACCACCCGCACGAACTTTTGAGGGCTCCAATGCCAGTTCGAGGACTTCATCAACCGACGACACATAGTGGATAGTCATTTCACGACGAAGATCCTCACTCAAATCCTCGTCGATGTTCTTCTGATTGAGGCGGGGCACAACAATATGTGGTATCCCTAGGCGGCGTGCAGCGAGCACCTTTTCTTTAATCCCACCCACCGGTAATACACGGCCCGAAAGAGTAATCTCGCCCGTCATTGCCAGGTCCTCGCGGACAGCCCGGTTCGCCAGCCGCGACGCGAGGGCAGTAGCCATCGTCACGCCAGCGGACGGTCCGTCCTTCGGTATCGCACCTGAGGGTACGTGCACATGAATCTCAGCATTCTGATAGAAGGCCATGTCGACACCGTACTCCCCGGCATGGGCCCTGAACCACGAAAGAGCGGTCTGGGCCGATTCCTTCATCACCTCACCGAGCTGTCCTGTAAGAGTCAATGTGCCACTCCCGGCCATTAACGTTGCCTCAACAAACAACACCTCGCCACCCACCGGCGTCCACGCAAGTCCTACCGCCACGCCGGGATCTTTGGTTCGTTCAACGACCTCTTCGTCATGGAACCTCGGCGCCCCAAGCATCTCTAAAACCGTGTCGGAGGTCACAACAACTGGTTCCTCCAAACCTTCGGCCCTTCGCCGCGCAACCTTCCGGCAAAGTGAGCCGATCTCTCGCTCCAAGTTTCGTACGCCGGCTTCTCGCGTATGACTGCGAATTACTGTTTGAATCGCCGTCTCTTCGAAACTAATTTGCTCCCGTGTCAGACCGTGATTTTCAATTTGGCGGCCCACGAGATGTTCACGCGCAATCTTGAGTTTTTCTTCATCCGTGTAACCCGGTAGTTCAAGCACCTCCATCCGGTCCCGTAAGGCTGGAGACACCGGGTCGAGAAAGTTAGCCGTCGTGATAAACAGAATTTCAGATAAATCAAACGGCACATCAAGGTAGTGATCACGAAACGTGTTGTTCTGCTCGTGATCGAGCACCTCAAGCAGTGCTGACGCCGGATCGCCCCGGAAATCCATGCCGAGCTTATCGATCTCATCCAGCACGAAAACGGGATTTTTCGATTCGGCGCGCCGTAGTCCCTGGATTATCTGTCCTGGCAAGGCGCCGATATAAGTACGACGGTGTCCCCTAATTTCGGCCTCATCGCGCATGCCGCCAAGCGAGATACGAACGAGCTTTCGGTCGAGTGAGGCTGCGATTGACTTAGCGAGCGACGTCTTCCCGACCCCTGGGGGACCAACAAAACATAAAATCGGGCTCTTGATTTCAGGGTTCAGCTTTCGCACCGCCAAATACTCAAGAATCCGGTCTTTTGCCTTCTCAAGATCGGAATGATCGCTATCTAGAACCGACTTCGTCCTCGCCAAATCAATGACCTCCTCTGTCCGAACCGCCCACGGCAGCGCAACGATCCAGTCCAAGTAGGTTCGAGCGACGGTGTACTCAGCCGCCGCCACAGGCATTTTTGATAAACGATCCAGTTCTCGTAGTGCTTCCTTCAACACGGGTTCCGGCATCCCAGAGCTCTCAAGCTTGGCTCTGATGTCCTCGATTTCCTTAGTCTGTTCGTCGCCTTCACCAAGCTCTTTTTGGATCGCCTTCATCTGCTCGCGTAGGAAGTAGTCGCGCTGATTCTTACCAACTTCAGACTGCACCTGAGACTGGATCTTCGATCCTAGCTCGAGCACCTCGAGCTCCTTGATAAGAATCCGGTTGAGCACGTCCATTCGAGCACGAATGTCTAAGGCTTCCAGTACCTCCTGCCTCACAGAAGTAGGGATTGTTGTAAAACTTGAGGCAATAAAATCAGCTAGTTTTCCAGGCTCCTCAATGTTCGACGCGAGTATTTGCAGGTCATCCGACAACAGTGGTGACAATGAAACGACCTGCTGAAAGTTAGTCTTGATATTGCGCTGGAACGCATCAACTTCAAGGCGATCCTCTTCCACCATTACCTCAGTTGCCGGTTCCACCGCCGCGCGTAAGTAGGGGTGCTCGGTGTTGAAACGGAGGATGTGCAGCCGCTCCAAGCCCTGTACAATGAGTCGGAGACTGCCATCCGGCAGCTTCAACATCTTGTGAATACGGGTAACCGTTCCGGTCGGATAGAGATCGGCCTGTGCAGGTTTCTCAGTCGCTGCTTCACGCTGCGTGAAAACACCCACCAGCGCGTCAGAAGCGATTGCCTCTTCGATAAGACGCACTGAACTTTCGCGAGCCACCGCTAGCGGAATAAACGAATTGGGAAACAAGACGGTGTCCCGCAGCGGCAGAATAGGCACCTCCGACGGAATTGAGATTGGGTGCTCAGCGCTCGTGTCGCTTCCAGAATCGTAACGTTCGTCTTGATCGCTCATATGCGATCCGTTTTACTCCTGTTCACCTTTAGGTCGCGGTTTGCCTGAAGCGAAGAATCCTAGGCAATCAGCCCTGTTGGTTTACCTCGCAAAATCCAGGAACAGCGCTTCTAAGTCACTACGCTCTTGCGTTGCGCTTTTCCGCGTTGCTTGTTCTCGCTCCTCTTCGCAGACTGTGCACCTTATCGCGAAAGGTAGGGCCCGTAATCGCTGTTCGGAAATCTCTTCTCCGCACTCAAAACAATTACCATAGGCTCCAACCTTGAGCCGCTGGAGTGCCTCATCGATCTTGCTCAGCGTCTCAGCTTTCATCTGAATTAGGGAGAACTCTATTTCGTCCTGAATATCCGCCTCAGAAGTCTCCACCGAATCGAGAACGCCGTGCACCGTAGCACTGTTGCCTTCAGCACGTACATCGCGCATTCGGTCGTGCACCTCGACCATCATGTCCTGGCGCCGCTCTTCAAGAATACGTCTCAGCTCAGCACAGCGCTCACTTTCTACAGGATATGTTGTCGTAATCATTAAGTTGTTTCTCCTTACCGATACCCGCCGCACAGTCCGGAAACACCAAGCGGCCTCAAGATTTCCTAAGTGAGGCCGGCCTCCAAATCGCGTTGCCCCGCATTAATTCCACGTGGTTCGTACTGACTAGTTTTCTTCCAATCAGACCGTCAAACAGTTGAATGGCGAGAGCAACCACATGTGTAGACGCCATATGGCTGGATTTGGTTGCTGAACGCCCTAATTCAGATCCTTAATTCTCCTAAACAACCTAAGAAAAGCTGATCCAGAAGGACGTCTAGCCTGTGTCCGCCCCTCATCACTCCAAGACCCTTATCGGCCGTAACCTCGAAATCCTGTGCACTAGGACAATGGGGTTTGACCCTTTAGGACGATTGTGCGACGCTGGTTCGGCTCCTTAACTATGGCCCCAATGGCAGACAATCGATGCATCTCGTGTGGAAANCGGAAGGGGCGGCGGACCTGCCCAGCGTTNANTGGGNTGATTTGCCCCANATGCTGCGGCACGAAGCGCTTNCANGAAATAGCATGCCCGTCAGATTGCACCTATCTGNCAACCGCNNAACAACANCCACCNGCCTTGGTCCAGCGGCGGCACGAGCGTGANGCACGCTTTCTCGTACCGTTAATTCNGGACTTATCAGAACGGCAATANCGACTATTCCTATTCGTTCAGGGCGTCATCGCGCGTCACCGCCCTGAGGCGCTTCAGCGATTAACGGACCTAGATGTCGCTGACGCCGTTCATGCGCTGGCCGCCACACTCGAAACGGAACGACGTGGCATCATTTACGAACATAGTGCATCGTCATTACCCGCTCAGCGNCTAGAACAAGNNCTGAAAGCAGCCATCGAAGCACAGNGGAAGAATGGGCCAACCTCGCTCGACCTCGACTTTGTNACCGTCTTACATCGTACCGAGCGGGCCTGCCGGGACGCAGGAGCTGCATTGGGTGGCGGAGATGNTGCCTACCTTCACCTTATCCTAGACGGTATTCTGCGCAGTATCGCTGAGCATGCCGTGGAGTCCAAGCCGNNCGGTCAACAACAAGNTTCGACAATNGCTGNNAACNCCCCTAGTTCTGAGAGTTCNGNTCCCCCCTCAAACACAGCCAAANGNCTNATCGTGCCATAGNNNCTGGCGCACCTCTTCTCGNNTGCTATAATTNNTGGTTCGTTNGGGGTNCTANNGGANCGCATCGCGNAGGTGGTCNGGGGCGTTCCCGACGACATCNAGGAGAAACCGAAATGGCGCGACGGTGTGAAATNTGTGGNAAGGGTCCTAGGGTNGGCCGTAACGTCAGCCACGCCCACAATGTGACCCCGAGGCGATTCCAGGCAAACATTCAGATGGTNCGNGCGATAATCNANGGAAGCGTCAAACGNATCCGTGTTTGTACCCGCTGTCTGCGCTCCGGCAAGGTCGCTAAGGCAGCCTAGTAAGGCANACNCTCCCCTATGCGGCAAGCCATCCACACNCAGGANGCACCCCAAGCAATCGGACCTTATTCNCAGGCTATTAGGGCNGGTGAACTTCTGTTCGTATCTGGCCAAATTCCACTGGACCCGTCAACNGGAGAAATGGTGAAAGGCGATATCAAGGCNCAGACCGAACAGGTCATGAAGAACATCGCCANCATCCTTGCCGCTGCCAACGTGTCNTTCGACCACGTCGTTCGAACAACGATCTTTCTGGCCGACCTGAGCGACTTTGCTGTNGTCAACGAAATTTACGGTAACTACTTCGAGACNCCGGAACCTGCCCGAGCNGCCTTCCANGTCGCACGCTTACCAAAAGACGCTCGGGTAGAGATCGACGCGATCGCTCTNCTNTGATTCTCAGCCCGCTGCCCGTTCGACGTCTAGNACACCGGNAACACCGCGAAGTGACTCGAGCACGCGTTGAAGGTGTTCGACGTTACGGACCTCAACAGTGACGTTAATTCGACCTNGTTGATCGTCACTGGTCGTCGCCTCGATGTTCTTGATNTTGGTATCAATGTTTGNGATCNGNGCACTNACATCCGCCAGAATGCCTTGCCGATCTTCGATCTGGATCGCCAAGTGGACGATGTAAGGCGTCGGATCATCATATCTATCCCACACTACATCGATGCGCCGTTCGGGATCATAGAGNAGATTGAGNACATTCGGGCAGTCCGNAGCGTGGACCGAGACNCCNTTNCCGCGCGTGATATAGCCNACAATCGATTCATCGCGAATCGGATTGCAACAACGNGCACGGAACACCAAAAGATCGTCGAATCCNCGCACTGTGATGCGNTCTTTACTTGACTGANCGTTTGCCNCCNGTGNGGCNGNGACTTCGTTCTTAGCCTCCTGGTCNGACAGGTCANNCTCGGGCACNAGCTTTNCNAGNACGTGCCTCGCTNCAACCTTCCCATAACCGATNTTGGCGTACAACTCNTCNATTTTNGGAAAGCCGTATTCNGCCGCNAGTCGGNTCGTCGACTGAGNAGTTAGCTTCGACTTAATNTNGATNTTGCACCGGCGAGCTTCTCGTTCAAGAAGCTTCCGACCGATTTCCGTGGCGCGGGTTTTCTCNTCGGCATTAATGAAATGACGAATCTTGTTTCTCGCCCGTGAGGTCACNACAAAACTCAGCCAGTCCCGACTCGGNCGACGNCCCTGNGTGGTCACAATTTCAACAATGTCACCGTTCTTCAATTGGGTACGTAACGGCACNATCTTCCCATTCAGNCTTCCCCCGGTACATTGGTGCCCGACATCGGTATGNANCGTGTAGGCAAAATCGATGATCGTTGCTCCACGNGGAAGTGNTTTCACCTCGCCGCGAGGCGTGAAGCAGTAGACCTCNTCTGGATAAAGATCGACCTTCANGCTCTGCATAAACTCCTGAGGGTCGNGGACCTCCTNATTCCATTCNAGCATTTGTCGGAGCCAGAGAAAGTANTGCTCGTCGCGATTAGCGCCAATCCGGCCTTCCTTATACTTCCAGTGCGCCGCGATCCCTTCCTCAGCCACTCGGTGCATCTCTGCCGTTCGGATTTGGACCTCGAACGCGAATCCTCGTTCACTCACTACCGAGGTGTGAAGTGACTGATATCCGTTAGGTCTAGGCATCGCAATAAAGTCCTTGAACCGTCCAGGCACAGGGGACCAAGTATGGTGAATGATTCCAAGCGCTGCATAACAATCCTTGGTCGTGCGTGTGACTAAGCGTAGCGCCACCAAGTCGTATACTTGGTCTATATTGATTCGTTGTCGTCTAAGCTTTTGATGAATACTAAAGAGGCGTTTAATCCGCCCCTCCAGGTACTCAATGGGAATCTGCGCATCGGTGAGCTTAGTCGCGATGGTCTGCCTGAGCTCCTCGATTTGCCCTTCGGTTACGCGCCGGCGGTCTTCGACCTTTGTACGCAAGGCCTCGTAGGCTCGAGGTTCCAAATGGTGAAACGCTAGCTCTTCGAGCTCATTCTTTACTTTGCTCATCCCGAGCCGGTTGGCAATCGGAGCGTAGATGTCTTTCGTTTCCTGCGCGATGCGGATCCGGTGAGCCTCTGGTAGATGATCCAGCGTACGCATATTGTGAAGTCGGTCTCCTAGTTTCACCAGGATGACACGAACGTCGTCAACCATCGCTAGAAGCATCTTTCGGAAGTTTTCAGCTTGACGCTCCTCCGAAGATGAAAACGGTATCGTGCCAAGCTTCGTCACGCCCGCTACCACATGCGCTACTTCTGGTCCAAAACCCTCTTCAATTCGTTCGATAGTAGTTAATGTGTCTTCGACAACGTCGTGGAGCAGCGCTGCCGCAATGGCTACAGAGTCAAGGTGCATATCGGCCAGGAAGTCGGCAACTTCAAGTGGATGGCCAAGGTAAGGCTCACCCGAACGACGGACTTGGCCTTCGTGCTCCGTAGCCGAGAAGGTATAAGCCCGCCTCAGAAGTTCAATGTTGGCATCCGGGCTATTCCGCCGAACTTTCTCGATAAGTTCTTCGAACTGAATCATGACAAGCGGTGTTCCAGTAATGAGATCCGTTACTTGTGGACCGTCCTGACACCATGATAGAGACGGCTCTTGGAACCGGTCAAGGACGTTAGGGTTCCACAATCAGTGCGCGGGTAGCCTAGAAGCCTGTGAAGGCTAATCGACCAAAACCTCAAACAAGCTTGACGGGTCGTTTTTTGGTTCACTATACTTGCTCGGTTCGGGGCGTTCTCGAGGGTCTTCCCCGGGATTTCTCGCCCCCCTTTGACCGGGTTTTGGTCAACAGGTTTCCGTACTCCAAATGGAGAGACTCGAGATGCTGTTAAAAGGGGAAATCATGAATATGCGACGGATTATGCCGAGGTTGGCCATCGTGGCGGCGCTAAGCGTTTCACTAGCCGGCTGTGACTACTACTCCATGCTCATGGCTCGAAAGAATTTCAAGGAAGCGAATGGCCTGTACACGCAGGCTGAGTACGAGCGGGCCGCGCACGCTTACGAGCTAACGGTAGCCGACAGCGGCGCGTTCGATTCTGCACCCGAGCTCCGTGTTGCCTATTTCTATCTGGGAAACAGCTACGACCAAATGTGGAGACCGAGTCGGATTGGCGAGCCAGAGAATGACGTCTTACTGGAAAAAGCAGTCGAGAACTACCGACTGGCTTCTGAAGAGATTATCGACAACCCGGATATGCAGCAACTGTCGATGGAATACCTCGTAGCCACTTATGGTCCGGATAAATTGAACAACCCAGGTGCAGCTGAGCCGATCCTCCGCAGGATGATCGAGTTAAACCCTAACGTGGTCGCCAATCACGTTGCACTGGCACGACTCTATGAAGACTCAGGGCAGGCCGAAGAGGCCGAGACGATCCTCAAAAACGTCGTTGACCTCCAGCCTCGCGATCCTTCGGTCTACTTACAATTGGCTGCGTTCTTCAACCGTCAAGAGATGTTCGAGGAGACGATCACAGCACTTAGAAGTAGAGCGGCGATCGAGCCGGACAACCCAGAAGCGTATTACACACTCGCTACGTATTTCTGGGAGAAAGCGTTTCGCGACTTCCGATTAAATGAAGAGGAAAAGGCAGGGTATGTTGCGGACGGCATCGCTGAAGTGGATCTAGCACTCGAGATAAAGGATGACTACCACGAAGCAATGACCTACAAGAACATCCTACTCAGAATGCAAGCAAACGCCACGACCAACAAGGCAACACAAGATGCCTTGATCGCCGAGGCAGATGCACTTCTCGAACGGGCAAACGAGCTCCGTGCCGAGCAGCAGGAAGCAGCTGTTGCGGCGGCGGCGGCGGCCAGCGGCGGTTAATCAACGTTTGCTCGCACACGGGCACGAAACGGCCGGTTCCCTTTTAGTAGGGGGCCGGCCGTTTTTTTAGGCCTTCACCGCCACACCTCGAACACACTGCAGTCTTCGTCTGCCCGGCAACGCCAAAGTTCAATTAAAGATTCCTCCTCGCTAACGCAAGAATGTTAGAGTCGCCCGAATAGCTATCTGCAGCAAACACGCAAGGAAACTGAGGAAAGACCGGAGAAATACCTAGGTGTTAGACCTCAACTGTATCAACGTGGAGATATCCCGAGCAAGAAACCAAATCTCTTACCCTTTTGAAGGTTTCAGTCTTAACTCCAAGATTCTGGTCTGGTAGGAAAATAATACTCAAAAAAAAACGACGCGTGCACGGTGTGCACGCGCCGTTGAAATCGACCTTGAGGGGGTTGAGCCTAGCCTCCCCCACCACCCGTTACACCAGCCGCCTGACGCATGCCATCAGTGACGATGCCGACCTTGTCAACACCCGCACCTTTCGCCGCGTCAATAATGTCGATGATTTCACCGTAGCGCAAGGTGGCTGCTCCAGCAATGAACATCGTCTTGTCCTTCCGCTGCTCAAAGATGGTTCGCAGACGAGAGGCTACCTCGCGGAGCTGAACCTCTTGTTTATTCACGGATACACGACGATCAGCAGTGTATTCAAGCACAATCTGACTGGTATCAGGCTGTGCTTGATTCGCTGAGCGTGTCTCAGCCGGAAGGTTAATATCAACACCCTTCTGAGTAAGCGGAAGCGCGGCCATGAAGATAATAAGCAGCACGAGAAGCACATCGATCATCGGCGTGACATTCATGTCAATCATGGCATCCATGTGCTTACCACCGCCAAGCTTCTCTTCCATTCTTGCCATTACTGGTCACCTCCGATGCCTGCCCGCAGCCGGCGATCGACGATAAGACCGACGTCCTCGATACCAACCCGCCGCAACTCATCCATGACCGTCATGATCGAGCCATACGTCGCATCTTCGTCGCCTTTAATCAAGACAATCCGTTCACGCGTCTCTTCGAGCGCGCCCTGGATGCGATTCAGCATCTCGGTTTCAGCCACCTGGACGGAATTGACATAAAACCGCCTGTCGTTAGTTATCGACAGTACCGTCTGGCCCGACGTCTCCGGTTTGTCGACTGTGTTCGCTGCCTGCGGCAGCCGAACATCGACACCTTGCTGCAACATTGGGGCAACGAGCATCATAATGATCAGGAGCACCAGCATCACGTCAACCAGTGGTGTGACGTTGATGTCAGACTTGACCCCACCTTTGGCGCCGCCCAGGTCCATAGACATAAAGAATCTCCTTGTCTGTTACGCAAACACGCGCGCTCCGCGCCACACCATGGCACCGGCTTGGCACCATGGCAGGCGTGAGCGGACAGACTATTACGCCGTCTTCTTGATGAAGTAGTCGACCAACTCAGATGCCGAGTTGTCCATCTCGACGCCGAAATAATCGACTATGCCGGTCAAATAGTTATAGAACCAGACCGCCGGGATGGCCACAACGAGCCCGAGCGCGGTCTCCACAAGCGCCTCCGCGATACCTGCGGACACCGCACCAATACCACCAGACCCAGTCGACGCAATGCCGACAAAGGCGTTGATAATGCCGACAACAGTACCAAGCAAGCCAACAAACGGCGCTGTTGAACCAATGGTCGCCAACCCCGGAACACCCTTCTTCAGGTCGTTGGCTGTCAGAGCCGATGCACGGTCAATCGCCCGTCGTACAGTATCCAGCATGTCATCACGTTGCAGGCCACCACCAGATTCCTGCTGGAACTGATACTCCTGAATTCCCGCCGTGACGACTTTGGCCAAGTGGCTGTACTTGTAGTCTTCCTTCTTTGCAAGGGCAATCGCTTCCTTCAAGCTACCAGACTTGAGGTGCTTGGCCACCTGCGGTGCATACTCCTTCGACTGCTTCCGAGCCTGATTGAAGGTGTACCACCGTTCAACAGCCACGCCGACCGACCAGAATGACATAATGAAGAGGACTACCGCGATCCCTTTCGCGACATAACCCATCTGTCCCCACATCTCGACTAAATTAGTGCCTTCCATTGACCATCCTCCCGTTTAAAAAACAGATTGTCCCGACCTCCAGTGAGTGGGCACTAGCACGGCCCCACTTCCACATCTTCATAAAATTCTTGTCTCTCAAATCCGTCGACCGTAGCACGCTACTGCAACGTGAAATTCACCGTCACCGTCATGATGACTGGAACGGGAATCCCATTCAGAAGCGTCGGCGTAAACTCCCACTGTCGCACCGCCGTCAGAGCGGCAGCATCAAGCAGAGGAATCGAGCGCAACACATTGGCATCAGTCACTCGACCGTTCGCTCCGATGGTCGCTTCAATAATCACAATCCCTTGCACTCGAGCTGACTGCGCAATCGCTGGATAGATCGGAGCCACGTCGCGGGTCTTCGCCGGCGGCCTAATGTTGCCACCCACACGGATCGGCTCAGATGGTGGTGGTGGCGGTGGTGGTGGCGCCAAGTCTAGCCCACCAACGACGCCGCCTACGATACCGCCAGCGACGCCACCTTCAACACCACCAACAATTCCCGCATCGATGGTGATACCGGTTTCAGCAGTGATTTGCTCAGGAGCCTGAACCGGCGCGGCATCCGGGGTGATGTCCGGTGGCGGCGGTCTGTCCACAGAAGCTGGTGGTGGCGGTGGTGGTGGTGGTGGCGGCGGTGGTGGTGGCGCAGCCACGAAAGCCATCATCGTTGGCGGAGTCGGCAGGATGTCAGCCGCCATTAGCGGAACGATCACAACCGCACCAACGAGAACGACGTGCAGAAAAATCGACACCGGCACGGTGTACCACTTCTGCGAACCCAACCTTATCTGGGGGTTGACAATATCGCCAAACATCTCAGCCAATATCGACCTCCTAGACGCCGCATCGATGAATAAAACGGCGTAAGACCGTCCATTTTAAGCAGAGCGAAAAACCTGCGTCAACTAATAAACTCTACAAAGTCCAAGCCGCGTGTTCCTATACCAATAATCAGTCCTACCGACAAAGCTTCAACGAAAAATNTTGGACAATTTGGCAGCTCAAAATCACGAGACAATCTAAGAGCCAAACACTCCAAGACCCATTAAATCATNCCTTTAGAGCCTCACTGCATCCAGCCGACCACTAAGGGGGCAAAGATGACCGACACGATGCTCATCAATTTGATAAGAATATTCAAACTCGGCCCCGCTGTGTCTTTAAAGGGGTCTCCAACCGTATCTCCAATGACCGCCGCTTTGTGGGGCTCGGATCCCTTGCCGCCTAAATGACCCTCCTCAATATATTTTTTCGCATTGTCCCAGGCCCCACCAGCATTGGCCATCATCAACGCCATGAGGACGCCGGTTACCAGCGAACCGGCAAGGAGCCCACCCAGCCCAGCAACACCAAGAGCAAAACCCGTAGCGACGGGCGCGATAACGGCTAATAAGCCCGGCATCAACATCTCCCGAATAGCAGCCTTTGTCGAAATTGCAACGCATTGCGCTGAGTCGGGCTCGGCCTTTCCCTCCAACAGGCCAGGAATCGTTTTGAATTGTCGCCGGACCTCTTCGATCATCTTATTGGCCGACCGTCCAACTGCGTTCATGGTTAACGCCGAGAAGATGAATGGCAACATTCCACCGATAAACATCCCGAGCAGAACGTTTGGATTGTCGAGATTGAGGCTGAGTAGACGTTGGTCGAACGAAGCCGAGCCGCCTGCCGCCTCGACCGCCGCATCAGCGGTCGCTCGATACGTGCTGAACAGTGCCAACGCCGTTAGAGCCGCCGACCCAATCGCGAATCCCTTTCCGATGGCGGCCGTTGTGTTACCAACTGCGTCCAGTGCGTCGGTGCGTTCTCGCACGAACGGTTCGCATCGACTGAGTTCAGCGATGCCTCCAGCGTTGTCCGCCACTGGACCGTAGGCATCAACCCCCAAACTGATGCCGAGCGTTGATAGCATCCCAACAGCAGCAATGGCGATACCGTAAAGCCCAGCCCAACCGAAACTCAGGAAGATCGCCAGACAAATCACTAGAATTGGCCCTCCACACGACATCATGCCGATTCCTAAGCCGGCGATGAGGTTAGTGGCCGGACCGGTCTCCGACTGCTGAGCAATCCTCTGCACTGGCGCGAGATCCTTTGCAGTGTAGTACTCGGTTAACTTGCCGATCGCCACACCAGAGGTCAGCCCCGCGACGACACACCAAAGTATCGCAAGCGGTAAGCCCATGACGGAAACCAATCCAGCAGTAGCAAGGAGGACCAGGATTGACGCTGTGAATAGACCGCGGTTCAGGGCACCCTGAATAGCCTTCTCGTTGTTAGTTCGCACGGCGAACGTACCGACGATTGAACACAGTACTCCGACACCCGCAAGTATGACCGGAAACAAAACCAGGCCATTCTGTACTGTTCCGAAGTCGCTTGCCGATAAGCCCCACAACTCCTGGGCCGATAATGCCGTCATCGCCCACGCAAGGGCAATCGAGGAAATAATGCTTCCTACGTAGGATTCGAACAGGTCAGCACCCATGCCCGCTACGTCACCAACGTTGTCGCCCACCGCGTCGGCGATAGTCGCCGGATTGCGAGGGTCGTCTTCGGGGATACCCGCCTCTACTTTGCCGGAAAGGTCAGCACCCACATCGGCTGCTTTGGTATAAATGCCTCCGCCGACGCGGGCAAAAAGCGCGATTGACGAAGCTCCAAGCGACAAGCCGAAGAGCGATTCGATGGCCGCGGCTCCGGCTCCATCTAGTCCTCCGAATGTTGAGTACAGGATCGCAATTCCTAGTGTGCCAAGCGCCACAACGGTCAATCCCATCACCGCACCGCTACAAAACGCCACTCTCAGCGCGCTTCCAAGACTAGTCTGTGCAGCGTGAGTTGTTCGAACGGCCGCACTAGTCGCAGTTCGCATACCCACCCAACCGGCACTTGCTGAAAGCACAGCTCCAACAAGGAAACTGATGGCCGTCGTCATGCCGCTCCTGGGCAGGAAAACCGCAAGAACGATAAACATTACCCCGACAAACACGGCTAGCACGCTGTACTCGACACGTAAGAAGGCCATGGCTCCGCTCCGAATGAGAGCCGCTATACTTTGCATCCGCTCATTACCAGCATCACGCTGATTGATTTGCCGAATTAGAACGAAAGCAAAAATAGCTGCGCACAACGGGGCGCCCAAGCCGAACATCAAAAAGAGCCGTTGTTCCATCGATATTTCCTCTCGGTCACATTACCGACACCGTTACCACCCCAAGAAACCCGTCAATGTAACAATCCAGTCTCGTATGTGTCAATCGAGTTCACACAAACAACGCGACCTTAGGGGCCATCAAGCTTCCCTCGTCCACCCATTCGGACTGGTGAGACAGGTCTTACTGGCTCGGATTAGGCAGGCAAGCGATCACAGAGGCTCTGACGCCTGACCATCGGACACTTGCTCTGTGTCCGCACGGACAAGATCAGCAACAGCCATCCCACCAGTCAGAAAAATCCTAATCCCTTCTTGAACCGTAATATTAGGAAAGCGGGCAAGCCGACTCGGGTAGATTCGAATGTCTCCTAAGTATAAGTGGTTGGTCGGAACATAAATCGCCATGAGTCGTTCGGCTCCGAGACCACGGTCAAGGTCGAACTCTTTGGTTAGAAATCCGAGGACGAAACCGCGCTCCAAGTCCTCGACAATGACCACCTTTTTGAATCCATACTCATTGTCAGGGGAAAAAGCCAACATGAGTTGTTTTACGGGCGCGTAGACCGTCTTAAAAATCGGCACCCGCATCAGGTATTTCTCTGCGCGCTCCACCAGCCGACGGCCAAGGACGTTCGTCGCGAACGCGCCGACGATAAGCATCCCTGCGATCGTCGCGAGTAAACCTAGGCCCGGCACTTCCTGACCCAACCAGCGGACCAGGTGTGGGCCCATAAGACCATCAATCCACTGGAACATCCAAACCAGCGCCACAACGCTCACAATGAGCGGTACGGTCACGAAAAAACCCGCGATCAAACTCCGACGGAACCATTGCATTGAGTCAACCAGTTCTGATCAAATGATGACCGAATCTTTCAGACCCCTGGTGGAAAAACTTACGCACCCCAGAGCCAGACCAATACCACGCCGGCCAGCACTAGACGATAGATCGCGAACACATCAAGCGAATGTTTGACAATATATCGCAGGAACCAAGCAATCACCGCGTAACCCACGACAGCCGACATTACAAGACCAGTCAGAAACCAGACAACCACCGAGCCCGTTACCTCACTAGATTCGAGTGTGATCGCAGTATGCCCAACAGCTGCCATGATCGCCGGCAGCCCCAATAGAAAAGCAAAACGAGCAGCCGCTGAGCGAGAGAGGCCTAAGGACATGCCAACTACGATTGTGGCACCCGACCGTGAGACGCCTGGAATCAGCGCTATCGCCTGAGCTACACCCATCGCCAGTGCCACCAACCAAGTCACCGTTCGTCCATCGCCGATTCCACGCGGCATTCGTTCAACAAGAGAGAACGCGACGGCGCCGAGTGACAGTGTGAATACGGTCACACCAGGAGTGCGGAGTGACGCTTCAACGACATCTTCAAACGCTAAGCCACTAACAGCAATGGGTAGGGTTCCAAGCACAAGCATTTGCACTTGGCGACCAGCGTCTCCAGGCGATGTCGAGAACACACGCGGCAACGACCAAGCCATGGCCGTAAGGTCGTGCCAGAAAAACACCACGACGGCTAACAGAGTCCCGAGATGACAAGCGACATCGAACGCGAGCCCAAATTGACCGATGTCCCATCCAAGAAACTCTCTGACCAACAACAAATGAGCTGAACTAGAAACCGGCAGGAACTCCGTGAGCCCCTGAATAACACCAAGGAGGGCGGCAATGAGCATGCTCAGGGGGTTGACTCAACGGATTACGAGGCTCGAATTTTCATTTTCTGCCGCCGAGACCGTTTCTTCCCGCCCGTCAGCCCAGGTGCAGCAGAAGCTTGCTGGTTAGCACGGCGTTCATTCACGAAAACAGCTGTGCTCGCCGCAATAAACACTGTTGAGTAAGTACCGCTGATGATGCCGACCAGCATCGTAAAAGCAAAGCCATGTAGCACCTCACCCCCGAAGAGGAACAAAGCTAAAACGGCCAACGACGTTGTGGCCGAAGTAATAATCGTCCTAGCCAGAGTCTGATTCACGCTCCTATTGACAACCAGCTCAAGCTTGTCTCGACGCATCGAACGCANGTTCTCGCGCACNCGGTCGAAGATAACGATCGTGTCGTTNACCGAATAACCAGTGATNGTCAAGATAGCTGCGACAACATTCAGCGACANCTCATAGCCGAAGANCGTCANAAANGTNAGNGTGACNAGGATGTCGTGGAACACAGCAGNAATCGCGCCNACNGCGAAGCTNAACCNGAACCGGANNCCGACGTANATCAGNATGCCTGCCAACGCTGCCAGCGTGGCNTAGATCCCTTTCTGCTGNAGTTCCCGACCAATCACNGGCCCCACGATGTCGGTGCTCTGCACCNCAAANTCTCCTAACNCAGCCGACTCAATNGCTTCAACAACNGAGTTGGCGCCCTGTTCCAAGCTNGCTCCTGTTTCTTCAGCAATTTGTGGGAGCCTTATGAGCACCTCGTTCTCGGTTGGATCACCATACTGCTGCACNACCTTCTCGCCCTCGACACTGGATATGGCCATTCGGACTGCCTCTTCGGGTGTTCGCTCCTCGAAGCGCAGGACAACTGCCGTTCCACCTGAGAAGTCAATACCAAGCGGTAAGCCGCCCCCAGACCAAATCGTGCTCACGCCGACGAGAATGACAATGGTCGACACTCCAAGTGCCTGCCACCGCCAACGGAAAAAATTGATATTCGGAGTCTTAAAGATCTGCATATGTCAGATGCTGAGTCTCGCCACTCGTCGACGAGCAAGAATTGTCTCAAACAGCGTCCGCGAGACGAACACGGCCGTGAAGACGTTGGATAGCAGCCCAAAGAAAAGCGTGGTCGCAAACCCTCGGATTGGGCCTGTGCCAAATTGGAACAAGAATGCCGCAGCAATTAGCGACGCGACATGTGTGTCGAGAATGGTCAGAAACACGCGGTCAAACCCTGCCGCCACCGCAAGTCTGACATTTTTCGCGGATGCCAACTCTTCCTTGATCCGCTCAAAGATCAGTACGTTCGAATCAATACCCATTCCAATCGTTAAGATAAATCCGGCAATACCAGGAAGTGTCATCGTTGCGTTCAGATACGCCATCACTCCCAGCAGAATCAGTAGATTGAGTGCGACCGATAAGATTGCGTTAATACCGGCCAACTTGTAGTAGACGAGCATAAAAAATGCCACGAGCAACAGTCCGGTCACGGACGCAAGAATTCCAGCACGCACAGAGTCCGCACCGAGCGTCGGGCCGACCCTGCGCTCTTCTAGATAGGTGAGAGAAGCCGGCAACGCACCAGAACGAAGCACAAGGCCAAGATCCGCAGCCTCTTCTTGACTGAAGTAGCCGGTAATTCGTCCCTCGTCCGTAATCCGTGATTCGATACGCGGTGCGGAATATACCCGACCATCAAGAATGATCGCCAACTGACGACCGATGTTCTGGCTGGTGATATCCCCAAATTTTCTGGCCCCATCCCCATTCAACAAGAAACTGACCGCGGGTTGGTTATACTCGTCAAGCGTTGAACGCGCAGTTCGCAGGTCCCTCCCGGTGATCGCAGCTACTCGACGCACAAGGTAAAAAACAGATTGGGGTGCCGCACCAGGAGTGAGCGTGTCGTCTGTACCCGGCACCACCTCCATCCCATCTGGTAACCGCCCTCCGTTGGCTTGCAGTAAAGTCTCTCGCGATATTGCTGGACCCTGCTCAACAAGTTTTAGCTCGAGAAGCGCCGTGGAACGAATAATCTCTTTAGCACGCGCAACGTCACTGACGCCTGGCAACTGAACCAGAATTTGGTCTCCACCAACACCGTGTGGCGCAACGATTGGTTCGTTGACACCCAGTTCGTTGACGCGCCGTTCAATAGTTTGCAGCGCCTGCCGAACGGACTCTTCACGTAACGATACGGCCATATTAGGCCTCATCTCGAACGCGTACCGCCCGCCGGCACTGGACTCCCGGCGATAGACCACCAGTAGTTGCTCGTCAGTAATCGCTCGAAACTCGGCGTCCTGCGCAGGAGAGACACCCTCAATGCGAAAACGCGTCGGGGATTCCATCGTCATAGCTCCAACCCCGATGCTTCGCACTTCCAGTATCTCGCGCGCTCGCTCGAGACTTGTCTCAGTTTCAATGCGGAGCGCATCGTCAGTCTGTACGCGGAGAACCATGTGGACTCCACCCTTCAGGTCGAGCCCTAGACGAACTTTTTCCTCTGGTGGGTACACGGACCATCCTGCCAAAGCAACGATCCCAACTATCGAAAGAAGTTTCCAACGAAGATTCTTATTCATTCACTTTACCGAGTCGCACGCACAGCGACTCTATTCGATTCAGTTTTGTCCGGAATCCTTCACTACCGGCTCCTGCCCTTGGTAGCCACCGATAGCCGCCCGGGCAATGTCGACTCTGACTTTCTCAGCAATCTGAACCTGCACCGAGCGTTCGTCGTTCAGCTTCGTGATAATGCCATATAGGCCACTAGTCGTGACGACGCGATCGTTCACCTTAAGCGCCCCCTGAAAATCCTGTACCTTTTTCTGTCTCCGCTTCATTGGTAACAAGATCACGAAATAAAAGATCGCTAAAATCATAGCGAAAGGCACAAACTGCAGCCAGACACTCCCGCCAGATTCACGCGGAGCGCCCATCGCCACAACTAGTGAAGGATCGGTAAACATTGAATACCTCATCATTGGTCACCCGTCGTGCATGGAATCCTCAGCAGCTTTGCCTAGTCGACGCGTGTCTTTCAGTCAGTGTCCGTTCAGGCCTTGACCGTTGGAAGTCAGGAGTCGAGCAGGCGGAATTCCTGTCTGAGTGTTTCCAGCGTGCCGAGCTTTATACATTCCCTAACCCGCCGCATTGTGTCAAGGTAAAAGTGGAGATTATGCAACGTGTTAAGGGTCGACGCAGACATTTCATCAACAAGGTAAAGATGTCTCAAATAAGCCCTCGAGTGACGTTGGCAGGTGTAGCATTTACACTGCTCATCTGGGGGTCTTATGTCGTCGACGAACCGTGCCTGTTTGATGTTAAGACGCCCTTTGGAAGTGAATAGCTGTCCGTTCCTGGCGTTTCGTGTCGGAAGGACGCAGTCAAAGAGGTCGATACCCCGCGACACGGCTTCAACAAGGTCAATAGGGGTGCCTGCCCCCATCAGATAACGTGGACACCCCTCCGGAAGTCGTGGTGCTGTCTCGCCTACGACCTCGTACATAATCTGCACAGGCTCACCGACACTGAGGCCTCCAATAGCGTAAGCATCAAAGCCCAGTGAGACCGTTTCCCGTGCACTGATCACTCGAAGTTTGTGGTCAACACCTCCCTGCACGATACCAAATTGTACTTGTCCGGGATTAACCCCGGCACTGTTTTCACGGAGGCTCTTGAAGCGCTGACGAGCGCGCTGTGCCCACCGGAGTGTCCGCTCCATCGCGCGACCTAGGTCAGATGCGTCGCAAGGATAAGCAACGCACTCGTCAAAAGCCATTGCGACATCTGAGCCGAGTGCCCACTGAAGATCGGTTACTCCCTCCGGCGTAAGCAGGTGTTCTTCGCCATCTAAATGGGATCTGAAGCGCACCCCCTGCTCATCAACGGTTCGCCGTGAAGCGAGACTGAACACTTGATAACCACCGCTATCCGTCAAAATAGGCCGGTCCCAGCCAATGAATCGGTGCAGGCCGCCCAACTGTTCAATGAGGTGAGTGCCGGGTCGTAGGTGTAGGTGATACGTGTTGGCTAAAATAACCTCGGCTTTCATACCGAGCAGGTCCCGATGGGTCATGGCCTTGACCGTGCCGCGAGTGGCTACCGGCATGAATGCGGGCGTATGTATGACACCGTGTGGCGTCGACAACCTGCCGCACCGGGCATCACCGTCACGCTCGGTAACTTGAAAGTCGAAGACGCCGCTCATTAGGCGTATACTATGCGAGTTTTTTGAACCGGATAGGCGATTCCCATTTTAGTTTGAAGTGACAAAGCGGTGACACGGATGCGGATCGGCGTACTCTTCGGTGGGCGCTCCGGCGAGCATGAGGTCTCGCTAGCCTCCGCGGCTGCTGTCGTTCACCATCTAGACCTGAGCCATTACGAGCCAGTTCCAATCCTCATTGGTAAAGATGGACGGTGGAGCCAGCCCGAGCGTCCACCGACAGTCGTTCAGGCTTCAGAGCTAATTGAACATGCGCGTTTGAGAGCAGCTGGGACTGTCCGAAATCACCAAGATGGCATTCCAGGCCGGCCTAGAATCAATGAGCCGTCTGCGATGGTTCAAGAGCTTGCACTCGATGTAGTCTTTCCGGTTTTACACGGTCCCTACGGCGAGGACGGCACGGTGCAGGGTCTGTTGGAGATGATTGACATGCCCTACGTCGGGGCGGGTGTTCTGGCCTCGGCGGTGGGCATGGACAAGGCCGTGATGAAACAACTGTTCGCGGCGAACAATTTACCTCAAGTCGACTACCGCATTATTCGGCAATCTGACTGGACCAGCACACCGGATGCGATCTGTAAGATGATTGCCTCCGAACTCGGCTTTCCAGTGTTTGTTAAACCGGCCAATCTCGGTTCAAGTGTCGGTATCTCCAAGGTTACATCTGCAAAAAATCTGAAAGCTGCAATGGCCTATGCGGCGGAGTTCGATCGAAAGGTTGTCGTCGAGCAGGCCGTGCCGAACGCGCGGGAAATCGAATGTGCTGTCCTCGGTTACAATCAACTCGAGGCTTCGATACCGGGAGAGGTGGTTCCATCGCGAGAGTTCTACGACTACGAGGCAAAATACGTTGACGAAGGTTCGTTACTCCGGATTCCGGCTCCACTTGACACTGAGCTAACCGATAAGGTGCAGCACCTCGCTGTGACCGCGTTCAGAGCTATTGATGGTTCAGGAATGGCTAGGGTGGATTTCCTTTTGAATGACGAGACGAAGGAACTGTTCGTGAGTGAAGTAAACACGATTCCAGGGTTCACAACGGTCAGCATGTATCCTAAACTGTGGGAGGCGAGCGGAGTGGCGTATGTCGAGTTGTTGAATCGGTTAATACAATTGGCACTGGAGAAACATGCTGCCAAGAAATTATTACGGACGAGCTTCCCGTGATGAGTTTTTTACATCGAGCAGATCGCGTAGGACAGAGAGTGGACAGGGCGCTCTAATTACGAGTCTACAGTCGTGCAGTCTAGCGACCGACACACACTGTTGTGGGCGCTTCGGCGACACTTTTTTGACATTTTGTGCACTTTGTCCTTGACACCACATTTTTCTTATCAATAATCTATATGTTGTATGAGGGAAGTTCACTAAGCCTACCTATTGTGTTAGTTCGTTAGCTGTTAATCGTCGTAGATAGACTCCTGATAGGGGATAGCAATGGCGAAAAAGAAGGCAAAAAAGAAGAAGGCGGCTAAGAAGAAGGGCGCGAAGAAGCGCTAATTCTTTCGACAATCTGTATGGGGGTGTCAACAACATCGACACCCCCTAAATTTTTGTGCACGTCGAAATCTCCGGATGAAGGGGGGGAATAGGCGACAATGGCAAAGAGAAAAGCAGCTAAGAAGAAGAAGAAGGCGGCTAAGAAGAAGGGCGCAAAGAAGCGTTAAGAGTGCCTTCCCGCGTAACGAAAAAGGGGGCGATCGTCGCCCCCTTTTTTCAACTGCACAATGCTTTCGGCGTCACTCTAGTCCTGTCATCGAAACTCCATCCCACACACGGGTTCGCCGAATAACGTCCCATTGGTTCAGACCGTCGACGACCGCCATTCCGTCTACAACGCGTCCGATGACCGTGTAATGCCCATCGAGCTCAGGCTGAGGTGTGAGTGCAATGAAGAACTGCCCCTCTGCGGTTTCTGGCTCTTCCCCTTGCAGCGTTAAACCTACGGTTCCGCGAAGAATCGGTCGTTCACTCAACTCATCTCGCAAGGTGACACCCGTACCTCCAAATCCGTCGCCACGGGAGTCTCCACCCCTCACCAGGCCATTTGCTACTACATCGTGAAACGGCACTCCGTGGAAATACCCGTTCCCAGCCAACTCCGCGAAACGACTGCTCGATAGAGGGGCATCAAGTACTAATAATTCAATCTGAATCGTTCCCGCGTCCGTTTCAAGGTAGACCTGCGGAGACACTGTAGGAACGGCCAGCGTCAGAGCCTCTTCAAAGCCAAGTGCTGGCAACGGACGGATTCTGCCCTCGTATGGTTTGGTGACCTCCTCGGCGTCCAACACTCGCGCCGCACGAGTTCGCACAGACCAATCCGAGTCTTTCAGCGCTGCGTGCATTAACTCCGCAGAAACACTGCCCCCGTAGGTCATAATCGCCTCAACGATGGCACGCCGTAAGACTGCCCCCTCTCCTCCTTGGCTCATCTCATAGGCCCGCTTCAAAGCCAAGGCTCCTTCAGCTGATGTATGCACACCGAGTTGCTGTGCCGCAACCCTTCCCATCACAACATCCTCACTTGCCAAATATTGAAGCGCGACCTCGGTAGCTCTAGATGCATCCAGGCCTCTGAGCACGAATGGCAACACCCGGCGGTCGGGGTCGTCCAGCATCGCCTCAAGACGCGCCATGGCCAGATCAGAATTCATTGAACCAAGGATGTCCGCGAGGGCCGCGCGGACACTCCAATGCGGATCACCGTCGAATCCTGACAGCATAAGAATAAATGTTTGAGAATCGAAATTCGCCAGTCCTCGAAGCGCTTCCACCCTAATCGCTGATCGCGGATGTGACAGCAGATCTAGAAACAGGTCCGTCGACTCAGCTCCACCCACTCGCCCGAGCGCCTTCAAGACTTCGATGAGTATCGCAAAATCGAGATCCGGTTCCTGTAGTAGGCGCATCAATGTCGGGATGTTCTCCCGGGTACCCAAATCAGCCAAGGCCCGAACTGCAGACACGATGACCTGGGAGTCGTATCGGCGCGGATCAAGAAGTGGAACCAATAATTCAGCCATTGTGGGATCGCCGAGACGTCCCAGACCTCTGGCAGCAAACGAAATTCGATAACTGCCGGATCCTCCGATTAGCTCCGTGAGTGCTCCGGCTGCCCTTGGGTCAGCAAGTTCCTGGAACGCCCAGGCCACCGGCCACCAACGCACTTTTGAAAGATTATTAGTATCAAGTAGCGCCGTCGACAGCGACTCATACGCCTCAAGACGCGTAAGTGCAATCACTCCAAGACGGAAGGCTTCGACAGGAGGGGGCTGGGGATAGGTCATGTCATCGGGATCTACTTGAGCAGCTATGGAAGCAACTTCTGAGACCATCTGTCCGACGTTTGGCGCAGCCTCACGCACCCCGAGCCGACTTAGCGCCTCCGCTGCCCGACCACGCACCAGTGGATCCGGGTCCCTGAGCGCGGTCATGAGAACATCAGCAACTTCCGGCTCCCCGATCAAACCAAGAGAGAACGCGGCCATCTGACGCACGGCGGGATTTGAATCAGTTAGAGATGCACTAAGTGGCTCCACAGCGTCGGATAAGCCGACCCTTCCGAGTGCGACCGCAGAACGACGTCTTACTCTGGCCACAGGGTCTTCCAGAAACTCGAATAAGCTGGGTGTCCGAGGAAGAGGCGTGCCAGGCATCAAACCAGGCAGCGGCACCACAGCACCCTCAGGCGGAACGATCACACGTTGATGCTCCAATTGGAGGATGACGGCGAGCTTCTGTCTGGTCGTCAAGGCCGGAGCAACCGTCGGCGGCGCCGTTGCGCAACCGGCCATAAGCAGTGAGAGCGCTATTCCCGTTCCCCCCCAGTGCAATTTGGAGCCGGTCGCACGTTTTCCTTGCAACCCTTGTTCTCCTTCTAGAGGCGGGGTCATGCTACGGGCCTAGAATCACCGCACGTTCAGTCGCGCGGTCAATTCGTTCCTCGACAACCGTCACTCCCAGACCAGGCAACGTGGGCACACTGATAGTTCCGTCGCTCTGTAATTCGACCGGAGGTTCAATCAAATCGGGTTCAAAATAGCGACAACTCGCCGACACATCGCCCGGGAGCGTGAAGTTCTGCAGCGTTGAAAGATGGATGTTGTGCATCCGTCCGATCCCGCTCTCAAGCATCCCACCATGCCATACCGGAACCCCATGCTCAGCACACAAGTCATGAAGACGGATCGACTGCGCATGGCCGCCAATGCGACCCGGTTTAATGTTGATGATACGGCACGCCCCCACTGTGAGCGCTTCCGTAGCGTTGTGCAGCGTGTGAATCGATTCATCGAGGCAGATTGGGGTGCGGAGTCGCCGTTGTAATTGAGCGTGATCATGAACGTCGTCGTAATGTAGAGGTTGTTCGATCATCATTAGGTCATACTGGTCCAAAATCGCTAGGTGCTCAGCATCCGCTAGCGTGTAAGCAGCATTTGCGTCAACCATGAGTGGAATTCCGCCAAAGCGCTGGCGGACTGAGGCGACGGCCTCAATATCCCAGCCTGGCTTGATCTTCATCTTGATGCGCTTGTACCCGGCTGCCAATTCCGCAGCAACCTTGTCGCCAAGTTGTTCGAGCGAATCTTGGATCCCTATTGAAACACCTGACGCAATCGTGGTGCGAGAACCACCAAGCACCTGGGACAACGGCAGGCTGGACTGGCGAGCATAAAGGTCCCAGGCAGCCATTTCAAGTGCAGCCTTGGCCATGTTGTGTCCTCGCACTTGAGCAAAAGCTGGAAAAACGTCACGCGGATGCGAAAACTCAACACCTAGCCCAAGTGGTACGAGATAGTCCGTCAGGATATGCCAAGCGGTTTTGGATGTCTCAGAGCTGTAGAACGGATCACGATCGGCAACACACTCACCGTAACCACGCTGGCCGTCACCGTCCACCATTACAACGATGAACTCTCGGTCATGAATTCTTCCGAAACTAGTTTCAAAGAACTGGACGAGCGGCAGTCGGACCAGCCGCAATTCGATCCGGTTAATTCTCATAAAAGTATTATTCACCGTGCGGCAGTTGGACTCAAAAGATCGGGAACCCGTGCCAGTCGGTTGCGAATGCGCGCCGCGTTCGCAACCCCTCGAACAACGGATCTTACCATGCGTACAGAGCTACCTATTCCACGGCCTACGTCCTCATTCAACCTGAAATCGCTGCTATACTGAACAGCAGATTGGATTTCCGTCACATTGCCATNGANGGNCCGTTGGGAGCCGGTAANTCNCGGCTCGCCGAGCGACTNGCGGNGCGACTCGATGCGGCCCCGATACAGGACGNAACTGAGAACCCTTTCCTTNCCGATTTTTATGCTGNNCGCCCAGGTGCTGCGTTTCAGGCNCAACTNTTTTCNCTTCTCGCACGTCACCGGCAGCAAAAGGCNTTACAACAGCCNGANCTNTTTAATCAATCAACNATCTGCGACTACTTGTTTACCAAAGACAAGATCTACGCCTACCTAAATCTTGACGACAACGAGCTCTCCATTTACCAACGTCTATACGATCTNCTGGTCCAGGACGTGGCCACACCCGACCTCGTCATCTATCTCCAATCGCCATCGGAAGTGNTAAATCGACGGCTGAAAGAAAGGGCTAAGAGAGANCCNAGGCGTCCNTTACCCGATGCGCGCTANGTTCAGGANCTCAACGAANCCTANAACCACTTCTTTTTTCACTACACCGACACTCCGCTGCTAGTTGTAGAGACTTCACAGTTCGACATATCCTGGAATGACGATGCCCTAGAAGATCTCTCACGGCAACTTCGCGACATGGGGCTGGGAACCAGGTATTACGTGCCGCGGACGGGAGNGTGAGTCGTNTTTTCGTGATTAGAGCGCCCAAAACNNGAAGAGCCCATGACCTGACCTTGACCTCTNCCCATNGCACCTNCTAAGCTCNAAACTNCATGCCGTGGTTCAAGCGACGTCGGAAACCGATCGAGTCAANAGTAGGNCGCGCGAGTCGNGTCCCAGAAGGNCTCTGGGTTAAGTGCCCNGCTTGTGCGCAAATNCTTTATAAGAAGAACCTAGTCGCCAATNTNAGTGTTTGTGCGAAGTGTGGTTTTCATTTCAGATTAAGCGCAGTCGATCGTCTCGAGTCGTTGTTTGACGATGGGTGGGTTGAACACGACAAATCACTCGCTTCAACTGATCCACTCAAGTTCGAAGANACGAAACCGTACGGGGCACGGCTGGANGCAGGNATGGCATCAACTGGACTCAGGGATGCGATCATCGTNGCTTCCGGGCAGGTCGACGGCTCCCCCGCCNTCATTGCGGCGATGGAATANGGGTTCATCGGTGGCAGCATGGGCATCGTTATGGGTGAGAAAATTACNCGCGCCATCGAGCGNGCNCTTAANAATCTGTTGCCTATCGTCATCGTGTCATGCTCCGGNGGTGCCCGTATGATGGAAGGAACACTGTCNCTGATGCAGATGGCCAAGATCAGCGCAGCNTTGGCCCGATTAGANCGGGCACGGCTNCCCTACATTTCGGTNCTTACCGACCCCACNACNGGCGGCGTCACAGCCAGCTTTGCGATGTTGGGCGACCTCAACATTGCCGAGCCGAAGGCGTTAATTGGCTTCGCTGGCCCNAGAGTAATCGAACAAACAATCCGTCAGAAATTACCTNAGGGATTTCAGCGNAGTGAGTTCCTCCAAGAACACGGCATGCTTGACGCTGTCGTGGACCGTCGGGAACTNAAGAAAACGCTATCAAGAGCATTNAGGTTTATGGGNGCAAACCGCACTNTGGTGGATACCANCTCTCAAGAAACAACGGCANTCGAGAAAGGCCTAGNCGAATCAGTCGAATACAGAGCCTGATACCGGACCGGCTGAGTTATCAGTGCCGGNTNCACGTAAGGAAACAGATTCAGGCACNNATAGGCCCAACGCAANCAAGAAGCCCTGAACTTTCTCAGAACCCACACCCTNAAATGGTCAATCTCACACCCTCAGCGGACGTGAGCTCCTACCTNCGTGACCTCGAGAAGTTCGGTATCAAGCTGGGTTTGGACAACATGAACCTACTGTGCGAGGCACTCGCACACCCCGANCGAACATTCAAATCACTCGTNATTGNGGGCACCAACGGAAAAGGTTCAGTCGCAGCGATGACTGANGCNGCCCTACGTGCTGATGGATACCACACGGGGCGCTACACGTCACCTCACCTAGTCCGGNTGGAGGAANGAATTTCGATTGCGGGCAAGCCAATAACAACCNGAGAATTTGAATGGGCCGTTGAAACTGTCCGGCATGCNGTCAACCGGCTGCGCCGGGANNGCCGACTCNAAGTNTCGCCTACATTCTTCGAAGTCACGACTGCTGCGGCCTTCGTCGCATTCAGGCAAGCCGAAGTNGAACTTGCGGTACTAGAAGTTGGTCTNGGNGGTCGATTTGACGCAACAAATGTGGNCCATCCTGTCGGAGTTGCGATTACAACAATTGCTCTNGACCATGAAGCTCAGCTTGGAAAATCGATTTCCGATATTGCNTATGAAAANGCCGGGGTGATCAAACCGAATACCGTTGTCGTGCTAGGTCAAACGGTGCCNGAGNTCCACGACCTCATTGCAGCNACGTGTCGNGAGCAGGGAGCTAGNTTTATCGACTCGCAACAGGGTATCTCNGTGANTGTCCACTGCACTCCAGATGCCACGCNGCTGTCACTTGAAACTCCCGTGCGGCANTACNACCAAGTNAGTCTAGGCCTTCAGGGCCGACACCANGCCGTNAACGCGGTNACCACCGTGAGACTGCTTGAAGGGCTANCGTGCCAAGGAATCAAGGTAAGCNCNCCAGCAATTATCTCTGGCCTTACCAACGTAACCTGGCACGGTCGACTGGAATGGATCAAGGTTCCTTCCGGCCGTGTNCTGCTCGATGCCGCTCACAATCCCGCTGCAGCCAGAGNNTTAGCTGAATATCTNGCTGANGTCAGAGATGCTCCTTTGTCNTTCGTGCTGGCCATCATGCGGGATAAGGACATAGCGGGTATCATTGACATGCTGGCGCCGCTCGCAAGTCATATTGTCTGTACAACGATGGNCACTGAGCGCGCGATNTCCGCGAGTANCCTTGCGGACTGCGTGCGTGANCGTTCGCCGAAAACGAACGTAGCCATTGAATCAGACCCACAGGCTGCAGTGGCATTGGCCCTAAGCGATGCTCCTGACACTTGTGCAACAGGATCAATCTTTTTGGTCGGTCACCTCCTCAGTACCATTGAGGCCAACGAGAACATCCGTTGCACTCTAACTGATGACTATGCTGGTTGATGGAGTTTTAGCAACATGTTATTTTCGGCGCATCTTGAAAGCGTGCCGCGTTTCTAATAGGAGTCGCGGCGATCTTGACACCTGCGCTTTGGGAATGACTCGCCGGCTGCCACTCATTCTTATCTGCATCTTAATGTTTCCACTCGCGGGTGTAGCCCAATCACTCGAGGGTTACAACTCTAGGCAATTTCGAATTGAAAGAATCGGTGATAACCATGTGCGCCTGATCGGTGCGGTGGAGATTGAGCGTGACGACTGGAAATTCTTTGCTGAGGAGGTTGAGTTATTTACTGATACGGAGCGATTAGTAGCTAGTGGTAACGTCGTTTATACATCGGCCGACACTAGCCTCGCTGCGGACCGTGTCGAGTTCGATATGAAAACTCGAACCGGTACTTTTTTTGTAGCTACCGGTACCGTTTCGTTAAGAGATGCCGAGATTGAGCGAAGCCTTTTTGGTACTCAAGAACCTGATTTGTATTTTTACGGGAAGACAATTGACAAGCTCGGACCTCGTAAATATCGCATCACAGATGGTGGCTTTACGACTTGCGTACAGCCGACGCCCAGATGGCAGCTAACAACGAGTTCGGCCGTGGTGAACCTCGATGATTACGCAATTCTTAAGAACACGGTTCTCAAAGTAAAAGGAGTGCCACTCTTATACCTNCCAGTGATGTACTATCCGATCCAAGAGGACGATCGGTCAACCGGTTTCCTGCTTCCCGCGTACGGTAGTTCGACGTTTAGGGGACAGTCACTNAGTAACGCCTTCTTCTGGGCAATCAACCGCAGTAACGACGCGACGATCATGCATGATTGGTTCTCGACCGCGGGTCAGGGAACAGGCGCACAGTACCGGTATGTTGGAGCTGGCACTTCTCGTGGTGATTTAACGGCCTATTTCCTCAACGAACCTGCCATTACCCTCTCGGAGGATGAGAATGATGTCATACCGGCAAGGCGAAGCTTTCAGCTGACCGGTGATTTTAACCAATCGCTTGGTTCTAACATTCGTGCCCGTGGACGAGTCGATTACTTCTCAGACGTTACTGTCCAACAAACTTTTCATACGAACGTGCTCGAAGCCTCTCGTCGACAGCGGCGGTTCCTGGGCAACGTTCAGGGTAACTGGGGCAGTTACACCCTGAGTGGAACGGTCGACTGGAATGAAACCTTTTTTGGCGACACTGCATCAACCCTAGTCGGATCGACGCCAAGGATCTCGCTGAGACGAGCTGAGCGGCCAATCGCGCAAAACTGGCCGATTTACTTCTCACTGGGAGCAGAGGCTGGGACCCTAGTCCGACAGGGACGTAGCAATGACCAGGTTAAGGACCTCGGACTAACCCGCCTTGATTTCAATCCGAGAATTCGGATTCCGTTCACAAAATGGCCATTCTTGACAGTGAATACTTCGGTAGCGTGGCGAGGCACCTACTGGACGGAACGATTCGACCCGGAGCAAAGTTTACAAGTCAACGAAGGCATTTTTCGCCAGTATTTCGACTTACAGTCGACCATTACTGGGCCGGTCTTCATGAAAATTTGGGATACCCCTAACAGTGGATATGCTGAGCGTTTCAAACACTTGATTGAGCCAACGGTTACAGTGCAGCGCGCAACGGCGATCAACAACTTTAATCAAATCGTCAAACTCGAAGGAACTGACATGGTCGTGGGCAGCGTGACGCGGCTAGGCTATGGTCTCGTCAACCGATTCTTGGCCCGTCGGCGCCAAGGGGACGCTCGCGAGGTGTTGAGCATTTCACTTCTTCAGAGTTTTTACACCGACGACAGAGCCTCACAATTTGATCGTAGATTTCGGACAAGCTTTAACGGTACAACACCTAGCCGATTGACTCCCATTTCACTGCTCGTACGTAGCAGCCCAAACGACCAAATCAACACCTCGGTACGGGCAGAGTACGACACACGTTNTGGCGCATTTCGCGAGATCAGTGCAAGCGGCACGNTGGCAGTGAGCGATTGGCTCCAGACGACAGGCGGATGGAGCCAGCGCCGATACATCGAGGNGCTTCAGGGATTCAACAATCGCGCGCAACTTAACCACTATCTCAACGCATCGACANTCATACGTTCCCGTGGAAATCGTGCAGGGGGNATCTACACGTTTAACTACGACATGTTAAGAAACAGCTTTATGCAACAGCGTTTTATGGCNTACTACAACGNCCAATGCTGTGGCATATCCGTGGAGTATCAAANCTTCAACTTTACAGGGCTTAGAGGCTACTACGGACGTCACAGCCGTATNCCNGTCGACCGCCGAATCAACGTCTCATTNACCTTGGCCGGTATTGGGTCGTTCTCAAACTTTTTTGGNGCCTTTTTCGGTAATCAGGAACANCTCCGATGAAAGGATTGATTCTAAGCGGGGGACGAGGCACTCGCTTGCGCCCCCTGACCTACACCAGCGCNAAACAGCTAGTTCCCGTCGCGAACAAGCCGGTGTTGTTTTACGGCATCGAAGCACTGGCTGCCGCAGGGATCCGTGATATCGGAATTGTCGTCGGCGATACTCAGGCGGAAATACGCGCAGCCGTCGGTGACGGCGCTGCCTGGAATNTTGACGTCACCTATATCAAACAGGACGCNCCACGTGGTCTGGCACATGCCGTACTTATTAGCCANTCCTTCATTGGCGACGATCCATTNATTGTCTACCTTGGAGACAANCTCCTAGCAAAGGGCATCGTACCTTTCGTTGAACGTTTTGTTGANGCACANCCGGCCGCTCAGATCCTGCTTGCGCNCGTATCGGACCCAGAAAGGTTCGGCGTTGCAGAGCTTGCAGAAGATGGCCGTGTGAAAAAGCTTGTCGAGAAACCGGCGAAACCTAAGAGNGACCTAGCTCTGGTCGGCGTTTACATGTTCCAACCGGAGGTATTTCAGGCTGTTCGGAACATCTCACCTAGTCCGCGTAATGAGTTGGAAATAACCGACGCTATTCAACAGCTCATTGATAATGGTCTAACGGTGACACCGCATATCGTCGACGGATGGTGGAAGGACACCGGCAAACTNGAAGACATACTCGAAGCCAATAGACTAATCCTAGAAACTATGGAGCGAAGGNTCGACGGTGAGGTCGACACTGACTCCCAAATNGACGGGAACGTGGTCGTTGAGCCAGGTGCATCGATCAAACAGTCTAAGGTNCNAGGGCCNGCAATTATNGGNGCAGANGCAAGNATNNCGAGTGCNNACATTGGNCCATTTACCTCNATCATGAACAATGTCAAGAGTCCATGANTCAGNAATNGANCACAGTATAGTTTTNGAAGGNAGTGACCTCNGNGGNCTTCAAAGNCGGATGACCGATAGCCTGATNGGNAANAANGTGAAGATTNNNCGNGATCCANGNACGCCGTCGACNTANCGATTCATGCTGGGAGACAACTCAGAGGTCGGGATACCATGNTAGACCGCCAACNGAGGATCNTGACCNTATGANGAANGATCCCGAAGCCTACACTGCAACTGGAACNGNCACAAGAATCGAGGGAGTCNAGACCAANTCATTGCGTCTCATCGCTGATGAGCGNGGTTGGTTGATGGAAATCCTGCGNTCNGACGATNCNNNACTNTTCACAAAGTTNGGCCAAGTGTANGTGTCAGCAACCTACCCNGGCGTNGTCAAAGCNTGGCANTATCACAAAAAGCAGNTNGANAGTTTNGCCTGTATCGCAGGNATGGTGAANCTCGTNCTAATCGATACNCGGTCCGGCTCAGNAACCGAAGGGACCGTGAACGAATTCTTCATTGGCTCAAAGAATCCGATGCTAGTGCAGGTNCCAGCNCTCGTCTANCACGGATGGAAATGCATCGGAACNGAANCTTCACTGGTTGCNAATATTACGAACGAGGCNTATCAGNACTCGGANCCCGATGAATACCGNTTNGANCCACACGGTANGCTTCCCTACGACTGGTCAAGAGTCGATGGTTGAGGTTCTCGTCACGGGTGGCGCAGGTTTCATCGGNAGTAACTTCGTCAAGTTCGCGCTAGATNCTCACCCTGATTGGCGNATCACNACACTCGATAAGCTGACCTANGCAGGTCGGCTCGAGAATCTTCAGTCGGTCAAGGACAATCCCCGACANACCTTCATCCAGGGTGACGTTACAGACCCGATAATCGTGAAGCCGCTGGTCGAGCAAGCCGAGATNNTTCTGCACCTTGCCGCAGAGACCCATGTTGACCGGTCAATTGTGAACGCTAGCGACTTCATTATGACTGACGTCTACGGAACCTTTGTTTTACTGGAAGCCGCNCGTAACGCTGAGAAACTNCGACGTTTTATCCAAGTGTCGACTGACGANGTCTACGGTAGTGTCTCGGAGGGNGCCAGCCGAGAAACCGATGAGATTCGACCAAGCAATCCGTACTCNGCCAGCAAGGCTGGTGCCGACCGTCTCGCTTATAGCTTCTGGGCAACGCACNNCACACCAATCGTCATCGCNCGCGCGTCAAATAACTATGGCCCGAACCAGTTTCCAGAGAAGGTAATACCTTTATTCATCACAAACGCCATNGATGACCNCACCGTACCACTCTACGGCGACGGCCTAAACGTTCGCGACTGGCTGCATGTTGATGACCATTGTCGCGCACTCGACCTTCTAATAGCGGATGGCGAACCTGGCGAGGTTTACAACGTTGGTGGTGGTCACGAAATTACTAATATCGAATTGACCCGAGAACTCCTTCGACTGCTAAACAAGCCGGATTCGCTGATTCAGCGTGTCGNTGACCGTCCTGGTCATGACCACCGGTACTGCCTTGANACCATGAAGTTGCGGAAGCTCGGATGGCAGCCANNGGTCAACTTCGTTCAGGGACTAACCGATACCGTGATGTGGTATCAGGAAAACGAGTCATGGTGGCGACCAGTTAAGGAAAANATTCCCGNATTCAGAACCTACTATCAGGAGTAGTACAGCCATTAAAGCTGAGNACNANCGACCTCGGGCACTGGTCACTGGTGCAGCAGGTTTCGTTGGAAGCCATCTTGTTGACTTACTGGGCAACGAGGGCCTTCCAGTTGACGGTTGGCACAGACCAGGAACCGAACCGAATAGNCAACGCGCCCAATCCAGNCTAGTCCGGTGGCTGCCAGTCGACTTACTTAACGCTAGGGCGGTTAGTAAAACGGTTGAGGAAAGTCAGCCNGATGTCATTTTTCACTGNGCGGGGGCTGCTCATGTCGGGTCGTCCTGGGAACAGACCGCAAACACCCTTGCCACAAACGTTCGAGGAACCCATTTCCTGCTCGAAGCTGTCCGGCGCTCACAACTTAAAACAAGAATCGTAATTCCTGGTTCAGCACTCGTCTACCGNCCGTCCAGCTTNGCCCTCTCTGAGGNAGCCCCATTGGGGCCGTCCAGCCCTTATGCCGTGAGTAAGCTCGCTCAAGAGCAACTGNGCATTAGGCTNGCTGAGGAAGGCNGTTGCGCGACTATCCTAACTCGCTCGTTTAATCATCATGGACCTCGCCAATCACCGTCCTTTGCTGCTTCCGGCTTTGCGCGCNGGATTGCAAGAATCGAAAAAGGCCAAGTAGAACCGNTNNTTCNCNCTGGCAATCTCGACNCCGTNCGAGANCTGACAGACGTACGTGACGTCGTCCGCGCCTATAGAATGCTTGCCAATCACGGTGTTTCAGGAAGAATCTACAACGTCTGTTCAGGCCACGGCTATTCGNTAAGAGAGGTNCTGGATAACATTGTCGCTCTCGCTCAGGTAANGGTAACTGTCCAAGTGGATCCCTCCAAGTTCCGTCCCAACGACACTCCGATACTCTTGGGCGACTCAAAACGGATTCGCTCTGAGCTCGATTGGACTCCACAAATTCCTCTCAACCAAACCCTTTCTGACCTACTAGATTATTGGCGTCAGGCGTGTGACCGCGAATAACGGCACGAAAGAAGCTCATAACCGAGGCCACTCGGGATGNAGTAAACCTTGGAAATGAGTTCTTGGCAGAGCCATCNTCATTTATTCCTCGACCACACGGGCGATCAAACCGGCGAGCATTGCGGCCCGCCACGGCAAGGCTGAAATGTCAATCTGCTCGTGCAGTGCATGGGCTCCCTCTCCAACAGCACCTAATCCATCCAATGTAGGTATACCCCGCGCCGAGGTTAGGTTACCGTCCGACCCACCACCGGTACTAAACTCCGTCAAGTCTCGACCAAGGTCTGATGCTACCTGTTTCGCAACCTTATACAATCGGCGTACTGCCGCATTGCGCTCTAACGGCGGTCGAAACTCTCCGTTCACCTGTAGTTGAGTGCGTGGATCGTCAGTCGTGAGCCCAGCGAATGCTCGCTCAATCCTGTCAGCGTCAGCCACGGTACGGACCCGGACATCGACCATAGCTTGCGCTTTGTCGGCAACAACATTTGGACGTGTTCCTCCGTATACCCGACCGACATTGATTGTTACNCCAGACTCAACATCCTGTAGCGATTCCAGAGAGACGATTTGTCGTGCAAGCTCGTGCACTGCGCTGGCACCCCGGTCAGGTTCGATGCCTGCATGCGCCGAAACTCCAGTCACAGTCAACTCAAACTGCCCGCAGCCCTTGCGACTTGTTTTAACGGCTCCGCTTGGTCCTGAGGGTTCAAGAACAAGCACTGCTTTGCTGCGCTCTCCCTGCTGCAGAATCACCTGCTGCGAAGTCGCGCTTCCTGTCTCCTCGTCAGAAGTCCACAGCATCGCAACACGCGCGGCTTGGGTCATCCCAACTTCAAGCACAGCCCGTGCCGCTAACACACCGATAGCAATTCCACCTTTCATGTCGAAAGTACCCGGACCAAACAATCGATGCCCCTTCCGCTGCAACGGCATGTGTTCCAATTGCCCCATCGGCCACACAGTATCGAAATGTCCGAGTAAGAGGACCTGGGTCGGACCATCGCCGAGTTCAGCAAATAGATGGTCTCCCGCGCTGTCCTGAGGAAGCACCGTGACATGGGCCCCGATATCATTTAGGTACTCAGCTAGAGTAACCCCACACCGGTCCACAGCCACCTTATCCGTCGTCGGTGATTCCCTTCTTACGAGCGCTTCCACCATGGTGATCGCCCAGTCACTATGGCGTTCACAAAAGGCTTCGTATTCACGAATTCGGTCGTGTCTCACAGGTTGGCTGGTCCTCTCTCCTTGCACCTACGTCTCGACATCTCGATAATAGTAAGATGTCGCGACCGATCTCACCATTTACTGGAATCGTTCTGTTTTTTCTGTTGGTGAGCATTGCTCCATCTGTAATTGCGCAGCCTGGGCCAAAGTCATCCCATAATCCGACTGAACCCCTTCACAAAGTCAAGTCGCCGCTCTCCCGGTCCGCTGAAGTCGAGCATCGGTCATCTCAAACAACCCTAGAGGCGCCAAGTGAAGATACGCTGGGAGTGCCGGTCTATCCAAATGCTCAATATCTGGTGTCCTACGACGCGCGNCGCGGCCAGCNGTATTACCTATTCGGCACAAACGCTAGTTTCCAGAACATGGTCGACTACTATTCGGCGGTTCTAGATAGGCGTGGTGATCGAGTATTTAGGGAACCGCCGGTCCACATGTTCGAACTAGGACAATTTAATCGAGACACAATGGCGTTCCCGCCGAGCGTAACGATCAAGGACTACACCTGGAACGGCGCGGCCGGTTACCCGAATTCGTCGCCAGAGGGACAACCGAGTCACTACAGCACAATAATTCAGATCGTCCCCATCGCGGAACAACGTTAGTTTGCAAGCTTCCACCAGGACAACCCGGGTTCACGACACAGCTTGTGCTCAACCTGAGCGGCACTATACCACGCAGCCTTTTTACGCTNCCCAGCNGATTCCGAAAGGTCGCGCCCAATCGCATGATCGCGAACTGCCCCTAGCTTNCTGATAACAACAGTTCACGTGCTTTCAGGTAATACAAACTGNCAGAGCTCGAAAGATAGTCCTATCCAGCGTCCGCCAACGCTTATAGTACAATCCCGTTGTGAAGATTGCGCTCGGTGCGGATCATGCTGGCGTGTCGTTGAAAAACGAAGTCAAGCGGGTACTGGCAGAACTGCGGTTCACAGTGACAGATTTCGGTACTAAATCAGATAAAGCGGTCGACTACCCAGATTTTGCCTGGCCGGTATCAAAGGCTGTCGCGACGGGAACCCACGACCGAGGAATACTCATTTGCGGAAGCGGTGTCGGTATGGCGATGGCCGCGAATAAGATCGCTGGTGTGCGGGCTGCTAACNTACTCGATATTAAATCGGCGCAACTGAGTCGGGAACATAACGACGTGAATGTCCTTGCNCTAGGGGCAANGGTCACAACGACCCCAATAGCTCTCNAGATCGTANAAGTCTTTCTCAATACATCGTTTTTGGGGGGTCGGCACGAACGACGNATTGCCAAGATTGCTGAACTCGAGCGTCGGCGCGACGTCTGACACCGCTTCACGCGCTGTNTGCCGTCNACNCTAAACCATGGTCGACCAAACTTCTCGCCTCCGTACACTGGTCTCCGTCGATCCGGCTATCGCGGAAACTTTGTCACGAGAACGCCGTCGCCAGAACGAAGGTCTGGAATTAATCGCCTCAGAAAACTTCGTCAGTAGGGCGGTAATGGAGGTAACGGGTTCCATTCTGACCAATAAGTATGCTGAGGGATATCCAGGCCGGCGTTATTACGGTGGCTGCGAGTTTTACGATGAGATCGAGTCCCTAGCGATCACCAGAACAAGGAAACTTTTCGGTGCGGAGCACGCAAATGTCCAGCCACACTCCGGGGCACAGGCCAATATGGCCGCCTATTTCACCCTGCTCAAACCTGGCGATACGGTTCTGGGCATGAACCTGGCCCACGGCGGGCACCTAACACACGGCCACCCACTAAGTTTTTCTGGCAAGCTTTANAACTTTATTTCCTATGGNGTCCGGAGCGATNACGAACGGATCGATTACGATGCCATGGCAGACCTTGCTAGCCAACATCNNCCGAAGGTTATCATTGCCGGGGCTAGCGCTTATCCGAGAGAGATCGACTTCGGACATATCGCGGCGATTGGCGCTGCCATAGACGCACGAGTCATCGTGGATATGGCCCACATCGCTGGTCTCGTAGCAGCTGGGCTACATCCGTCGCCGGTGCCNCACGCTGACGTGGTAACTATGACCACGCACAAGACGCTGCGGGGTCCTCGCGGCGGCGTAATCCTCTGCCGAAAGTCCCTCGCGAAAGAGATCGACAGGGCCGTTTTCCCAGGCGTTCAGGGTGGCCCANTGATGCACNTCATCGCAGGTAAGGCCGTCTGCATGAGGGAAGCANGCGAGCCTTCATTCGTNGCCTATCAACGCCAGNTCNTCACAAACGCAAANCNTTTAACTGAAGCACTNATTCGACACGGCCTCAGGCTTGTTAGCGNCGGCACAGACACCCACCTCATCCTCGTCGACGTACTAGCGCGTGGCCTTACAGGTCGGCAGGCGGAAGAAGCCTTGGAAGTGGCAGGAATAACGGTCAACAAGAACGCTATTCCATTCGATAAGAAGCCACCTTTCGTTGCTAGTGGTATCCGCATCGGAACCTCGGCTGTAACCACTCGAGGAATGGGTGAATCAGAAATGAACACGATCGGAGAGTTGATTGGCCGCGTGCTGGCCAGGCCGGGTGACACATCAGTCACTGGGACAGTACGTGCTGAGGTGCAAAAGTTGTGTCGGGACTTCCCCCTTCACCCGAACGCTTAACCCTAGGAGAACGCGTTCTAAAAGCGTTCGATCCTGACGGTGCTCTCGCTAGCACCATTGACGCTTTCGAAGTCCGGAGCGGCCAACGCAATATGGCGGTAGCTGTTGCGGATATATTCGAGAGCGGCGGTACTTTACTTGCCGAAGCAGGTACAGGTACGGGTAAAACGCTGGCTTATCTCATCCCGGCCCTTCTGAGTGGACGCCGTGTCTTGGTGTCGACCGGTACAAAGAACCTCCAAGAACAGCTCTACTTTAAAGATCTTCCCCTTCTACATGAAGCATTGAATATCCCCTTCAAGGCGACCTATATGAAAGGGCGCAACAATTACCTGTGTCTGCATCGCTTTGAAGCTGCATGTGACAGTCCCATGCCCCGGCCCGCCACCGATCATGCATATCTGACAATTTTGAAAGAGTGGGCTCAACAAACTGAGATCGGCGATCGAGCGGAGCTCGAAGATCTTCAAGATGACCTCCCGCTCTGGAGTGAAGTCTCAGCAACACAAGAGAACTGTCTCGGCACCGAATGCCCAAAATACAACGACTGCTTTGTCACGCAGATGCGCCAGCGTGCTATCGAATCAGACATAGTGATTGTCAACCACCATTTGCTCTGCGCTGATGCTGCCGTTCGGCAAAGTGGATACGGTGAGGTTATTCCCGATTACTCATTTGCCGTCGTTGACGAAGCACATCAACTTGAGGATGTCGCCACACAATATTTTGGCATTTCGGTGAGTACGTTTCGTGTTGAAGATTTGATTAAGGACGGCTTCCGTCTCATGGAAGCCGGTCTACCATTAGATCCTATCCCCGCCGACACAGTTCGTGCCGCGTTAGGACAGGTTCGAGACGGTTCGGACGCATTTTTCACTGCCGTACGCGACTCAAAGAGTGAACCGGTAGGAGTTCGTTCACGAATTGATGCTGCTACGTTCGAACCTGTCGCGGAGCTAGGTCGCGCACTCCTCGACGCTTTATCCTCACTGGAATCTGAACTTGGGCTCTTGACAGATCTACCGGAAGACTTTCGTGCACTCGAGCATCGCGTCCATGAGGTCCACAATGAACTGCGATTCACGCTTCAAGCTAGTGATCCAACTTACGTATTTTTCCTAGAAATCAGGAATCGAGGTGTGTTTCTTCGAGCCTCACCAATCGATGTTTCGACCATGGTCCGAGACTCGATTTGGGAACGGTTGGACGGTAAAATCCTGACTTCCGCAACGTTGGCGGTGGACGGCAACTTCGATTACATTCGGACGAGACTAGGTGTGGGTCCAGCCTACGAGTTACGGTTGCCCTCGGAGTTCGACTTCGGGCATCAGGCTATCCTTTACCTCCCCCGCCGGATGCCCGACCCGCGTACATCTGGATTTACCAAGGCTGCAGCCGTCGAGATTACCGAAATTATCAAACGCACGGAGGGACGTGCACTCGTACTGTTTACGAGCTACGCTAATCTATACGGCGTTCGGGACATCATCACCGAAGCCGGACTGGATTTTCCGTTGTTCGTGCAGGGATCAGCTCCGCGGTCAACATTACTGAGACACTTTCGTCAGACCGCAAACGCCGTCCTGCTTGGCACGTCCAGTTTCTGGCAGGGCGTAGACGTTGTTGGCGAGTCGCTCAGCTGTGTCATCGTTGATAAGTTACCCTTCGTGTCCCCAGGGGATCCGATCGCAGCGGCGCGAATGGAGGCACTCGTCGTGCGTGGTGAAGACCCATTCACTAACTATCAAGTGCCACTAGCGATCCTGGCGCTCCAGCAGGGTCTCGGACGGCTAATTCGACATCGGTCGGACAGAGGCGTGCTGGCAATTCTTGACCCTCGGGTCAGAACCAAGGGTTATGGACAACGGTTTCTCGCCTCACTTCCGCCCGCACCCGTAACCCATGATGTTGAAGAGGTCGGTCGATTCATAGGACCAGAGGCTTGACGCGACAAGGTGTGGTTAGCGACACTATTAGCGTGCAGGTTCGATGTAGACTAGAGAGCGGTTGTCAGTGATACCGTCGATGGAGGGGTGCCTAAATGTTCTGTAAATCGAGTTTATTGCGATTCCAAGTGATTCTCGCCGCTTCAGCTGTGGCCTTCATGGTAGTCCCTGCCTTCGGCCAGTCGTCAGGAATACTGGTTGGCCGCGTCACAGACAGCCAAGGAGTTGGGATTGCAGGGGTCACAGTCACAGCTATTACCCAAGGTGTGCCACGCATGGTTTTAGACACCGAAACGAACGACGACGGGACCTATCGCATCATGGGTCTCAGAGCGAACAGTTACGAAGTAACGGCTGAAAAAGAGGGCGTGGGAAGTGCAGCCGCCGTGTTCACGATCCGAGAAGGTCAGAACTTGACGGTCGACCTTAACATTGGGGCAGCCTCTGCAGCAGCGAGCGCTGCACTTTCCGAGGAAGACCTGGCAAAAATTGATAACCGCGAGGAGTTTGAATCGTCCTTCGGGTTAGGCTCTGACGCAATGCAGATAGGCAACCATCAGGAAGCAATCACCCAATTCCTCCTCGCGATTGAAATTCTGGATTCCTGCTACAACTGTTATCAGAACATAGGTATTTCCCACCTTGAACTCGAAAATGCTGATGAGGCAGAAGCAGCCTTCAAACGGGTTATTGAACTGAGGCCTGATTATGCGAACGCCTACATCAATCTCTCGAATATCTACAATAGTCAGCGCCGCTTTGACGAAGCTGCCGAAGCTAGTGCCGAAGCCGCGCGGTTGTCCGGAAGCGCGGAAGGTGCGGCACCGGATCCGATCGCGATTTACAACCAAGGCGTCATTTACATGAATGCAGGGAACGTCGTTGAGGCGAAAGTCCAATTCCAGGAGACAATTTCCCTCGACCCGAGTCACGCTGAAGCGCACTACTGGCTGGCCATGACACATCTCAATACGGGCGACATGGCGGACGCCGTGACGGCGCTCGAATCGTATGTTGAACTGGACCCCAGCGGACAGTACGCAGACCAAGCCAGGGCGATGATCCAAACCTTGCAGCAGTAGCCATGGCGTCTAGCCATGAGTGGGCAGTGGGTAATGAACACCCTGATGCTCCCACGTCTCTTTCTTCCCATCATCCCATCGCCAGAAACTTGCGCGACATCCGCCACCGTGTTGGTGTCGCAGCACGTGCGGTGGGACGGAACCCTGATGATGTGCGCTTGATAGCGGTTTCAAAAACCTTTGGGTTTGATCAGGTCCGAATGGCCGCCCACGCTGGTCAAACCGAGTTTGGTGAAAATCGTGTGCAAGAGGCGCTCCGTAAATGCGACGAGGGCAATGAACTCGATTTACGATGGCATCTGATCGGACATCTGCAGACAAATAAAGTGCGGAAGGTCGTCCAACCGTTTTCGTGGATCCATTCAGTCGATAGGATTGAACTACTCCAGCGTCTCGAACAAGTAGCAACCGAACAAGAAACTCACCTGAGCTTGCTTATTCAGGTGGACCTCGCAGGTGAGACAACGAAGCACGGACTGCAGCCTTCAAATCTTTCTCGGATCCTCGATGTGGCTGCAGGTTGCCAGGCGGTTCGGGTCCGTGGATTGATGCTACTACCACCCTTTGAAGAGAATCCGGAACAGACCCGTCCCTACTTCCGGCAACTTCGCGAACTTCGTGATGAGGTAGTTGCCAGTGGCGTAGACCGAACAATGCTACAAGAGCTTTCAATGGGCATGAGCCACGACTTTGAAACAGCTATCGCTGAGGGTGCAACAATGGTCCGGGTAGGTACAGCTATTTTTGGTACAAGGACAGTACCGGTTTCCACTGTATGAGCGCTCGGAACTTATGAACGCTACTCTCCAAGATTGGTAGGGCGCCGAACACCAAAACCGGTGGTGCGCACCCTCATCGGATGGGCTGCAGTAACCTTTCCCACCTAGTGTGTGTAAAAAAGCGCGTGATGACCGACCAGAACCGACGGGTTCCTGTTCTGCCACCGGTTGCATAGCCTTCATCATCTTCACTTTCATATGACCAATAGATGACGAGAGCCCTTCCCTTAACCAAACCACGCGGCAGAAAGCCCCAATACCGACTGTCTTGAGAGTTGTCTCGGTTGTCCCCCATTACAAAGTACTCACTCGGCGGAACGGTGACCGGACCATATTGTTCTCGAAGGTCGCCAACGCCGAAGGGTGAAGCCACGTCCGACGGTGGTCGTAGATAATACACATAGGGTTCATCTAGAGGACGGCCATCAATATATATCCGCTTATGTCTGACCTCCACAACGTCGCCTGGTAATCCAATTACACGTTTGATGAAATCCCGCTCGGGATCCTCAGGATACTTGAAGACAATTACGTCACCCCTCTTGATGGAGGTGACCGGGAGTATGCTGCGCTCAGCACCAGTGGCTGTGGGTGAAAACACAAACTTGTTCACCAAGAGATGATCGCCAATTAGCAGATTTTGTTCCATCGAGCCGGTGGGAATCTTGAACGCTTGCACAACGAAGGTGCGGATAAACAAAGCTAGAATCACGGCAACAACGATTGATTCAAAGTACTCGCGAAGTGTCGACTTGCGAAACGCAGACATATCAGTTTGCACTCGAATCCATTTTCAGGATCGCAAGGAAAGCCTCCTGAGGAATCTCCACACGGCCAACCCGCTTCATCCGTTTCTTGCCCTCGCGCTGTTTCTCCAATAGCTTCCGCTTTCGTGAAATGTCCCCACCGTAACACTTCGCTAAGACATTCTTACGTAACGCTTTCACCGACTCTCGGGCGATAATGCGTCCCCCGATTGCGGCCTGGATCGCCACTTCAAACATCTGACGTGGAATCAACTCACGTATTTTGTTGGCGAACGCCTTTCCTCTCTCATGCGCCGTATCACGATGCACGATCATCGACAGCGCATCTACTGGCTCGCCATTCACCAGAACATCGAGCTTAACCAACGGTGACTCCCAGAATCCAGAGACCTGATAGTCCAACGAGGCATACCCTCGTGACAGTGTCTTTAATCGGTCATAAAAATCTAAAACCACTTCATTGAAAGGTAACTCATATGTTACAAGGACACGGTTCGAGGACAGATATTCCAGTCTCTTCTGGACTCCTCGCTTTTCTTGACAAAGCCGCAGCGTGGCACCTACATGTTCGGCCGGTGTCAGAATCATCGCCGTAATAACTGGTTCCTCGATCCGCTGAATTTCACTGGTCCCGGGAAGCTTTGCTGGACTATCGATCTCCTTAACGTTTCCGGAGGTCATCGTCACGCGATACAGTACTCCCGGGGCCGTTGTTACTAAGTCCATGTCAAATTCCCGTTCGAGCCTCTCCTGGACAATTTCCATGTGGAGTAATCCAAGAAACCCGCACCGAAACCCGAACCCGAGTGCTGCCGATGTTTCCGGTTCAAAGAAAAACGAGGAGTCGTTAAGTCGAAGCTTTTCCAAGGCTTCGCGCAATTCAGGATATTGATGACCCTCGACTGGATACAACCCAGCAAACACGACAGGCCGCATTTCCTTGAACCCAGGAAACGGGGTCTCGGTAGGCCGCGTCACCTCAGTGAGCGTGTCGCCAATCCTGGCATCGCTGGCATGCTTAATTCCAGCTATGACGAACCCAACCTCCCCCGCACCAAGAGTCTCGGTCACAACTGGCTTTGGCGAAAACACACCCACTTGTTCAACTTCATAATCCTCCCCCAAAGCCATTAAACGCACCTTCGTCCGCTCTTGTACCTCGCCCGCGAGAATCCGGACAAGGATAACCACGCCACGGTACGAGTCATACCAAGAATCAAAGATTAGCGCCTTTAGCGGTGCATCTCGGCTGCCACGTGGCGGGGGCACCCTCGCGATGACGGCCTCCAGAACTTCCTTGATGCCTGTGCCCTCCTTCGCACTAGTCAGAATGGCTTTGCTCGCGTCGAGTCCAACAACATCGCGAATTTGTCGTCTAGCCTCTTCGACCTGTGCTCCAGGTAAATCGATCTTGTTGATGACTGGAATCACTTCGAGGTCGCTTTCCACCGCGAGATAAGCGTTCGCCAGCGTTTGAGCCTCAACGCCCTGCGACGCATCGACCAATAACAACGCACCTTCGCACGCTTTTAACGAGCGGGTTACCTCGTACGAAAAATCAACATGTCCAGGCGTATCAATAAGATTAAGTATGTAGTCCTGCCCACTGGCTGAGGTGTACTGTAACCTCACAGCCTGAGCCTTAATTGTGATGCCCCGTTCACGTTCGAGGTCCATCGAATCGAGCACCTGGTCTTCCATCTCGCGTGGACGCAGGGCTCCCGTGACCTCGAGAATCCGATCAGCGAGCGTCGACTTTCCGTGATCGATGTGCGCAACGATCGAGAAGTTACGAATGAAACGAGGATCCATCTGAACGGTGACCATTATAGGCCAAAGCTGATACAGCCGAGAGATCGCTGGATGACGTAATCCTAACGTTGATCGATTGCAACGAAGGTTTTAGGGTGCGGTTCGCCGGTGTAGTCAGCACGTGGGCGGATCAACCGGTTATTCGCATACTGCTCGAGAATATGCGCCGTCCACCCAGCAACACGACTAACGGCAAATACCGGAGTGAAGAGATCAACCTTGATACCAAGAGTGTAGTAGGTGGATGCCGAATAAAAATCTACGTTCGGATTCAGGTTCTTTTCGTGACCGACAAGCACCTCGATCTGTCGAGACATTTCGTACCAATGCGCCCGCCCACTTCGAGTACCAAGTTCCTCCGACAACCGCCGCAAATGTGTCGCACGAGGGTCCTCGGTCCGGTATACGCGATGGCCGAAGCCTGGGATTTTCTCTTTTCGAGCCAGCTTGTCGAGGATCGCCCCCTCAATCTGTGGAGGGTCAGCATCGTCACCTAATGCCAGCAAGAGCCGCATCACGTCGGCATTTGCACCACCATGCAACGGTCCTTTCAAGGCACTGATTCCAGCCACTACAGCTGAATGGATATCGGTTAGCGTAGCCGCGGCAACCCGCGCGGCGAACGTAGAGGCGTTTAACTCGTGGTCTGCGTGTAGAATCAGAGCCACGTCGAAAGCACGAGTCGCCACCGCATCCGGCCGTTCACCGGTCAGCACAAACAAGAAATTTTCGGCATGGCCTAGCGAAGGGTCAGGGTCGATCGGAGTTCCACCTTCCGCAACCCTTCCATAGGTGGCCACAAGAGTCGCCAGTTGTGCGGTGAGTCTGATAGCTTTCCGGACGTTCGCTTCCGGTGAATTCTTAGCAGCGTCTGGATCACTGTGCGCTAGCGCTGATGTCAGTGTACGCAGCGCGTCCATGCCGTTCCCCAGTGGTAATGAGCGCATAAGACGCACGACATCCTCGGGAAGTGGTCGCCATTCTGCAAGCTGAGACTGGAGTGTGCTGAGCTCATCCCGGGTAGGCAGGCGGCCAAACCACAGCAGAAAGCAGACCTCCTCGAACGATGCCCGGGCAGCAAGGTCGTGAATGTCGAAGCCCCGGTAGGACAACACCCCATGCTTCCCATCGATGAAACAGATGTCAGAGGTGGTAGCAATCACATCCTGCAGGCCAGTCTTAAAAGTTAAGGTTTCACCAGGGTTACTCATTGTCGATTCTCTGCAGGGCGTTTACCACCAACTGCCTGGGTCTTTTCTACTGCATTATCAAACACTTGAATTTCCAGTCAATCTCAGGGATAGTCAAGTCCGCAGACTAAAGCCTGATAATCCATTCCACGATGTATGGCTCATCAAATACCGGCAACTGAATTGCCACGCGGCGATCCCGAAGCGTACTCTCTGAAATATGCCAAAGTCAACGAGACCCAGGCTCAATCATGACACCGTCCGAATTAAAGTTCTTACTCGCCCAAGTTCATAGCGGTGACGTCAACGTTAACGACGCACACGAGCAGCTGCTCGACCACTTACGACAAGCTCCGTACGAAGATCTTGGATTCGCGCGAATTGACCATCACCGCGAGATTCGTCAAGGCTTCCCTGAAGTGGTATTCGGTCTGGGCAAGACGCCAAAACAGATCGCGGCCGTGGCAGAGCGTATCACTGCTAATGGCAGCACCCTGTTAATAACGCGGGCATCACCTGCCTCTTTTGATGCCGTCCGCAGTGTTGTGCCAAGCGCTGTATTCCACGAGGATGCCCGGATGATCTCACACGGTCCGGCTGCACCTCCGGGACGCGGGAACGTCATGGTCGTTTCCGCTGGAACATCCGACCTACCGGTAGCCGAGGAGGCCGTGGTTACAGCCGAGGTCATGGGCAACATGGTCGACCGCCTTTACGACGTTGGGGTCGCTGGCCTACATCGCGTTCTCGCAGAATCGAAACGACTCTCCACCGCTCGCGTCATCATTGTAGTCGCGGGCATGGAAGGAGCACTACCAAGTGTTGTGAGTGGACTTGTCGACGTGCCTGTAGTTGCGGTGCCTACCAGTGTCGGTTACGGCGCCGCCTTCGATGGGATTAGCGCGCTATTGGGAATGCTGAACAGCTGCGCCACCGGCGTGTCGGTCGTNAANATCGATAANGGATTCGGCGCNGCNNCNATTGCNAGTNCCATTAATCACCTNNCCTGAANACTGGCCCGCTNNCNCTGANGAGAAAATGACGCTTCNCCGTAGGTGCAGCNCCCAANCAGCCTTCGCCAAACGTAACTCCNGTTGGTCTCGGTATCNTCATCGANAAAGTCACTTGAGGGTAGGCCANTANGAATGCTANNATTGTAGGTTGCGCTTTCGGGTACCTTATCGTCGTAGTCATCGGAGCCCGGTTCTGCACGCCGCAGCAATTATTCCGTCCATGGACGCANGTGCCCCTAGNGCNCTTGGGTTTGGCTGTATTTTCAACGCGCTGGGGAGCTCCGCATAAGAGTTAACAATGGGACTATTTCCCCAGGCTTTCATCGACGATCTCAAATCGCAGGTTGACCTCGTTGCNGTGATTCAAGACCACGTTCCTCTCAAGAAAGCTGGAACGAGCTTTAAGGGACTGTGTCCGTTTCACTCCGAGAAGACACCTTCATTTAACGTAAATCGCGATCGGGGCTTCTTTCACTGCTTCGGATGCGGTGTCGGAGGTGATGTCTTCAAATTCCTTGAGCTCAGNGAAAANATNGGNTTCCAGGACGCGGTGCGTCAACTCGCACAACGTTTTGGCGTGTCGATTCCAGAACTCGAGGGTGGNCCAAGTAATCCAGCGGCGGCTGCCGAGCGNGAGTCCCTTCTGAAGGTCCACGAACACGCAGAGAGGTATTTTCAGGAACACCTGGCAGGACAGGCAGGAACGAGAANNCGNCAGCAACTGCACGACAGGGGGCTGAACGACCAGACAATCGAGACGCTCGGNCTTGGCTATGCGCCANCAACCCGAGNGGGNCTCACGAAATACCTNCACCAAAAAGGTTTTCCGATGCCGCTTCTCTTGACCAGCGGACTGGTAGCCNAACGTAACGCTGGAGCATNNGTGGATCGCTTCCGTAATCGCCTNANGATTCCAATCTGNAGGGACAGCGGNGCGATCATCGCGTTCGGCGGACGTGCAGTGGACAATGGACAGCAGCCCAANTACGTAAATTCACCGGAAACTCCAATCTACGTAAAAGGACGAACCCTCTACGGCCTCCANCTGACTAANNNGNCAATACNNAAAAA
>PBHT01000021.1:0-31780 GCA_002720285.1 Acidobacteriota bacterium | reverse complement strand
ACGCNNTACTNGTTGAGGGATACTTTGATTTCGCCCAGCCANTTCAGGCGGGTATNACANNAGTGGCTGCAACGTGTGGTACTGCGCTAACACTGCAGCAGTGCAAGCTTTTACGNCGCNTNACGNACAANGTCNTCTTGAGCTTCGACTCGGANACGGCTGGGCAAACAGCGGTACTGCGCTCAGGTGAAATGCTGCTGNGTGAGGGATTTCAGGTCAATGTGNCGGTGCTGCCAACTGGCGAAGATCCCGATACATTCATAAGANCGTCTGGGCGTGCAAGTTATGAGGAAAAACTGCGCACCTCGAAGAAATATTTGGAACTTTTGCTCGATCGGGGCGAAGCCGAGCACGATATTAACCGCGACGAAGGGCGGAGAGCCTTCCTAAACCAAATGCTAACTGTCGCAGCACGCATTCCCGATACCGCGCAGCGCGACCAGTTCGCGGANCGGTTGGCTCATCGCGCTCGAGTAATGCAAGAAGTCGTACGAACCGAAATTCGGAAAGCGGCGGTCGAACGCAGACCGACGCTAGGTGAGCGTGCACTTCCCAGTCAGGGGCAGTTACGAACAGCAGAAAAAGGATTGATTTGGGCTCTTATGCNCNAACCAGAGAGTGCACAATCGGCACTTGCANAACTTGACGCTGACGATATCGATGGGCTGGCTTCTGCGCCAATTTTAAAGGTAGCCCGCACCCTGGACGAGTGGCCGTCCAATGACCTACCCCAGACGTTATGCGAGCGGCTAGNCGANGGGGAAGCCACGATCGTTAAAGANNTTGCTGANGAANNGACGGCTCCNGCGCCGGCNCCNGAGTGCTGCCAAGCCCTGAAGAGGCTTCGCTACGAGCGGGAACGAGCTGCTGTGCAGGANGAAATCGATCGNCTCCAGGACCTTNGTGACAAAGACAGCATNNCAAGAATCNATTCGCTNTTACAACNGACGAGAGAACTCGTGCAGNGACTTGAAGCTCTGAATACTTAAGTCCGACAAGAGCTATTGGGGAGCCAATTTTAGGTCGGGAAGTTCANGATTGCTATAAGGGGGAAAAGTTTTGGCCTTATCCTTAGAAGAAAGNTACGACGAAGTCCGGCAACTCATCACAATCGGTAAGGAAAAGGGCTATCTNTCGTACGACNAGGTNAACGAGTTACTACCNGCAGAGATTACGTCGTCCGATGAGCTCGATGACTTATTTACTACNTTCGGAAATGCTGGCATCGAGGTTGTTGAGTCTGAGCAAAAGTCCCGTGACGACAAAACGCGTGACCCAAGGTCCGGAGGTGCCGAAGAGCCAAGTCTCGACCTAACGCCCGGCACACTCGACAAGACAAATGATCCGGTCCGCATGTATCTGCGCGAGATGGGCACAGTTCCTCTCCTTACCAGAGAGGGAGAGGTGGAAATCGCAAAGCGGATCGAACAAGGCAAGCTTGCAGCCATTAAATCCATCTCGCGAACTTCAACCGTGGCTAAAGGCATCATNTTTATGGGCGAACNGCTCAAAAGCCGGACCGTAAACATCNGAGACCTCGTANCGTTTGGAGGNGACGAAGANCTCAGTGAGGAGCGNAGTGAGGCACGNGCACGTAANTTACTGAAGCAAATAGNCTCNATTCAGAAANCGTTNGNTGNTGNNCAGAAGCTNGAAACNAAGCTCTCTGGAATNTTGAAGCGTGATCGTAAGAAATATCGACGCGCCAAGTGGAAGACGCTTCGCGCTAAGATNGCNCTGTCCCGGGAAATTAGANNCATCGAGTTTACCGAAGCNGTNACGCGNCGNATGATCGANCCNATNAAGGAATCNGTCGAAACTGTTCAGCGGGTTCAGCGTGAGCTNNACAGCGTTACTCGNCAGATAGCACTTAAGAAGAAGCGGGGTCGCCTAAAAGAAGATGTACGTAAAGAACTNATGCGACGTCAACGGGANATTCGAGCCGCTCTNCGTGAACTTACCGNTGAACTTGANAGTACACCCGAACAACTCGTGCGTACTCTTCACACAATCACGCGCGGTGAAATNCAGGCCGANCAAGCCAAGAAAGAACTCGTTGAAGCAAACTTNCGCCTTGTCGTNTCAATCGCNAAGAAGTACACGAANCGNGGNCTTCAATTTCTCGANTTAATCCAAGANGGAAATATCGGGCTGATGAAGGCTGTNGACAANTTCGANTATCGCCGCGGCTATAAGTTCTCTACCTATGCCACATGGTGGATCCGACAGGCAATCACGAGAGCTATTGCCGACCAAGCACGCACGATCAGAATTCCNGTACATATGATCGANACGATCAATAAACTGATTCGCACNTCNCGCGCCTTAGTACAGGAATTGGGTCGNGAACCATCGTCGGAGGAAATCGCTNANCGAATGGACATANCGGTGTCCAAGGTTCGGAAGGTTTTGAAAATTGCACAGGAGCCNATTTCTCTGGAGACNCCGATCGGTGAGGAGGAAGACAGCCATCTNGGTGACTTNATCGAAGATCANNANGTNNTNTCNCCGNCTGANGCTGTGATTAACCTGAACCTAAAAGAACAGACNGAATCTGTNTTACAGACCCTCACACCACGGGAAGAACGCGTTATTAAAATGCGGTTCGGCGTCGGTGATGGTAANGACCACACTCTAGAAGAAGTCGGCCAGAGCTTCGCGGTTACGCGNGAACGAATTCGACAAATCGAAGCCAAGGCNCTCAGAAAGCTTCGNCATCCATCTCGCAGTCGAAAACTTCGTGCGTTTNTAGANGGACGCNNATGAACCNANTCTNNTCTNANNATTGAGANGGCGTCAGCTGGTNGCCAATNTGGGGCCCATAGCTCAGCGGTAGAGCCNCCGGCTCATAACCGGTNNGTCCCAGGTTCGAATCCTGGTGGGCCCACCATTANCAAGACAAGAACTGACGCNGTAATCANCTGCCANACANCGAGCGTNAAGGACATAAGTTGATATATCCNCCGCCCCANGNTCGNGTCCAACTACCGCAGGAGNAGCTGAACCATCNCCTGNGTGGGCAACNCCACANTANNTTCGATCGATGCTGCCAGATCTCGAACGACTGATCCGTNTGCAGAGNTTGCATAACATCGTCGACGACGCTCGACGGCGTATNGCTGCGATTCCNGCACAGTTCNAGGNCTTTGAAACTANGTTGAATAANCTCNNGACGGNCCTNAGTGANGCNAANCAGCAGNTNGACAANAATCAGGNNGTTCGCCGNAATCTTGAGAAAGAGGTCNCAGNTGCNAAGAGCCGTCTTGCNAAGTTTNAAGAACATGAAATGATCGTGAAAACGAACGAAGAGTTATGGGCCGTACAGACAGAAATCACCACGGCCAAGAGTGCCGTGCAAGCCTTCGAAGAAGACCTACTGGTGTCGATGCTTGAAACTGACACCTTGACTGCCTCGGTAAATGAGGCAGAGCGCTCAATGGCGACTGTCGAAGCGGAAATTGAGGCCGAGCGGCAGACAATAGAACAGGAGCGGGCAACATCTGAGACTACAGCAAAACAGGCGCTCACTGCCCGTGAGTCGTTGGCTAGCGAGATCGATGCTGCAGTCTTGGCGCTATTTGATCAAATCGCCGAGAAGCGAAATGGCCTTGCAGTTGTTGAAGCTGAGAATAACTTGTGCAGTTCTTGCCATGTTCGTTTACGTCCACAGGTTTTCAACGACATCCGTTTGAATGACCGAGTAATTCAGTGCGAAAGCTGCGGTCGGATTCTTTACTTCCAGTTGGTAAACAAGTCGTTGCCCGAGAATTGGGCCTGAGCTCGGACTGAGTAGCTGCAACGGTTCTTTACGATGTTCGTTGCCTATATCGACGGCGGCTCAAGGGGAAATCCTGGTCCGGCTGGATTCGGAGTTCGGATTGAAAATCCTGACGGAACGGTCTGCGCTGAACTTAAGGGATCACTTGGAGTCGCGACTAACAACGTTGCAGAATATCGTGGCCTGATCGCCGCTTTGACCTACTTTGTCGGCGCTGGTCACAGCCACATTCTGATCAGATCCGATTCTCAGCTTTTGATTCGACAGATGACTGGCAGATACCGTGTACGCCATCCGAATTTGCAACCTCTGCATCGGGTGGCACAAACACTGTTAGAAAAACTTGAGCGAGTCGACTTTGAGCACGTACCCAGAACCTCAAATACCGATGCCGACCGATTAGCAAATCAGGCAATGGATGAAAACCAAGCGGCTAATAGCACCGACCCGACAGTCTGACTGAAAAGTTTTTCTTTCCCATGGAGATCATAGGGTCTGGAATCGACGCGACTGAGCTTTCCCGTATCGAACGGCTCTGGAAACGATACGGGGAGAGATTCTTGGCAAGGGTGTTTACTCCTGGTGAAGTTGCTTACTGTCAACACCGCCGGAATCCTGTGCCTCATTTGGCAGGTAGATTCGCCGCTAAGGAGGCCGCCATGAAGGCCCTTGGCACTGGTCGCTCACAGAAGGTCCTATGGCGAGACATTGAGGTCGTACGGAGTAGCGGACCTCCGCAACTGGAATTCCATGGAGGTGCAGCGCGACGATTTGCTCAACTCGGTGCAGAGTCCTCCCTCCTGACAATCACACACTCGGATGCCATGGCACTCGCTCACGTGTTACTGGTCAGTTCCTAGAAGCATTAGGTCACCATCGTGTCGTTGGCTTACAAATTACAAATATTTCGAGGTGACATGACCGTCACGGTCACTCGGAAGACATAGCCACGGACCTTCGGTTTGAAAACTTCTCGAAAAGACAAGTGGACAACGTCAACTAAGGGGAAACTGCGTAGTCGGCAAATCCTGTGGCCTTCAACTAGGAAGTCTGATGACTGGCCAAGGCGCCCAGTGTAGTAGGCGAGCTGCCTCGATTAGAGGGCACGGTGGGCTCTGCTCTCATACTCTTCAAGAACTCAGAACGAAAAAATTCTGCCTTTATACCACCATCGATAATGTCCCAAGGAAGCACCTCGTCCTGACTTCGGTCTCGAAAAACCCAAAATTCAGGGTCAACATCTGCCGTTTCAGCAGCTCGGCGCCAATCTCCCCCGTTCTGTGCGGCAGCGTCGATGACAGGAGCAACCCGGCGATCGCCCAGTGACAGCAGCGCCTGATAGAACGACTGCCGTTCAGACTTGATAGACAGATAGACATGGTCGAGGCCAGACAAAAGACCCTTGAGACGCTTTGTCCGAGATGCCACTATCGCCGGTGACGTCATTGGGAGCCACTGATAACTCGTGCCGGGTTTTGGCACAAGTGGATTCACACTACCGACGATTCGACCCGGGCGGCCACGACGACGAGCGTACTTGAGCATCCGGTCGCGAAGCTGGACAACCAGATCACGAATGGCCACGAGGTCTTCATCCGTTTCCGTAGGCAGACCGATCATGAAGTAAAGCTTCAGGTTTTCAATACCACTGGAAAAGATTAGATCAGCCTTGTCGAGAATTTGAGCGTTAGTCACGACCTTGTTTATGACACGCCGTAATCGATCAGACCCTGTCTCCGGAGCAATCGTAACCGTGCGCTCTCCACTTTGATGGAGCAGTTGCACGATCTGTGGGGTGAGATCATCTAGTCGCAACGACGCCGGGCTTATTGTGTAGTCAAGCGCAAGTAAGCGTTCGAGAATTTCTTCAATATCCGGATGATCGCACAAAGCAATCGATACCAAACCAACCCGGTTGGCGTAGGGCTTGGCTGACTCAGCCAATGAGAGTATCCGATCAGTGGAAAATGCACGTACAGGCAGGTAGTTGTAGCCGGCCCAACAGAAGCGGCAGAGCTTCGCACAGCCACGGACCACCTCAATCAAGAAGCGCGAACCGAACGCCGTCTGAGGCGTGAAGACTCTGGTGCATGGCGGGTCGATGTCATCAATAGTCTTCACGGCAGCCTTTGAAACGAACGGTGGGACGGTCCGGTCCGTGGCCTGGTAAGGTTTAACTACCCCTCTATCGTCGTAACTCACCCGATACAAGGTAGGTACATAGAAACCAGGCAGGGTCGCTAAGCGTCGCAAGGCCGAACGCCGATCCGTCGCGCTGACAGCCGAGACTAGGGGCGGTATTAGTGCCTCACCTTCGCCAGCAGTCACTACATCAACGAATGGGGCAAGCGGCTCAGGGTTCAAGAACGTGACGGCTCCGCCGAGAACAACGAGGGGGTGCCGGTCGTTACGCTCGCTTGCGTAAACCGGCATTCCCGCAAGACGCATCATCGTCAAGATATTCACGTAATCCCACTCAAACGATACGGTGAACGCCAGAACATCAAAGTCTGATACCGGGGTCTGGGTATCAAGTGTTAGCAACGGCGTCCGAGACGATAGCAGTGCTCGGAGCTCCTGCTTCGGTGGTAAGAAGACCCGTTCACACGAAACTCCATCTTCCACATTAAAGAGATGATGCACCGTCTGCACGCCGAGATTCGACATACCCACGTAGTAGGTATTAGGAAACGCGAGCACAACACGAAGCCGGTCTCCAACGGATCGACGACCGTGCCCCCGCTCAAGGCTGAGCAATTGCTGGGCCGCCTGACGCTGCTGCCAAAAGGACATAACGAGTTTGAATTCAGAAACGGCGCGCAGCACGGACAACGGTGGCTGCGCAAGCACACTATGGAAAGAACTAGGCCGCTCCGCCCCTACTTTACCACGCAGGCTGATTCACGATAGGACGATGGAAAGGCAGCTTACCTCACGACTGTCGGCGCAAGAAGGCTGGCGTGTCGAACTGCGCTGCATCAGGGTCACTCAGGTCAGCATCCTTCAGTTCACCATTCGCTGTCGCGGATTCTGCAGGTTGATTCATAAGTTTGTCTAACTGCTTAGCAATTTTCATTTGGGTGCCGAGAGCGGCTTGGGAATCACTATGTCCTGCCAATAAAAGGTCATCGGCCACTTGTTCCGAATGATCATCTGGATTGGACTGGGTTCTGACGGAGATCGGTTTGGGCTCACGCGATAGCTCAGACTCCACTGACCTGGCTAGTGATAGTCTCGGCGCCTCAGCAGCCGGCTCATGGCCCCCCTGCTTCAACGACGAATAATCCTGAAGGTCAACTGGTGTCGAAGCCGGTTCCTCCGCCGTGCTCGCATGCTTGTCAAATCCCGTCGCTATCACGGTGATTTTAACTTGGCTTTGCATCCGCGGATCGACGACTGCGCCGAAAATAATATTGGCGTCGTCGTGCGCAGCTTGATGGATAATCGACGATGCTTCATTGACTTCACCAATGGACAGGTCGTTGCCTCCAGTGACGTTAATGATGACACCGCGCGCTCCCTCAACGGCCGCATCTTCCAAAAGAGGACTGGAAATTGCCCGATTCGCTGCGGCGTTCGCTCGGCTCGCCCCTTTGCCAACTCCAGTTCCCATGATGGCCATGCCAGTCCGAGACATGACACTTCTCACGTCAGCGAAGTCGAGGTTGATCATGCCGGGTACTAAAATTAGGTCAGAAATACCCTGAACAGCCTGGAGAAGCACGTCATCAACCTTTTCGAACGCCTTACGAAAGGTCATGCTCTTCGTCAATAAGAGACGCTCATTCGGAATGCTGATTACCGAATCTACGCTGTCGCGAAGTTTGTCGAGTCCTTCTTCGGCACGCGTAGCGCGCTGCTTACCCTCAAATTGAAAAGGCTTNGTNACCACAGCAACCGTCAGGCATCCAAGCTCACNGGCCAAATTGGCGATCACCGGTGCCGCTCCNGTGCCCGTACCACCCCCAAGACCCGTTGTCACGAACACCATGTCAGCACCATCAAGNGCNTCAATGAGTTCGTTTGTATTCTCNANTGCCGCCTCTCGNCCGAGGTTNGGGTCGGCGCCCGCACCGAGTCCCTTGGTGAGTTTCACCCCTAACTGAATTTTGCTCGGCGCGCCGTTAGCTTGAAGAGCCTGGATGTCCGTGTTAGCAACAATGAAGTCNACTCCNTGCAGACNAGACTTCACCATCCTGTTAACGGCGTTACCACCACCCCCTCCGACACCTATCACCCTGATNCGAGCACCCGCTCGACTCTCATCGTCAAGCGTTAATCGCAAGGAGCTACCAGGGGTAACCCTGTTGGNATNAGTCCGGTTTGGGCGCGCATTCGTCATCTTAGGAGTCCATCCACGACGATTAACAGCTAATGAGNCNCACAANAGGTGGGCTTAGTGANCTTCCNTCATACAAGATATAGATTATTGATAAGAAAAAAGGAGTGTCAAGTTCAATCTCCACCTAAGGGCNGGNGAACCGCCAGAGCNNGTCCCAATCTAAAAGAATTCCCGAAACAAACCTCGTAAGCGACCCGCGACGCGACTCAACGCGCCTGCTCCAACCAATCCTGATGGTTGAGGAAAATAGTTGCGGTGGGCATACATCACNAGTCCCACNGCNGTTGCAAACTGTGGGCTNTGCGCGTGATCNGCTAGTCCGCCGATTTCNCTTGGAGANCCGACCCTAANTGGAAGATCGAAGATTTGTTCCGCAATCTCGGCTGTTCCCTCAAGNACAGACGCGCCACCAGTCAGAACGATGCCTGCATTCAAGGCGTTTTCGTATCCCGCGCGCCGGATCTCGTCCCAAAGAAGATGAAAGATNTCCTCAGCACGCGGCTGCAGGATGTCAGACAAGAGCCGCCTCGCCATGACACGAGGTGGTCGCCCGCCGTGGCTAACAACGTCAATTGTCTGATCTTCTTCGACCAGGGCAGATAANGCACAGCCGCAACGGCGTTTGATNTTCTCGGCCTCAGGAATTGGTGTCCGTAAGCCAACGGCGATATCTTGCGTAAAATGNCCGCCNCCGATCGCGACTACGCCAGTATGCCAGAGGCTTCCTCGCTCAAAGACAGCGAAGTCAGTCGTTCCTCCGCCGATGTCGACAAGTGCAACACCTAGTTGTTTTTCGTCGTTCGTNAANACCGCNTCGCTNGCAGCGAGCTGCTCAAGCACNGTATCCAGCACNGCAACNCCAGCGCGATTNACGCATCCGACGATATTCTGGGTCGATGCCGCGCTACCAGTAATAATGTGAACGTTCACTTCGAGTCGAGCGCCGGTCATGCCAATGGGTGAACTAATCTCGTCCTGGTCATCCACCACGAAATCTTGTGGAAGAACATGGAGAATCTCTCGCCCGCTNGGTAGGGATACAGCCTTAGCTGCATCAATCGCCCGACGAACATCCTCGCCAGAAATTTCTCTATTTTTTCCAGAAACCGCAACCACGCCGCGACTATTGAAACCCTTGACATGNGCACCCGAAAGCCCGAGATGCACTGAATCTATTTCCACGCCAGCTGTGAGNTCAGCAGCNTCGATCGCCTGCTTCACCGACCCCACNGCGGCTTCCAGATTCACGACAACACCGCGCTTTATACCGTGCGCCTCCACTACACCGATGCCGATGATGTCGAGTTCGCCGTCGTCCATGATCTCACCGACGATAGCGGTAATCTTCGACGTGCCGACGTCCAGGCCTACGAGATATCGATCTTTGCGAGCCACATATCCTCCGTACTATCGTTTGCGTGCGTCATNGAACAATCGNACTCAAAGACTCTGATGCCGNAGGACCGACGTAGACCCGATTTCCATACCGCAAATCCACGTAATCGATCTCAGGCACGTGTTCCNGTATCACATCNATCATTTCCAGATACTTGTGTATCCGGTCTGCNAATCNGACGTTGCCAAGATGCAAATGCACNCTGTCACCATCAAGCAGCACGNCAACATNGTCAGGGTCAGCAACATCGATCTGCGAGACTCGACGCAAGAGCTCTGGCCGACGTTCGAAGTCTTCAATGAACCGGCNGTGCATTTTCTTGCGGTCCNAATCGATCACGGGCTGCCCGTGATCGAGGTGCACGAAAAGGTTATCGACAATCGGTAGATCGAAATCACCATATTGTGGTCCGTGCTCATCAATCACAACNCCCTGTTCATCGATTAGATAAAGACGCTCACCGAATCGACCGACCCCGACTGGCANCTTTTCTGACACAACAATCTGGATCGTCGACGGCATCACCCGACGAAACTCNACATCTTTTNCCCANGGTGACGCCGTCAACCTATTGCGCCACNCATCGAGGTCGATTGTCAGGATGTTCTGTCCGTGCAAAAGGCTCACCAGGGCGTTGAATTCTCCCTCCGAGAATCGCGAAAGGCCCTCGACCTCAATCNTGTTGATAGCCAACANAGATGNGTNGAGCACCNAGTCCGTTGCACNGTGAAGCGCNTAGCCCACGANGACGAGCAGTNNGACGGTTCGGCCGAGTCTGCGCACNTGCTGCCATATCGACCGTCGTCGTGANGGTTTGATGTGNGAGCGATGGAAACGCTTGTCCGCAGGANCTCGAACCCCCATCTAGTTCCTCACCTCAAAGTNCTGGCGACCANCCATTTCACTATCTTCTCGAGTAAAGTGACCAGATTGCAGTTGTTGAACAATTTGATCGGCNACATCACCGATGGACCCCGCACCGAGAGTGATAACGAGNTCCCCTGGTCGNACGAGCTGCATGACTGCCTCGGTCACATCGTCNACCGAGTCGACTAAATGCACCGCGGGCTGGCCAGCCCGCTGGACGGCCTCCGCAATTGCTGCAGCAGTCGCGCCAGGTATCGGAGCCTCACCCGCCCCATAGACTTCCGTCAGNACGACTTCATCTGCTGTCGCTAGAACCATTCCGAACTCCTCGGTTAACTGATGAGTCCGGGTGTAACGATGGGGTTGGAAGGCCACCAGNACGCGACGATCAAGGCTAGCCCGTATCGCCGTTAGCACCGCTTGAATCTCTGTCGGGTGATGACCATAGTCATCCACGACCATGACCCCACCGATTTCCCCTCGAAATTGAAANCGGCGCTCTACGCCTNGAAANTCTGCCAAAGCNTNTGCGATGCGTNCAAAGGTCACGCCGGCTTCCAAACCAACGCAAACCGCGGCNAANGCATTCTGGAGGTTGTGCTGACCCGGAACCTGTANNTGCAANGGACCCAACAACTCCATCAGTTTCTTNCCGGNCCTGCGCACACGCACCTCACAGGANACCCCAAAGGGTCGCAGTTGCACNTCACTACCGAGAACATCAANAGNCTGTTTTTCGTCTAGGCCGTATCTCANCACCCGCCTTGTCATTTGGCACANCAAGGGNCGNAGGCCCTCGTCGTCANCGCATCCAACAANAGAACCGTAAAACGGAACAGCGTTACCAAACTCGACGAACGCATCACATAGCNNNTCGAANGTACCGTAATGCTCAAGATGCTCGCGGTCGACGTTTGTGATCACAGCNATCTCCGGCGTCAAANGGAGAAACGAACGATCNCTTTCGTCGGCTTCNNCCACCATATANTTNCCTTGNCCCCGCCGTGCATTGCTGCCAAACGCATTCAGTCGGCCGCCTATNACCACCGTTGGATCAAGTTCGCCACCTTCCAGTNCCAACGCAATCATTGAGGTCGTCGAGGTTTTCCCGTGTGACCCGGCCACGGCAATACCGGAGCGTAGCCGCATCAGTTCAGCTAGCATCTCTGCGCGCGGAATAACCGANATNTTCCGNCGANGCGCCTCGGCAACCTCGGTGTTGTCGTCAGNGACGGCCGAGGAGACAACCACTACATCGGCNTCGGATACCAGTTGTGGGTCGTGACCAATGTGCACAGCAACACCCAGGGTNACGAGTTGATCAGTAACTGCTGAGCGCTTTAAATCCGACCCGCTCACGACGTAACCGAGATTCGCCAAGAGCTCGGCGATGCCACACATNCCNGAACCGCCAATGCCGACAAAATGGATTCGTCTCGTACACCCCAACATNTGCTTAGTCCAGACTCTCTAATCCGCCACCACACCTTCGAAGATGCTNACTNGTGCCAGCGCGTCTCATCCTGGCACTCACGACGCCACCAACCGAANGGCNCGTTCGANAATGACNNGTGCAGCNTCTGGGCGCGCAAACCNTTGCATGGCCTTGGCCATCAGGGTTCGGCGCGACGGGTCGGCAACGAGTGCGCCAACCCGCTGGGCTACCGTNGTTNGTAAATCGTCCTGCAGTAGCACTTCGGCACCGCCAGCGTCTGCGATCACTTCCGCGTTCCGGCGCTGGTGATCGTCGGTAGCTGTGGCAAGCGGCACCAAGATGCTCGCGCGACCTACTGCCGCGAGTTCCGCGAGCGTTGTCGCACCCGCACGACAGAGNACAATCTCCGAGGCGTACATCTCCGGAGCGATAGGCTCGAGAAAAGACNTCACCCGTGCNTCGATTCCAGCTGTGTCGTAGGCTTCTTGCACAGGGTCGACATCTCGAGGCCCAGCTTGGTGGGTAATAATCAGCCGTGGGCGAATTGCCGCGAGCGCCGGTGCAGCGCTCATCATCGCCTCGTTGATCTTTTGTGCGCCCTGAGACCCACCCACGACGAGTAGTCGACAGCTGTCGGACGGCGTGTCGGTCTGGACCATCGGGTCCAAGAACTCCGGACGCACGGGGTTGCCACTCACGAAGCCTTTGCGACCGAAAAATNTNAGCGTGCTCTCGAACGAAACGGCTGCAGACCGTACGAACGGTGCNAGTAGACGATTCGTCAACCCTGGCACAGCATTTTGCTCCANNAGCATGGTNGGAACACCTCGCAGTGCGGCCACCAACACGAGTGGGCCCGAACTGTATCCTCCAACGCCTACCACAAGGTCTGGCTTGCAACGGGANACTACGCGCCACGCATCCCAAGCGCTCAGGGGAAGTAGCATNGCGGCGTATNCCGTCTCCAGCCANGTTCTGCCCTTNAAACCCGAACTGCGGATAAACTCGACCTTGAATCCCGCCCGGGGCACTGCCTTCGCNTCTAATCCCCGTGAAGTGCCCACGAATANCACCGATGCTTCNGGACGNTGGCGAAGCAGTTCCCTGCCGACTGCNATGCCAGGAAATACGTGGCCTCCAGTCCCTCCACCAGCAATCACCACACTGAGGTCGACCATCTTGGACATCCTCGCGTCCCACTGGTCCGTCTGACCCATCCATCCTCACCCCTCCGCCGACGCGTGCTGTGACACGTTGAGTAGGACACCCATCCCCACCAGACTACAGAGGAGTGACGAACCACCCGAGCTCACAAACGGCAGTGGGATTCCCGTGGTGGGCAGCAGACTAAGCACCACACTGATGTTCATGAAGGCTTGAAGCGTCAACATCGTAGTGAGGCCTATCGCTATAAATGCACCGAATCGATCAGGGGCGCGGAGTGCGATCCGGGCTCCTCGCCAGGCAACAACACAAAAGCAAAGCAGCACTGCCGTCGCTCCAATTAGGCCGGTCTCCTCCGCAATAACCGCATAGATGAAGTCCGTGTGGGGTTCCGGNAGAAAACCTAACTGCTGCACGCCAGCACCCCTCCCTACTCCCCAGATACCGCCAGTCCCAACGGCAATCAGAGACTGGANCACCTGCCACCCATCACCCANCNGGTCTTNCCACGGATNNANAAANGTNATCNAGCGNCNCNNTCGCTCCGGTGAANANNNANCGACNNCANCGAACANCGGAAGGATGACNAGCCCNCCTCCAAGTAGATANCGANAACTGAGGCCAGCGGTGAANGTCATGACCCCAACAATNGCGATGATGGATACNGCNGTNCCGAAGTCAGGTTCCAGCAGTATTANTNNGCTTANGGTCGCTANAACGATNGCTATNGGNGCGAGCGCGTAGCCNATGTCATTAATACGATTCATCCGACGTTCGAGAATCGCAGCCGAGAATAGAATCACTACCAGCTTCGCAAACTCTGANGGTTGGANNCCNATTCCTCCAGNNAACCAAAGCCANCTTCGTGCNCCGNNNANCTCCNTCGAGAACAACACGNCNACCAAGAGCACGNTAATGCNGACTANCGCAGTCCAAATNACNACCGGCTGGCGATAATTCCNGTAGTCCAGNTGCATCAGAATCCAGAGGCCAAAGAGTCCAACGNNCGCTACNCTCAACTGTTTCCAAAGGTAATACTCCGCGTTCTGGNACNGCTCAGCGGCAAGCGCAGATGATGCGACATAGACCATNACGACACTCACGCAAACCAAGAGAAAAGCNGCCAGAAAAAGCACCTTGTCTGACTTTAGNTTTAGCGCCATAGTTANAGTTTCCNGCTCGCCCGNNCGAACCCTAAAGGTTTAGCCNGGTCAGCCCGAAACATGGGTGGNGGCCGTCCGTGAGCAGTGAGTAGTCATCAGCTAGACTTGGGGACCGAGACACCGGCCTCGTAGACCGGGGCGGCCTACGTTCCCAGCAGCCAGTTCTCCACCGCCGCAAGCCAACTGATGACTACTCACTGCTCACCGATTTCCGTCACGCTNCCCGCNAAANGCTCTACTTCTTCCTTAAAACNCCGGCCCCGNTCCGCGTAGTCCTGGAACATGTCAAAACTGGCACACGCTGGGGCCAACAGNACCGTGCCACGCGGTGNTGCCAGCGTGAACCCCATCCTCACCGCNTCAGCAAGAGANTCAGCTTCGTGCACTGGCACGCTGCCGCCGAGCACCTCNACGATCTGCGGCCTCGCCTCACCGATGGCCACCAGCGCCTTCGCTCGCTGAACCAACCCGTCCTGCAAAACCCNCCAGTCACCNCCCTTAAACCGCCCACCNACTATGGGCACCAAGCCTGGACCNAGGCTTTCAATAGCGTGTCGTGCGGCGGCGAGATTTGTNGCTTTTGAATCATTAATAAACTGGACACCCCCGATCCGGCGCACTGGCTCCAGTGTGTGCTCAAGACCTTCGAATGCCGCCACCGCGCGTGTCATCGCTTCAGGTGTCGCACCGACGATGACTCCTATGGCNACGGCCGCGAGNACATCCTGCAAAAGATGCCGNCCGATGAGCTGGACTGCGGAGCGGGGTACTAGGGGCACNGACCCTGATGGCATCCGGCGNGCNATAACGTCATCGACCANCGTGATGCCGTCAGGAATCGATGTGTCCANGGCGAACGGCAAACGCNGGGCATCACTCCCGTCAACCATTGCGAGCACCTGCGGATCATCNGCATTAACCACGAGCCAGTCCGCGTCTCCTTGATTGGCCAGNATCTTCGCTTTAGCGNNGGTGTATCGCTCTAACGTCCCGTGGCGATCCAAGTGATCNGGAGAGACATTGAGAACGACAGCAATCCAAGGATGAAACTGCTCCGTCAGTTCCAATTGAAAACTGCTAGTCTCCACAACGTGAATCACGTCAGGTGTCGACTGTGCCACTTGGGCACTTAGCGCCGGGCCGACGTTTCCACCGACCAGAGTTGAGAATCCTGCGGCNTCNAGAANCCGGCCTGCNAGCAAGCTCGTAGTCGATTTACCCTTGGTCCCAGTCACCGCCACNACTCGTCCACNCAGCCATCGAGACGCCAACTCCAGCTCACCAATAACCGGAATNCCAGATTCACGTGCTGTCCGAACCGCTGACTGCTCNGGTGACACCCCTGGGCTCAGNACCACAAGGTCGGCACNGAGNAANGTTTGGNTCCGATGCTCGCCGAGTTCAAACGTCACCCGTTTCGACCACNGGCCAAGNTCCTGGTTCACCGTGGTGCATATGTCCGTNACCACAACNTCGGCGCCTCGCNCAGNGAGGAGCTCAGCCGCCGCTAATCCGCTACGTGCGGCGCCGACAACGATCACTCGGCGCCCCTCAACCGTGAACTCCGTGTTGGCTTCTGACTGCACCATTTCAACCATGTGTATCTCGCCTAACGAAGCTTCAGGGTCGTTAGGGTAAACAGCGCAAATATCACCGCTACGATGAGAGACCGTCCGATGATCTTCGGTTCACTCCATCCACTGAGTTCAAAGTGATGATGGAGCGGCGCCATCTTAAAGACTCGACGTCCGGTCATACGAAACANGGCCACCTGGATAATCACTGAAGNCGCTTCGAGGACAAAAATCCCGCCGACCAGAGGCAGGAGAAGCTCTTGCTTGATCAACACGGCAACGGTACCGAGCGCGCCNCCAAGCGCTAAGGANCCGACNTCACCCATGAATATGTCGGCTGGATAAGAGTTGTACCAGAGGAATCCNAGGCTCGCCCCGACCAGTGAACCGCAAAAGATCGTCAATTCAGCNGTTGGTGGAAATCCAACAAGCAGAAGATATTCCGCCAGCACGCGATGGCCAGTGACATAGGCCAACCCAGTGAACNCAGNTGCCGCCACCGTAAAGGTNCCGATCGCTAAACCGTCTAGNCCATCAGTAAGGTTGACAGCATTAGATGAGCCAACAAGGACCAGGACAACGAANGGNACATANANCCAGCCGAGGTNAGGAACGAAGTCCTTAAAGAANGGAAAGATTANGTTCGTGTTGTAAACACCCTCGTCNGTCAAAGCCAGTAGGGCCATGCCCACCCCCACGGCGATGGCAATCTGGGCCACGAACTTGTAGCGNGGGCGTAGTCCATGATGCGACTGTCNNCTGATCTTGAGGTAGTCATCAACAAACCCAACCGCACCGAATGCAATCGTCGATANGACGGCAATCCAGATGTANGGGTTCGTGAGGTCGGCCCACAGTAATGTCGGCGTGAGTGCTGCAGTAAGGATTAACAANCCACCCATCGTTGGCGTACCAGCCTTTGGCTGGTGNGNTGCCGGNCCTTCCNCTCGGATGANTTGGCCGATCTGTGCCTCGCGGAGTTTTCGGATCATCCACGGNCCCAANAGAAGACTNATCGCCAACGCGGTGAGACTCGCAATGGCGGTCCGAAANGTGATGTANCGCGTCACNTTGAGNACCGATAACTCAGTGTGGAACGGGTACAGTAGGTGATACAGCATCACGCCAGCTCCGATTTCAANTACTCGACGANNANGTCGGTCTGNACGCCACGGGANCCTTTGACGAGTACGAGATCGCTCGTCTGCAGTAATGACGCNGTCAACGGGCCGGCCTCATCNCTAGTGGTGACGTGGTGAACCTGTNCCGNGTNGAGGCCCCCNTCGACCGCACCGTCCGCTAANGCGANCGCATCCGGGCCACCCACTGACACCAANAGATCAAGTCCGCATTTGGCANCCATGAGGCCGCTGTGCCGGTGGAGTTCCCGACCGCGCGAACCNAACTCACGCATTTCGCCGAGCACAGCCACCCGTCGGCCGTCGGCCTTTTCAGTGTTCAAGATTTCCAGCGCAACCGTGAGAGCCGATGGACTCGAATTGTANGAGTCATCNACAACNACAATGCCNTTCCGCAGCCTGAACACCTCNCCNCGATGCACAAACGGTTTCAGTGCGCTCGCCTCAGCCGNGATCGTATGGAGTGGNATNTNGAACTGTAACGCNACAGTGACCGCTGCTAGCACATTCGCAAATTGTCCGAGNCCAAGNAGCGGCACCCGNAGCGGCAACGATGCTTCGCTGGTGGCGATGGTGGCCTCAATACCNCTAAGNCCCCGATCGCGTACATCGCCCGCCTTNACATCAGCTGGTGCGTGAATTCCAAACGTGACGACCTGTCCNGGAAACTGNNGAGCGCGCGACATCACATNCGCGTCGTCGGCATTCGCAATNAATAAACTNTCGGGTGTTGCCCCTTCCATGATCTCNGCCTTNGCGTCGGCAACCCTCTCGACTGAGCCGAGTAACCCCACATGTGCGTCCCCAACATTAGTCCANACNCGAACGTCAGGCTTTGCNATGGCTACTAGNCGTGCGATCTCGCCAACGTGGTTCATGCCAAGTTCCACGACGGCGAGTTCCGGCCNNGCCANTANGGCCAAAAGNGATAGNGGAAGCCCAATATGGTTATTCCNGTTACCCTGATTTCGAACAACTCGATAACGGGTCTGAAGCATCGCTGCCACGATCTCTTTNGTTGATGTCTTACCTGTGCTACCGGTGATCGCNATGACACGCGCCCCCGACCCACTCCGGACATGCTGAGCCANNGCCTGCAACGCTCCGACNGTGTCCTGTACGATGATGACGACNGCGGTCGCCGAAGTCGGCACCGCTCTGCGATCACTCACCACCACACCTCGAGCTCCGCAATCGAGCGCTCCTGACACAAAGTCATGACCATCGAACCGGTCGCCACGAATCGCAAAAAATAAATCACCGGCGGCTAAGGTGCGTGTGTCGATTGAGACTGGCCCAAACTGCTCATCTTGCTCACCAGAAACCAGCGTTCCCCCGACAACACCAGCGATCTCCTCTGCCGTCAATTGCCAAGGTGGCTGCTTCGGCACAGGTCCCTTCACGACACGCGCGCACTACTCCGCCGCTTCGTCAGTGCTGCACGAGCCACGGCAGCATCGTTAAACGGCACCGTCTCACCAGCGATAACCTGATAAGTTTCGTGACCCTTACCCGCAATGACCACAACGTCACCTCTGCACGCCTGCCCAACAGCGTGGCTAATAGCTTCAGCTCGATCGACAATGGTCATAAATGGTGTTTCCTGTCCTACGTCCCGAACAGAAGCGCGATCTCCCTGTTGCCCGGCGTGCCCCGTCTCTATGCCGGCAACGGTGTCCTCAATAATCGCAGCCGGATCCTCCGAACGAGGATTGTCCGAGGTCACAACCACGAGATCGCTCAAGCGAGCCGCCACGGCTCCCATAAGGGGACGCTTGGAGCGGTCACGGTCACCACCGCATCCGAACACCGTGATTAATCTTCCTGGCGTCAATGGCCGGGCGGACTCCAACAGCAACCTTAGTGCGTCGTCCGTGTGAGCAAAGTCGATCACTACCGCAACTTCATCGGTTGCATCCGACACAATTTCGAACCGACCCGGCACGGCCGTCACCGCCGTAATGCCCGTTTCGATCGCACTAAACGACACATCGAGCGCCACAGCCGTGGCCACTGCTGCAAGGATGTTGTAAACGTTCGCTTGCCCGATAAGCGCTGATCGCACCCGTATTGCACCTCGTGGCGTTCGGACATCGAATCGTAATCCTGTTAGAGACCCCTCGACTGAGCTGCAGGTCACGTCAGCTTCGCTCCGAAGGGCATAGGTGACCGGTCGCTCAACAAAATCCGCTAAGGTGGAGCCGCGGGGATCGTCGATATTAAGAATCGACGGCTGCCCCTGTGGGAGCAACTCAAACAACCTGCGCTTCGCCTCAAAGTAGCGATTCATATTTCCGTGAAAATCCAAGTGGTCACGCGTCAGATTGGTGAAAACTGCCGTCGTAAAGTGGGTATGGGTTACCCGGTGCAAAGCGAGTGCGTGTGATGACACCTCCAGGACACACGCACCGATACTGTTGTCAATCATCTCCCTGAGCATCTGCTGAATTTCGCTCGCCTCAGGTGTGGTCAGTGATGCTTCCTGGTGAGTCGAGCCGAACTGGTGACCGATTGTCCCCATGCGGCCGCACTGCACACCTGCCGATTCAAGAATGCTTTGAATCAGGCACGCGGTGGTCGTCTTCCCATTAGTGCCGGTGATGCCGATGACCGGGAGCTCCTGGCTCGGATGCCCAAAGAACTCAACGGACAGTCCCGCCAGCGCTTGTCTGGCGTCCTGTACGCGCACCCACGGCAGATTGATGCCTGGGGTCACCGGTGAAGCTGAAACGATGCACACCGCACCCTGTTGTTCGGCCTCACCCGCGAACGTCGTTCCATCAGTTCGCTGTCCACGAAGCCCAACGAACACGGCTCCAGGTGACATTTGCTTTGAGTCGTACGCAATCGATGTAACGGGGCGCGCTAGAACATCTCCGTGGCCGTCCTCAGTCGTCAACTCCTCCCCCAGCAGCGTGCTCGTCCGTGAGAGCAGTTCACCTAGGGTCATGGATGCGACTCGCTGGATTCCACGGCCCTCATCTGCCGTGTCCCCTGAAGCACGCCTTCATCACCACGTTCGATAGCACTACCCGCACTAGGCCACTGAGCAACGACGACCCCATCGCCCTGCACCTTCACAAATAAGCCTAGCTGCGTAAGCGTTCGTGTTGCTCTACGTAGACCCAAGCCGGACAAGTCGGGCATCCTTAGTGACTCAGGGTCGACAGCCGCGACCGGGGCGTATGCGGGAGCTGGCAACGGCGTGGTCGGCATGCGCGGTGGGGAATCACCTCGGCGCCGGGCGAAGATTCGAGAAACGGGCTCCGTTGTAGGAGAGACACCGCTGTGCCGAAGAGCAACTTCAGCGACCCGCTTAAAGACCGGAGCCGCGACTACCCCTCCCGTGTTCAGCACCCCGCTGGGGGAATCAATCAAGACCAGGATCGTGAAAACCGGATTGCGTGACGGGACAAAGCCAACAAACGACGCTCTGTGCTCCCTCGCACGGTAGACCCCATCGATCAACTTCTCAGCTGTCCCCGTCTTCCCGGCCACGGTATAGCCAGGAATAGCAGCGCTTCTTCCGGTCCCTCGTTTAACGACTTCCTCCATGATGTCCGTCAGCATCATGGCGGTTTTGGGGGTAACGGCCGGCTGGCTCGTTCTTGGTAATAACTCGACTCGATCACCGTTATGCCGAGTAGCTCGCACCAGCCGGGGCTGAATGAGCTCTCCACCATTAGCAATCGCGTTGACCGCGGTCGCTAGCTGGAGCGGAGTCGCACTGACGTAATAGCCGATAGAGAACGAAGCGAGGTTAACAGGTCTCCATTCCTCAGGGGGATGAAGTAAACCAACACTCTCACCAGGAAACTCAGTCGGAACCGTCCACTTCTCGGTTCCATTGCCCCCCTCGCTAGAGATGAAACCAGAGGTCTCCGTTGACACCCTCTGACCGAAACCAAATCGCTCCGCGTATTCGTGGAGCCTGTCCGGTCCAACGTGCTCAGCGATCTGGATAGCGCCGACATTACTCGATCTAACGATGATGTCCAGGACCGACAGGTTGCCGTCGTAACGGGTAAAGTCAGTAAATACCCTTCCACCCCAATTATCGCGACTGATCTTCCCAGCACTAACATCGAACAGGTCGTCCAATTGAACGACCTCTTGCTCGAGTGCCGCGGCAACAGTCACCAGCTTGAATATTGACCCCGGTTCGTAAATATCTTGCGTGGCGCGATTGCGTCGATGATCCTTTTCAGATATTAATTTTTTCTTATTTAGGTCAAAGGTAGGTTCGTTGGCGAGCGCTAGCACGTCGCCGGTGGAAGATTCAAGAATGATGACCGTGCCACCATCCGCTTCGTGCTCGTTAACCGCGGCACGCAATTCGCGCTCCGCAATGTACTGAAGGTGCCTGTCAATCGTTAGTTCGAGCGTGATACCAGGAGTGGATGGACTGAGCTCCCTACGATCAAAAAGACGCCCATACACATCACGCATGTCGAGGGTCTGGCCATCCTGTCCTCGAACGATCCCGTCGTAGGCAGCCTCAACACCTCCCAAGCCGATGTTGTCCGTACCGACCCATCCCATGCCGTGCGCAACCAACTGACTGTTCGGATACTGCCGTTGAGGCTCCCTTTCAAATCCGACACCAGGCAGTTTTAGTGCCTTGACTGCCACCACCTCTTCTTCCGAAACCGTCTTTCGTTCGACGTAAGTGAATACTCCTCTGCGTAAACGTTCAATGAGGTAAGAAATGTTGCCACAGCCNTTCAGCGCGGCGCAGAGCTCTTTAGCGAACTCCTCAGGTTTGTCGATTTCGCCTGCGGCCACATANACCGTNTAACCCTGGGAACTAGTCGCGAGGNTGTCACCGTTNCGGTCGAGAATGTCGCCTCGNCGGCCAAGCACGCTCCTCNCTCGGTCCNNCTGGTTTNTTAGCNTNCCCCTTCAGGAAGTCGTGCTNCCACACTTGCAAGTTAACTANTCTGGTCTCGATACCNACGGCCCACAGCGTTAGNAAGGCAACCACAAAGAGGATTCGNCGGCGTATCGTCTGGCGCCACTGAANGGTTGNGGCGTCTGCCNAGCGTGCCTCTGGCGCATCGAAGTNNGCNAACAGGCCACCGGGNTCACGGGGCGCCCGNCGTCGNCGCTTCTTCGGTCCTNCCGGTGTAGCCACTTACCTCCTCTAATTGTCGCGCTGTCCNATTGCGTTGCCGCGNGCCACGACCGTGTCGCCCGCNGGTNGCGCCGGNGTGATACGTTCNATGTGCACAACCGCTTGCGCGGTAGGANCTTCTAAGCCCAACTNTTCGGTNGCAATCNTNTNNATCCGNTCCAGTGNNNGAAGGCCCTCAACCTCCAGCCGTCGCCGTTGATNTTCCTCCTGCNCTTTCTNTAGTTCTTCTTCGATTNCCNCCATCTGGTATCCGTGTTGCCGCAACTCGTGGTGTTGCCAGGCNGCAAACANGATNACCGCAACCAGNAGAATCCCAACTCCCAGCGNCTGCCGAAATTCGCGCTGNCGGATTGGGTCAACTTCACGGATGACCTGATTCNGGACNCGTTTCTTCACCGCGTAATCGATTTGACGTTTCCTCATGCAATCCGCTCCGCCGCTCTCAGTTTGGCACTCCGCGCTCTGGGATTCCGGTCGCGCTCGTCGNGGTCTGCGACAAGCGGGTGCTTCGTCAAGATTCGGACNATGGCTTCTTGTCCTCGGGCGAGTGCGCGCAACGTGTGTTTAACGATGCGATCTTCAAGTGAATGGAACGTGATGANAACCACCCTCGCGCCACCACGAAGTCGTCTACAGATCNCCTCNANCGCCNTTTCGAGGCCATCGAGCTCCTGGTTGACCCAGATGCGAATGGCNTGAAACGTGCGNGTCGCGGGGTCGATCCGTTGCCAGCCNCGCTTGGGCATNGCTCGCCGTACAATCGCTGCTAACTGACCTGTGGTGCNCACGGGCNTCTNACGACGGGTNTCTACGATGGCGCGNGCGATCCGGCGAGAATGNCGTTCTTCTCCATATTTAAAAATTAAATCCGCGAGGTCCTGCTCNGANATGTCCCGAATGAGATCCGCGGCGGTGGCACCGGTTGACTGATCCATGCGCATGTCAAGCGGNTCGTCCCGCCGAAAGCTGAAGCCCCGTTCCACACCATCCAATTGCATAGACGACACACCGAGATCAGCCACGGCNCCATCGATAGTGGCGACGCCTCGGTCGTCNAGCACTGATGCCAAGTCTCGAAAATCCGCGTGGAGCAGTTGAACTTGNTCGCGCCAAGCCGCNAGCGCCTCGGNAGCATGTACAAGTGCTTGAGGNTCGCGATCGAAACCAAGGAGCCTCGTCGCGCCGCTCTCCATGAGCGCTCGAGCATGGCCCCCAGCTCCAACGGTACAATCAATAAACACCCCACCGGATTCGGGCACCAGATAGCCCATGGTCTCCGCTGTCAACACCGGTATGTGCTGTGGGTTGGCCATCAGATTCCAAACTCCGCCAGGGCTCGTGCGTCGTCGTCCGTATACGGGTCACGCTCTAGCTTGGCAACGAAGCGGTTGTGGTTCCATATCTCGAGATAGTCATACTGTCCTAAGACGTCGACCTCACCGGTCATGGAAGCGGCTTCACGTAACCGCGCTTGGAGTGAAACGCGCCCCTGCTTGTCGAATTCGGCAAACTGTCCAAAATAGTTGACGCGATCGAGGAACCTGAGCCGTGACGGGTGGGCGTTTGGCACCTTCGCTAACTTGGCCTCAATGGCTTCCCAGACCGGCATTGGATAAACACGAACCGACTCGCCGGTCACGCTGGTAATAAACAGAGCGCTTCCGTGTCGCTTCTCTATCGAGACGCGAAAGGCAGACGGAATTTTCAGTCTGCCCTTGTCGTCTATTTTTGCAGACAGGTTTCCTCTAATCACCTAAAAACTCCATAAAACTCCACTTAAATCCACAGCAATCGTAAGAAAACCATCGAAACCTGTCAATCCCTAAAATGTAGAGCAGCAGTAACTTAGACCCCAATATGCTGTGGAGTTGGAATGTTTGGCGTGGCGCCCTCGTGTTACCATCGCTTGGGCTGTCTGGATTCTTTTTCTCCCGTTAAAACATACGGGAAATATGAGCTTTCGTTAAATTTTCGATGCTAAGAGCAGCACTGATCGGATTCCCTGCTGTCGGTAAGACAACGCTATTCCGTCTGATGACGAGCGTGGAAGAAGCGCGCGACGGAACTAGGCGCGCCGAAGCACACGTTGGTATCGCCAAGGTACCTGAGCCAAGGCTAGACCGTTTGGTTGAACTCTTTCGGCCGCAGCAACGCGTTCCAGCGACTGTGGAGTTGGCCGAAATGGTCGGCCACGCCACGACCCAGTCACTTGTGGACATTGCAGCGTTCAGAGACGCCGACGCACTCCTCCACATCGTCCGTGCATTCCGCGACGAACGGGTGCCCCACACCTCCGGCAGTATCAACCCAGTGCGGGATACACGCACCATGGAGGAAGAACTGATTCTGGCTGACCTCGGAGTGGCTGAGCGTCGTATCGAGCGGCTGCACCGAGACCTAAAGAAGCATAAGAGCGATGACCTGGAGGCCGAACAGGCAGTTCTAACGAAGTGTCAGGCAACACTGGAGGCCGGAACGCCGTTACGACGAATGGCACTGGAGCCACAAGCCTCGAAGCTTCTTCGAGGTTTCCAGTTTCTCTCAGCTAAGCCATTACTCGTCATTAACAATCTGGATGAATCTGATTTACCGAGCGGATTAGAGGAAACCGACCCTTCCCTCCAGGAAGTCCTTCGCGAGGCAGACGCCAAAGCCGTGGCCGTGTGCGCCAAAATCGAGCTTGAGATTGGGCAGCTCGATAAAGAGAGCGCGGAGGCTTTTTCAGCAGATCTCGGACTCGCAGAATCTGGACTAGATCGAATCATCCGGGCGAGTTACGAACTTCTTGGTTACATTTCCTTCTTTACCGTAGGCGAAGATGAATGCCGGGCGTGGACACTGCCACGAGGCACGGTGGCCCAGGATGCCGCCAGGGAAATTCACTCGGACATTTCACGAGGATTTATCCGCGCTGAGGTCGTAGCCTATACCGATCTCGTCGAGCACGGTTCACTTGCTTCGTGTCGGGAGCGCGGCCTCGTGCGCCTCGAAGGAAAGACTTACGTCGTACGGGATGGTGACGTCATCACGTTCCGTTTCGCCACGTGATACGATCCCGCCATGCGCGCCCTGATCACCGGAGGAGCTGGATTTATTGGGTCTCACCTTGCCGAAGCGCTTCTGGACGCTGGCCATGAAGTAGAAGTGGTGGACGATCTTTCCACAGGCTCAATGGAGAACATTGAGCACTTAAAGAACCGNCGCGGCTTTCAATACGTAATCGATTCAGTCACCAATGAAGACCTCTTAGCCGAACAAACCGATCGNTGTGACGTTGTGTTCCACCTAGCAGCTGCGGTCGGAGTCAAGTTGATCGTGGAACGTCCGGTCCACACGATCGAGACCAATGTACATGGNACGGAAGTTGTGCTGACTCAGGCCAATAAGAACAGTCAGAAAAAGAAACTTGTNATTGTTGCCTCAACTTCAGAAGTTTACGGTAAGTCAACGGAGATCCCGTTCAGGGAAGACGCCGACCTCAGGCTTGGTGCCACTTGGAAACACCGTTGGGCCTACGCGTGTAGTAAAGCCCTCGACGAATTCCTTGCACTCGCATACTGGAAAGAGAAGAAGCTTCCAGTCATCGTCGTGCGACTCTTCAACACTGTGGGACCCCGTCAGACAGGCCAATACGGCATGGTGGTGCCGAACTTCGTGAAGCAGGCATTGGCAGGACAGCCAATCACTGTGTTCGGCGATGGGTCGCAATCGCGAAGTTTCACCTACGTCGGTGACGTCGTGGACGCGTTAATGCGTCTCGTCGACGAGCCAAAGGCTGTCGGGGAGGTATTCAACGTCGGCAACGGACAGGAAATCTCCATCCTCGGACTGGCTGAAAAAATCAAAGAAATGACAGGCAGTCAGTCGGAGATCGTTAAGGTTCCCTACGACCAGGCTTACGGAGCAGGCTTCGAAGATATGCCGAGGCGCGTCCCCGACATCACTAAGCTCCAAAAATTCACCGGTTATGAACCAAAGGTTCAACTTACCGAAATTCTGACCCGCGTGATCGCACATTTTCAGAAAGGGTGACCTGACCCCAGGCCCGTCAACGTTATGGACCTCTTGGCACGTGTCAACGAAGCAATGACAGCTGCCATGCGCAGTCGGGACAAAACGACGCTAGGTTCCTTGCGCATGTTGAAGACCGCACTGGTCAACCGTCGCATTGAACTCGGTCAGGAACTCACAGACGTGGATGCTCAAAAGGTGGTTGCGACCCTGGCAAAGCAGCGGCAGGATTCCATCGCTCAGTTCGAGCAGGCGGGGAGGACCGAACTAGTCACCCAAGAGAAGGCTGAGTTGGAGGCGCTTCAACCATTTCTCCCGCCACCGGTCGACGAGGCAGCGATCGAACGGATCATCGACACCGCCATCACTGAGACGGGGGCCACTTCGCCGCGGGACATGGGACGGGTGATGAAACAGGTGATGGCCCAATTCGCCGGCCAGGTTGTCGACGGTTCGACCATCGGAGCACTCGTCAAGCAAAAACTGGCTCAGTGACGCTAACGCGTTCGATAGCCCTCGATGCCGAGTAGGGCCCGCTTAACCTTACTGCCGAAGGCATACCCGCCGACCTCACCGGTCGAGCGAAGAACGCGGTGGCACGGAATAACGATCGGCACAGGGTTTCTACCCAACGCAGTTCCGACTGCCCGTCCGGCTCGGGGGTGGCCTAACTGTCGAGCGACCGACCCGTAACTCGTCACGGCCCCAAATGTCACCGCCTGAACCTTACGCAACACCTGCCCAACGAACGGTGTAACACCTCGGAGGTCCGTGGGCACCACAAATGTCTGACTATGACCGCTGAGGTAAGCAACAAATTCATCGTACACGTCACGGAGGCCTTCATCGTCACGCCAGACTTCGGTCGAGTGCCGTTCCATGTATCTTCGGTACTCAGCATGTCGACGGGCTCCAATAGTGACATTACAGAGTCCGCGTCCTGACATGACAAAGAAAATCTGGCCCAGCGGTGATCGCAAGGAACTGAAGCGGACCGACGCAACCCCGACAAATGGCAGCTCGCGAGTCGAACCCATACCTCCCCACTCCACATTAACCAAGGTTTTCCTAGTGATCACCTCGGTCCGCTCAACCGACAGACGAACTACCGGCTAAGGCCGTATGTTAGGCTGACATACAGTTAATGCCCGACTTACAGCCTCCCCCGCCGGCCGACTCGCCAGTCCCTGAAACACCATCATCGAGTGGGCTCCTCCGCTCGGCTGGCGTGATCAGTGCTGCAACAATGACAAGCCGACTGCTTGGCCTTATCCGCGACCAGGTCCTAGCTTACCTGTTCGGTGCTGGCAACGCGATGGACGCCTTTTACGTCGGTTTCCGTATTCCAAACTTGATGCGCGACCTCTTCGCCGAGGGTGCCATGAGTGCGGCCTTCGTACCCACCTTCACAAAACGACTTACCGCGGAGGGTCGCACCCAGGCTTGGCAACTCGGCAATCAGTTAATTAACGCACTGCTGATAGTGACCGGACTCCTCGTCACGATCGGTATCATTTTTGCCGCGCCGCTCGTTATGTTGTTTGCCGGACACTTCAATGAAGTGCCTGGCAAACTCGAACTTGCGACGACACTCACACGCATCATGCTGCCCTTCCTCAGTCTCGTGGCTATCGCTGCCGCGTTTATGGGCATGCTGAACTCCTTGCAGCGATTCTTCACACCTGCGTTATCCCCCGCCATGTTCAATCTCGCCATGATTGCCAGCGGGTTTGCGCTGGTCCCGCTGATGCCAAGCGTGGGACTTCCGCCGATTGCGGGCATGGCCATCGGAGCTTTAATCGGCGGTGTTGGCCAAGTCGTCCTCCAGTGGCCCGCCCTGCACCACGCCGGGTATCGCTACCGCCCGATACTCAACCTACGGGACCCTGGCCTTAGAGAGATTCTGCGACTGATGGGCCCTGGCATTCTTGGCCTAGCCGCTGTACAGATCAACTTGCTCGTCAATACGATACTCGCGACTGGCGAAGGAACAGGTGCTGTGTCCTGGCTCAGCTATGCCTTTCGACTGATGTACCTACCGATCGGATTGTTCGGTGTATCTATCGCGACCGCCGCCCTGCCGACCCTTTCCAGACAAGCAGCGCGTGAGAACCCTGAAGAGATGCGGCAAACGATCTCGAACGGCCTGCGATTAATGTTCATGCTGAACGTTCCCGCGACACTCGGCTTAGTTACTCTGGCGTCACCAATTGTCGCCCTCATCTTTGAACGCGGTAGCTTCACACCCGCTGATACTGCAGCCACCGCCGCCGCTTTGATGTGCTATGCGCCAGGCCTTCTTGGTTACTCAACGGTTAAAATTGCCGTTCCGAGTTTCTTCGCACTTCGGGACAGCCGAACACCTGCCCTTATCAGTGTGGGCTCGGTAGTCCTCAACGTTGCCTTAAATTTATTGCTCATCCGTCTAATGGGGTATCGCGGTCTCGCACTCGGTACAGCTGTCGCCGCCCTTGTGAATGCTGCAGCCCTCCTCTACCTGCTGCAACGCCGGCTCGGTGGATTGGAGGGCCCTCGGATCGCGATGGCATTCGTTAAGATTAGTGTGGCCTCTGCATTAATGGCCTGGGCAGCATTCGGAACGGAACAATGGTTGGCAACTACATGGCCGGGACTAGGGGTCTGGCATCAGGCGACCCGCCTCGGCACTGCAATTAGTGCTGGCCTCATCGTATTGGCCACTGCGGCACGAGCGTTAAGAATCGAGGAATTCGACGATGTGCGTCGTTGGCTTCTCACCCGACTCCATGCCCGCTAGACCCGTATCTAAGTAACGCGTGTGGCCTATGGTACGATGACACCCACCCACAAGGCGCGCGTCGACACTGCCCCAGTAATACTCCGATGATGTATCGATACCGTTACGCACCAAGTAGCTACTCCTTCGGGCCTGGAGGCGTATCGCCCGCCATCAAGGTAATTATCTGGGCGAACGTTGTGGCGTTCGTCATGACCACTCTGGCCCCAGATTTAGTCACTTTCTTTGGTCTTACGCCTGTGGCCGTTTTCGAGTATTTCTGGTTGTGGCAGCCACTCACCTACCTATTCTTGCACGCAGATCTCTTCCATATATTCTTCAACATGCTGGTACTCTGGATGTTCGGCGTTGAACTGGAACGGCTGTGGGGTAGCGAAAGGTTTCTCAAGTACTACTTCATCACGGGATTAGGTGCTGCAGTAACAACACTCGTCGCCGCCCTACCACCGATTGCACTCGTTCACCCTGGGATACCTACAATCGGAGCATCCGGCGCAATCTATGGCTTATTGCTTGCGTCAGCGCTCTACTATCCCGACCGACTCATCTTCGTATATTTCCTGTTCCCGATTCGATTAAAGTACTTCGTCATGATTTTGGGTGCGATCTCTTTCCTGTTCGTGGGCGATACGGGTGGCGGCATTTCTCACACGTCACACCTGGGCGGTTTAGTGGTTGGATATTTGTATTTGAAAGGTGGGATAAGTGGTTTCATCGGCGAGATCAAGTACCAGTACATTAAGTGGAAAATGCGCCGGCTGCGCAATCGGTTCGGCGCCCATCCGGGTGGACGCCGGGATGACTGGGACCGTCGAATTCACTAATTGAGGACTACAGTTGGATCAGCGACCCGGAGAAGAGTCAGCCGCCAGCCAGTCTTGCCGCACTGGACTGAACAGATCGAGTTCCAAAGTGTCAGCCAACGCTTCGGCCTGGTGCGACACGTCCGACGGGATGTGAATAATTTCTCCCGCTCGCACGATCGACTCCTCCCCAGCCACCATCATCCGAAGACTGCCCTCTAGCACATAAGTTAATTGTTCACTTGGATGAGCGTGCATCGGCACGAGAGCNCCCTTCTTGAGNTANACCTGNGCGANNAGCGANCGTTCNCCNGTNANGATTTTTCGCGACATCATCTCTGTTACTTTCTCCGGAGCNATGTCATCCCAGCAATNNACNCTGNCNCTACTCACTGGANNNAANTCCTTGNAGTCATAACCATAACNNNNTCATTTTANGCTATTTACATTCGTTAATCTCGAGATTTGATNAGNNGAATCCGATGCTATAATGTCGCGGTTCAGCNTGAGNATGGCCTCNNNCANNGGGNGNCNTNAGGCNATTCCTGGCCCNNGAAACNNNCTGTCTCAACGGGTCTAANNANTCNATGAGNNTTAAAGAGCNAACTCCNNCTAGTTCGACTCGCTCNGCAGCAACCNCACNCCNNCNCGAGNCCGNTGAACTNTCTCAAGAGCANNTACTTCNCGCCTACCGNACGATGCGNNTGTCGAGANGNTTGGACGACAANGANATNCANCTCAANAACCAAAGTNTCNCCTACTTTCAGATNAGNGCCGCTGGCCANGAGGCNATTCAAGTCGCNATCGGTNTTTCNCTCCGNNCNGGNTANGACTGGNTTTTTCCGTACTATCGCGACAGGGCTCTTTGTTTGACACTCGGTGTTACACCNACNGAGATGCTCTTAGGTAGCGTTGGNTCGTCGGATGANCCGTCNTCNGGTGGTCGGCAAATGCCNTCNCACTGGAGNGANCGTCGACTTCACATCGTATCGCCGTCGAGTGCAACCGGCACACAGTGCCTTCATGGCGTCGGATGCGCCGAAGGCGGCGAGCTCAATCGAACACTTGGCACCCGCGATGGACGAGAACCGTCGGCCCATGTCGATGAGGTGATCCTAGTGTCGATGGGTGACGGCGCCACAAGCGAGGGTGAGTTTTGGGAATCGCTTAACACCGCCTGCACGCAGCAGTTACCCGTTGTCTTTTTGGTCCAGGACAACGGTTACGCGATTTCCGTACCGGTTGACATTCAGACTCCTGGAGGAAGTATTTCGAAACTCCTTGAGTCTTTTCCTGCGTTGCGGATCGCTCGAGCCGACGGCACTGACCTACTGGATAGTTGGAGGGCAGCGCAAGACGCCGTGAACCACGTTCGAGCGCGCCTTGGCCCAGCACTGGTGCATGCGCATACCACCCGTCCATATTCGCACTCACTGTCTGATGACGAACGTGTTTACAAAACACAGGCTGAGCGCGATAGCGAGACAGTCCGAGACCCGTTGGTACGCTTTCGAGAGTTCTGCCTGGCCAACAGCGTCGCCACTGAAAATCAACTAAATGCATTGGACAGTGAAGTTGAAGATGAGATTGCCGCGGCTACAAATACTGCGACTAAGGCACCCTCGCCGGTATCGGAAACAGTCACACGTTACATCTACTCCCCGGATGTCGATCCTTGTTCTGAGACTTTCGACGTCTCGGAAAAGCCGTCAGGTGAGCCCAAGACGATGGTCTCAGCCATCAATCAGACACTCAAAGACGAAATGGCTCGGAATTCCCGGATCGTGGTGTTTGGTCAAGACGTAGCTGACAGCAGCCACCCCGAAACGCTATCGGAGGTGCGGGGCAAGGGCGGAGTGTTCAAGGTGACCGAAAGCTTGCAACGAACATTCGGTGCCGAGCGCGTCTTCAACTCCCCATTGGCTGAGGCTAACATCGTCGGCCGGGCACTGGGCATGGCCATCCGAGGCCTTAAGCCCGTGGTGGAGATTCAGTTCTTCGACTACATCTGGACAGCGACAATGCAATTGCGCAACGAGGTGGCGATGTTGCGCTACCGCTCCAATAACACTTACTCCTGTCCGATGGTTGTCCGGGTGCCGATTGGTGGATATCTCCGCGGTGGTTCGATCTATCACAGTCAGTCTGGTGAGAGTATTTTTGCGCACTTTCCCGGTCTCCGAATCGCGTATCCCTCC